>CAZYXV010000002.1:205726-210273 GCA_964651475.1 uncultured Anaerolineae bacterium | reverse complement strand
GTCGGTGACGCTGCAGTACATGTTCACGCGCTTCAACATCACGCAGCCGCCCAAGTTGCCGTATGGCATCGAACCCCAGCCTACCCAGGCGCCCGTTTCGCCCTAAGGGACGCGGAAGAAAATAATTGTTCCAATGTCGCCGCGTAGGAGCGCCTTCCAGGCGCGACCTCCTACGGGAATTTTGGGACAGTTTATTTTTTCCACGCCCCTAAAGGGTTCCCAGAAATTAGACTGAAATTAGATCATAAAGGAGCAAAATATTTCCATGGAACGCACCCTGGTCATTGTAAAACCTGATGGAGTACAGCGCGGCCTGATAGGCGAGGTCATTAACCGGCTGGAACGGCGTGGGCTTGGATTGGTTGGAATGAAATTTATGCAAATCATGCCCGACCTGGCGAGCCGGCATTATGCCGTGCACAAAGGCAAGCCATTCTATGAAAAGCTGGTTCAATACATCACCTCGGCGCCGGTAGTGGTGATGGTGTGGGAGGGCAAATCGGCCATAGAGTTGGTACGCAAGACGGTGGGCAGCACCAACCCTGTTCAAGCCGAGCCGGGGACGTTGCGCGCCGATTTTGCGATTGACATTGGCCGCAACCTGGTGCACGCTTCGGATGGACCAGACACGGCCGCGTTTGAAATCAACCTGTTTTTCCGCCAGGACGAACTGGTCGAGTGGAAACGCGACGTGGAAAAATGGATCACTGAATAACGCGGCGCTGGTCTTTTTTCCATGCCCGGTGGATTTTTTAAATCCGCCGTTTTTTTTGCCAGTGCAGTGGTACTTTTGTACTTTAAATATGGTACTTTTGTACCAAAAGTCACACGAGCGGATTTTTATGTGATATACTAAACCCCAGATAGCCCAATCAGGGGCGCACACCAAACTATTAAGCGGGGCCTGGTACAGGCGTAAATCAAGTGTTATAGGAGGCTAAAAATGAAAAAGATAATTGTCCAACACAGGTCATCTGGTCAAGGCCTGATCGAGTTTGCGCTGGTCTTGCCAGTACTATTGCTATTGATTTTGGGGATCATAGACTTTGGCCGAATCATTGCCATCTACAATGAATCGTCCAATGCGACGCGCGAGGCTTTGCGCTACGCCATGGTCAACCCCCCCGTCGGCGACAGCGCGGCCGCTGTGGAGCAAAGATGCAATAACATTGTAGACGCCGCCAAGCGCTCATTGTTGCTGACCAATCCCAACGACGTCGCGGTTACGGTCAGTATAGATAACGGCGCAGATCCTTCTCAGCCGGGCGGGCAGATTATGGGCACCTGCCCGACGATTGCTCCCGGTCTTGAGATCATGCCCGGCTGGCGCGTGCGTGTGGCGTTGAGCACGGATGTCACACCTCTCACGCCGGTGGTGAATAACATTGTCACCTCCATCCCGCTTTCCTATTCCGGCGCGCGCACCATGTACGAAAAGGGCGGCGTATACCAGACGCCTCCGCCCGGCGGCAACCTCAGCGGCCACGTCACGATTTGGGGCTATGGCAAGGTTCTGTCTACAGTGCAAACCAACGAGGCTCGCCCGGTTGACGTCGTCAACGTACTGGATATCTCTGGCAGTATGGGCGATAGGTGGCGCGGTGGGTCGGAAACCAAGATTGACTCGGCCAAAGCCGCTTTGACGATATTCAACACCATGTTGGATCCGCACACCCTGGGCGACCGGGCCGGCCTGGTTACTTATCCCAAGACTCAAAGCGTCCCGCAATATAACATGGCCTGCGGCGGCACCGACCGGACCAAGTACATTGGAGAAGTCAAGAGTTTGCTGACTTCGAGAATAGATAGAATCGTGGCCGCCATTGGCCGCACCAGCGCCAGCGGTTACACCCCCATTGGCGATGCGCTGCGCCGGGGGCGCGAGACGGTTTTGGGAGCCGAGCACGACCCCGCTCACCTGCCCGTCATTGTCCTGGCTTCCGATGGTATTGTCAACGTCCGGGCGGGCGCCAGCGGCATTGATCCCATCAATGGCATGAGAACCGGCGAAAACGACAACACTCACGTGCCGTGCAACCAGCCCGCAGCGGACGAGGTTCTCTACGAGGCGCGGGTGGCCAAAGAAAACGGCATTGTTGTCTTTACGCTCGCCATCGGCGATGACTTTGATCCGGACGTGCTCCAGCAGGCCGCCTCGCCGGGCCGCTTTATCCAGGTGGTGAGCGAGGACGAACTGATCGCCGCTTACCAGAGCATTCGCGAGGAAATTGCTTACACGGCTGTGGGCGAGACTTACACGTTCGTGAAGGCCCCCGGCCGGGGCGCCTGGGTGAGCCTGGTGGGCAGCAATGGCCAGACCTATAACACTATGGCCAACGAGAACGGCGACTATATCTTTTACAACGTTCCTTACGGCCAATATACCTTCAAGGCGCACGGAACGTTTACCGGCACGCTTTATCACATTCTGACCAATGCGGTCAATGACCCGACGCCGATCCAGGTGAGCATCAACTTCCAGGGCGGCTCGGCCACCAAGGACCTGTTTGTGTACAGCGGCGTTGCGGCTCAACCCACCACCACGCCGGCCGCTACCGGGCCGCTGCCTACCCGCCGCCCGACGACCGTCCCCGGCCCGACGCCAACGCCGTTGCCGGTTCAGGTAAAGGTCAACTATCCGGCGGTAGATGGCACGGTGATCAACAGTCTCTCTCAGACGACTTTTGAAGTCATGGCCTACGATCCATACGTCGGTTACGTGAACGGCGACGGCGTCGAGAATACCCAGTTCCAGCTTGTTGATCCGAATGGGACGGTGATTCTGGACCGCACTGACAATGCCGTGCCGTACTGCCTGTTTGGCGGCAGCCCGTGCGTCACGTGGAGAATGAGCGGTTACGCCAGCGTAGACTTTTACAACGCGCCCGAGGGCACCTATACCATCCGCGCCCGCGCCAAGGCGCCGTATGAAAACTGGTCGCCGTGGGTCACCCGCACCTTTGTGTTGGCCCGCCTGCCAGTGCACCTCGAGGTGACGCCGGCCGACGGCGCGACGCTCACCACGCTTGCCGATACGGCCAGCCGGGCTATCGCCTACGATCCCAGTTCGGGTACGGCGGATGGGAACGGCGTCAACCGGGTCGAGTTCCAGCTGTACGATCCTTCTGGCGCTCTGATTGTTGACCGCTACGATACCAGCGCGCCGTTCTGCCTGTTCGGCGGCAGCCCGTGCTACAAGTGGCGAACGTTCTCTGATTCGTCCGGTTACTCGAACGTGGCCTTCAAGGATGCGCCCAACGGCGTCTATACGCTCAAGGTTCGAGCGCGCTCCAGCCTGAGCGGCCAGTTCACCGACTGGATGGAGAGCACGTTCACGGTTGACCACGCGCCGGTTTACGTCAGCATCGTTGTGCCGGCTGAAAACGCGGTCATCTCGGACGTTTCGCAGACGGCGTTCGCGGTCACGGCCTACGATCCGGCGGTCGGCACCACCAGCGGCAACGGCATCGCGGCGGTTCAGTTGGTGGTCGAAGACGCGGCCGGGACGGTATACCTTAACAATACGGATACCGGCACGCCATACTGCGGGTTTGGCGGCAGCCCGTGCAGCACGTGGAGAAAGAGCGGTTACGCCACGGTGAACTTTAGCCAGCTCGCCAACGGCGCCTACACGCTCAAGGTGAGGGCGCAGACCACCGGCGGCGTATGGACAGACTGGGTGTTGCGGCCCTACACAATCCAGAAATGATGCTAGTGTCTGGCGCGCTATGCACAAACCCACCGCCAGAGTAGGGTAATGATAGAGGCCTATCCCGGAGCCTGCGAGAGCAGGTTCCGGGATGGCCTATCTGTGTTTAGGTTTAGAGCAAGATTCCTTGTGTTTTTATTGGGTTTCCGGCCTGGCCGGGTTAGGGAGGTTGAAATGAGCAAAGTGGTGAATCGAACGAGTTCGGAAAGAGGGCAAAGCCTGGTCGAGGTTGCGTTGGGAATGGTGTTTCTGGTCGTCTTGTTGGCGGGGATTATTGACCTGGGCCGGGCGTACTTTGCCAAAATCGCCATCACAGACGCGGCGGCTGAAGGCGCCATGTTCGCCTCGGTTAACCCCTGGTGTGTCTATACGTGCGCAGACCCCAACAATGTGCGCTTCAGGGTGCGGCACGCCAGCGAAAGTCCGCTGGTAGATTGGGAACGGGTGGACGCGGCCGTAAGCCCCCTGGATATGAGCCAGAACGTGTCCGGGACGCCTGTCACGGTGACGGTAGAATACAATTTCCCCCTGATCACGCCTTTTATTGCCACGATTGTAGGACAGGATACGTTATACATTCGGGCCACTGCGGTTCAAATCGTAAAATGATGGGCCTTATCATTCTCTTTTTTTGAGCAAACGATATCATAATAAAGCATAGACAAGTCCCTGGCCCAACCGAATCAAACTTTAGGAGGTGAACTATGTACCATGAACAGGAAAGCGGGCAGGCCATCGTCATTTTGGCTTTGGTCGCCGTAGTGTTGTTTGCGTTTGCGGCGTTGGCGATAGACGCGGGGAATGCGTACACGGAGCGGCGCGAGACGCAAAACGCGGC
>CAZYXV010000002.1:0-205626 GCA_964651475.1 uncultured Anaerolineae bacterium | reverse complement strand
AGAAGATGGAGGGCGAGTTCCTGCGCTACGTGGCGCCCGAAGGCGAGTGGGGCACAGTATCTTGCGATAGCGACCCCGGCTTGTGGAACGTCAAACTGATCCCGATGCCATAACGGTGGCTTGTCCAAAAAATTTAATAGACAATCGAATATCCAGGCACATTCAAAAATGTGCCTGTTTTTTTTGATTTTGGGGGGGACGGTGGTATACTTGATTAGACAAAGTTGAGGACAGTCAATGCCCACGCACGTCGGGCTGTGAGTACGACAAGGTTGCTTTTACCGTGCGGCGGCCTTGAGCGGGGCGCGCCAAAGTGACGTTGTCGTATCAGAAGGCAGGAGGACGCGATGCGACACAAGAGAGTATGGATCATGGCGGGCATTTTGCTGGTGGTAACGGGCGCGGTTTACCTCTTGCTGCGCCTGCCCGCCTCTGCCGATATTGACAGCGCCGTTCATACCACCGTCGAAGATTTCACCACCGGTTCCTTTTACCACACTGGCCTGACGCGCCGGGATGACGGCGAGGTGACATTGCTGGCCATCGGTATCGCCGGGACCTGGCTCCCCGCGCAAAACCCCCAAGATTTGCCCCCCGTGTGGGGGCACGCCATGGTCAAGCACACCATTGGCTACACCACCTACGTGTACGTGATGGGCGGGCAGCGCGGCGCCGGCTGGTTGACGAGCGATATTTACTATTCCCGCATTGACCCCGTCCTGCACGAGATGCAGCCCTTTGTGTTCATCACCAACACGCTGCCCTATACCTACGGCGTCAAGTGGCACACGGCGGCAGTGGTGGGCGATTACGTTTACTTCATTGGCGGCGCCGACATCAGCGAAAATTCATACGACGGCGTCTGGTTTTCTCGTTTCAACCCCGATGGCACCTTGGGCGCTTGGCAGCCCACAGCTTCTTTGCCCGGCCCGCGCGCGCAGATACAGGCGGTTGAGATGAACGGTTATATCTACGTCGTGGGTGGGCAGCCGGCATCGAGCACATGCGCCGATACTGTATTTTACGCTCACCCTGATCCGCTGACCGGCGCCATTACGCAGTGGTTGACGGCGACTGCGTCGCTGCCTTATGTAACGTGCGGCCATTCGACGGTTGAGTACCAGGTGCCCGATTACCCCGGGCGAGTTTATGTAATAGGCGGCTGGGGGCCTACTACCAGTGAACTTGTTAATGTGTATTTTGCCCAGCCTTCTGTGATTGACGGCGACATTGACGTGTGGACGCAGACGATTGACATGCCTACGCCGCTCAAGGGTGCCGCCGCCCTGGCCTTTAACGGCGAGTTGGTATTTTTGGGCGGCTTTTCAGCATTCGGTGGTACAGTCAGTACGACGAGAGCATCCCTGATAGACATAAATACTGGTGAGATTATTCCCTTTGCCGCTAACGCAGGATGGTACGACGCCCCGGCGCTTTCTTCTCCGCGTTACTGGCACTCGGCCGTGCTAGGGCCGGACGGTTATATCTATGTTTTGGGCGGAACAACCAATCTCATCTCGCCCGAGCCCTTGACTGACGGCATCTTGAACGTCGGCGCCACAGCCGGCCAGGCCGGCGACCGGGGGTACGCGCAAGATGGCTGGTACATTGGCCCTCCCATCGAACTGGCGCGCAACTATAGGCCGCAAAACTTTAATTGGACGGTGGACTGGCCCAACGACGTCTCGTGGAATTTGCAGTACCGTACCCTCCAGGCCATAGTGGGCGCCGAGTGGAGCCCGTGGACCACGGCGCCCAAAGACAATTATGTTTCGGCGGACACGATTTTCACCTACACCGTTCCGTTCACAGCCTCCAAGCTTTTCCGCTTCCAATACCGCGCCTTTCTGACCACGAGCGAACCACTCTCGTATACGCCGGCCTTGCAGCGCTTTGAGTTGGTGTACGACGTGCTCCGCCCGCCCACGTTTTTCAAGACCTCCACGCCCCCTTCGGGCCAGGACGTGCTGCCGGGGCAGAGGATCACGTACACGATCAGTTTTACGAATATTAACAACCTTAGCCCCATAACCGAGCTTGTGATCAGGGATATTCTATCCACCACCATGTCGTTGGACACGGGGACCATCATGCACTCGCCCGGCATCACGCTGACGTATTACCCCGTGACGCGCCAGCTTGTGGGGGGAATGGGGTCGCTGCTTCCACTGGAGGGCGGCCGGATCAGCTTTGCGGTGGTGGTCAGTCCCTCGGCGCCGGCCGGGACCCAGGTCATCAACGAGGCCCAGTTCCGCTCGTACGAAGTAGACGCCGACCAGTCCACGATCCATTACGTGGCCACCGGCCTGGATCCGCTGGTGATTACCAAGACGGCCGCCCCGCCCGACGGCGCCGGCGTGATGCCAGACCAGGTGATTTCGTACACGTTGACCTATTCCAATCCCAACAACCTGACGCTGGCGAACGTCGTCGTCACCGACGTGCTGCCGGCGCACACAGCCTGGGTCACAGATTCGTGGAGCTCAGAGTGCGCTGTGAACGGCGACGAACTGCGCTGCCTCCTTCCCACGCTGACGCCCAACGCGGCAGGGCAGATTCAGTTTGAGGTGAGAGTTGCTTCGCCGGTGACCAGCGGCGTTCAAATTTCCAATACGGCGTACAGTGTGGGGTGCGTGGCGGGCGTTCCCGGCGCTTGCCGCAGCGGCAGCAGCAACGTCGTCACGCATTACGTCTCCAACATCATCCCGCCAGAAATTGCCAAGCAGGCCGTCCCTCCCAGCGGCCAGGTGGTGACGCCAGGCGCACTGATCACCTACACGCTGTTGTATACCAATCCTTCTAATGGCAGCCAGTTGACCGGCGCGAACGTGAGCGACGTGCTCCCGCCTGGTTTGGAGCTTGTGGCCGGGTCGTGCGTGCCGGCGTGCGTTGTGAGCGGCCAGGCGCTTACCTGGACGATTGGCACAGGCGGGGTGCTTGATCCCGGCGACACGGGGCAAGTGAGCTTTGTGGGGCTGGTGAATGATCAGGCGGTGGGTGGAACGACTTTGTCGAACGTGGCAGATCTCAACAGCGAGCAAGTCACCGTCCAAAGTAATGCAACCGGCCATCCCGTCAGGGTGCCTTACGATTTGGTGGTTCGCAAGAGCGACGGCGTGCGCAAGGCCGAGGCCGGGCAGGTGGTGATGTATACCATCGCGTTTACGAACCTTGTCCCCAGCGGCATCGTCACACTGACGGGCGTGGTGCTCACAGATGAGCTGCTCACGCCGGACTGGGCGGCGTTCGTGGCGGGCACGGTGGGGACGGCGGTGATTTCCCCGACGGCGCGCGGTTACAGCGTGGGAGTGCTTGGCCCGAATCAATCGGATAGCATCACGCTTTCGGTCAAGGTTTCTGATACGCTGCCGCCCGAAGCGGAGTACCCCGTGCTCACCCTCATCAACCGGGTGACGATTCACGAGGATGGGACCCACGGCGCAGACGCCGACCTCGCCAACAATGTTTCTGTGGATAAAGATATTATTCGAGGCCCCGACCTGGTGATACGCAATATATCCTCGCTGCCGTCGCAAATCCAGCAAAACTCGACGCTGCACATAGAGGCCGACGTGGTCAACGAAGGCGTATCGCCGGCCGTAGCGTGGGATCACGTCATCACGAGCAGCAGATGGATGGCGCTCGAACTGTACGCCAAGCCGGCCGGCTTTGTCCAGCCCGGCCCGCCGCAAAACCCCCAGGATCACGTCGGCGGGTGGTGCGCGACGAACGAAACGCCGTGCCCGTCTGCAAGCCAGCGCGGCGCGTACCTTGGATTTATCCTGCCGCCGGTTTATCCATTGGACGAGGATGAATCAACCCGCCCGGCGTTCAACACTGCCCTGGCGCAGACGGGCGTCTATTCGATCTACATGCAAGTAGACGTTGCCAATCCCACCGATCCCAGTTACGGCCGCGTGCAAGAGGCGGATGAAGATAACAACGTTGTGTTTCTGGGCCAGGTGCGCGTGGCTGAAAAGCTGCTTAGAGTTTATTTGCCGCTCGTGCTTAAAAAGCATCCTTCTTACTTGATCTTCTTGCCGATTGTGATGAAGGCGGGGTAGAGCATAAGAGGATTTTGTGTTACAATATAAAGGCCCCCCGTATCTTCTCAATAATCCGGGGTAGTGGCAGGGCTTGCCCCTGCCCTCATATGGGCGACCGCAAGAGTCGCCCCTACATTTTGAGATGATACGGCCCCCCCTGGTTGGAGCCGTTTGGCGCAAGCCGCCAAATCACTTGTTAGCGGGCGCCGCAAGAAGGCGCCCCGAGAATAGGAGAGACAATGAACCGTGAACCAGGTTTAATGGGACGCGCGATGTTAATCACGCTCGTAGTATTGGCCGGCGCCATCGCCTTGTTGCCTCGCGCCGATCGTGCCGGCGCTTTCCAGTTCCCAACGCCGACGTCTGGAACCACGGCGGCGCCTCCCACGACGGCTGTCCCGCCAGCGACCACCGCCGTGCCGCCAGCGACCACCGCCGTGCCGCCGGCAACGACGGCCGTGCCGCCGGCAACGACGGCCGTGCCTCCCGCGACGACGGTTGTGCCGCCAGCGACCACGCCCGCGCCGCCTCAGACCAACACGCCCAAGCCGCCCAAGCCAGGCAAAGGCGACAAAGAATCCCCGCCGGTTATTACCACACCCTACATCAATGCCGCTGTGGGATGGTACGTGTACGTGGTCAAGCCAGAAGGGCTAAACCTGGGCGCGGCGCCGGGCTTTGACGCGGCTCACATTCGCATCGTTCTCAAGGACAGCCGCTTGTGTGTGCTCGAAGGCCCGGCGCGAGCCGATGGCTTGTGGTGGTGGAGGATGCGCACCGAAGAAGGCGTGGAGGGCTGGGGCATCGGCGACGCCGTTGACAAGACGGGCGAGTCGTGCATCAGCACGCCCACACCCACGCCCACACCCACGCGCCGCGCTGTCCCGAGAATTGCCGCCAATCCAAGCACAACGCCGGCGGCGTCTATTGCCATGCTCAATCTGATGCTGACGCCCACGCCGACTCCCACCGCGCTGCCGACGGCGACGCCCGCCTTTAGCGACCTTGGCGCGCACACTGTCCGGCAGGGTGAGACGCTGTTTTGCGTGGGGCGGGCCTATGGCGTCAGCCCGTGGGCGATTGCGCGCCGCAACGGGCTGCTCACGGTCAACTTTTTGGCGGCCGGGCAGCTTTTAATCGTCCCGGATGAAAAATGGACCGATATGCCCCCCGGCCCGGTGTGTCCTCGGCAGTTTGATTCGGGCGGCGCAACGGCTACGCCGGGCGCGCTCGTGCCAACACTCGGATTTACGCCGCCGCCCACTGCGCCAGTCGAAGGCGCTACCCCGCCTCCTACCGTCAGCCCGCCGTCGTCGTGCCGCTTCACGCACACGGTTCAATATGGAGATACATTGTGGTCTGTCGCGCGGCGCTATGGCGCGTCGCCGTGGGCGATTGCCACGGCCAATAATATTGTAAATCCTGATATGATCTTTGTAGGCCAGGCGTTGTGTGTTCCTTGACGAGGTCCACAGGGATGCCGCGGTTCGCGCATCCCTGTGCGCTTGGATATTAAAGGGGGGCGTTTTGCCCCCCTTTTTTATTTGAGTGTGACTAATTCTGGTTGAGGCGTCTTTTATTTGAGCATCGCCTCGAGTTGCGCGGTGCGCCGATGAGCGGTATCTATGCCCCATTCCAGGCCGGCCTGGCTGAGGGGCGAGGTGTAATTGAGGAGCGAAGACAGCACCACGCTCTGGCGATTAGTCAGCCTCAGCATGTCTTGTATCACAGGCTCTTGTTGCTCTGCAGGGAGCGTGACCAACACTTCCATGGCGTATCGCATCTCGGTTTCCATTCTGATGATAGCCAGGTCATCCACGATCCCAATGTGGCCCTGCGCCATCACCTCGTCCAGGCGGTTGGCGGCGAATTTGAGATGCATCTCCGGCAACTGTTGAGGCGGCGTGAACCAGGCTTCCACCTGCTCGCTGAATGTTTTGAGCGAATAGAGCGGCTCCCCCGGCATGCTGCCCGAGGCGCGGATGGCGCCCCCCGTGGCGATTGACATGACCATCACCGTGAGCGCGACGGTGAACGCCCACCGCAGCACGCCGGCCAGCGGCGCGCGGGCCGGCCTGGCGGCGGGTCGCTGACGCGGCAATTGGCTGACGTGATCTTGTACACGCGCTTCAATGCGTTGGCGCGCCGCCTCAGACAGCGCCGATTGAGGCTGGGCCTGTAGTTGGCCCGCCACGCGCAAGAGCGGCTCCAACTGGGCAGCGTGCTCGGCGTGCCGCGCCAGGCAGTCTTCTACGGTTGCCCGGCCTGCTTTCAGGTCGGCCAGGCAACTGTCGAGTATGGCGTCAATGTGTGCTGCTTGATGGCTCATCGTTCTTTCTCCAAAATCCGGCTCAAAGAAGCCAGCGCCCGGTGTTGCAGCGCCTTGATGGCGCCTTCGGTTTTATCCAGGATGTGGGCGATTTCGATATTGCTCAAACTGGCGTAAAACTTGAGCACGACGACTTGTTGTTGTTCATCGCTGAGCAGGTGGATGGCGCGTTCGAGCGCGGCGCTCGCTTCTTGGATTTCGGGCGTGGGGTCGGCGCTATCGTCCGGCATCCCCTCGTCCAGTTCGCTCTGCGGGCGGCGCTTTTCTCGCCGCCAATGGTCAACCACCCGCGCGTGCGCGATTCTAAATAACCAGGCCGAAAAAGGCAGCCCGGTATCTGTATAGTTTTCAATGCTCTCCAGCGCCTTGATGAAAACTTCGGCGGTCAGGTCTTCGGCCAGGGCGGCGTCGTGGACGCGGTGGACTGTATAGCGATAGATGGCGTCCACGTTGCGGCGATACAACTCGCCGACCGCGTCCCGGTCGCGGCGCTTGGCCCGTTCGATCAACGACTTTTCATCTTGAGGGCGCACGGAATGTCCTTCTACTATTAATACCGTTGACGGCCCCGAAAAGATACGCTGGCTATTGCACCTGTAGGAGAACGGCGGCTTCTTTCCACAATCCTTCCAGATTGTAATAGCGGCGGCGGTCAGGGGCAAAGATGTGGACGATCACGTCGTTAAAATCCAACAAAATCCAGCCCGATTCGGCGTCGCCTTCCACGTGGCGCGCGTGGATGTGGAATTGCTTGCGGACGGCTTCGGAGACACCCTCCAGAATGGCCTTGAGTTGGCGTTCGCTGGCGCCGCTGCAAATGACAAAATAATCGGCGAACAAGGTGTGCTCGTGAATGTCCATCAAGATAATGTCCTCGCCCTTTTTATCGGCAATGGCCTCCACAACCTTGTGAGCCAACTGGAGCGGGTCTATGCTTGACAGTTTATGGGATTGATTCATATTATTGATGCGTCATACCTCCATACGTTTGATGTGAAATGAGTTTCTACCTTGTCATTGCGAGGCGCGAAGCGCCGAAGCAATCTCCGGCGTTGGTCATCCTATGGGCCACACGGCGTTAGTGCACCGCAGAGACGCGGAGAACGCAGAGGAAAATCAATTGAAAACTCGGCGACCTCTGCGCCTCTGCGGTGAAAATGGCCGAAACAATGATCAAGGCCCAATCTCCTTAACCGTAGCAATGGGATTGCTTCGCCGCCCTCCAGGCGGCTCGCAATGACAAATCAGGGCAAGTAGCTCCATTTCACATCAAACGCTCCATGATATTCTACGTGGAATTCTAACACAAGTGGCGAGTTCGTTCAACCTCGATAAGGCTGGATGGGCCACTTGAAGGATTGTCATCTCTCTGGTATGATTGTAAATCAGTCGTCAATGTCATTTTATCGGAGGCCAACTGTGAATATCGCTGGCATCGTCGTCTCGTATCTCATCCCGACCGGGTTGCTGTTGATTGCGTGGGGAGGATTGTCGCCGGCACGCTCCCGCATTGCTGTGAGCAGCGGCTTGATGGCCATCAGCCTGGCCACGGCGGCGTACCTCGCGTGCGGGTTTGCTTTCCAGTTTGGCGGCCTGGGATTTGCCACGACCTTGCCCGGTTACGAGGGACTGCGCGGCGTGTATTCTTTGCTCAACGGGCAAGACGCCGGGTGGGGAATGATGGGCCTGCGTGGATTTTTCTTGGACAGCCGCGTGGCCAGCCCGGAAGTAGTGGCCTTGTTCCTGCATTCCTTGCCGCTTGCCATGAGCGTGGCATTGATCCCTTCGCTGGCGCTGGCGGGGCGGGTTCACAATGCCGTTCTGGCCGTCTTGACGCTGCTCCTGTCTGGCCTGATCTACCCGTTGGCAGGCAACTGGATTGTGGCGGGCGGGTGGCTGGCGAACCTGGGCGTCCACGTACAGTTGGGACACGGCGCAGTGGATTATGCACTGGCCGGGCCGGTTTACCTGATGGGCGGGCTGGTGGCGATGGTCGGTTTGCTCGTCTTGGGCGCGCCTTCGACGGCTTTTCTGGATACCCCGTCCGAGTTGCCGCCAGCGCATTTTCCTTTGTTGGCCGGTGCGGGCGGGGTGTTGTATGGATTGGGCTGGATGGCCTGGGTGAGCAGCGCGCCGCTTCACGCGGCGAATCCTGTGCTGAACCTCCCCCTGGCGCTGGCCAATGGCCTGGCGTCGGCGGCGATGGCGGCGATTGTCTCGCAACTATATAGCTGGTTTGCCACCGCGTACATTAACCCCCTGATCGCCGCGCGCGGCTGGCTGGCCGGCTGGATTATTGTGAGCGCAGGGGCGCCCTTTGTTGCCACGTGGACGGCGCTGGTGTTGGGCGCACTGGCTGGCATCTGGCTGCCGATGGGCCTGCTCTTTGTGGAGCGTGTGCTGCACCGCGACGATCCCACTGGCGCCGTATCGGGGTGCGCGGTGATTGGCTTGCTGGCCGTGCTGGCGCCGGGAGCGTTTTCCGATGGCAATTGGGGCGCGGGCTGGAATGGTGTGGGATTGGATGAATACCTGACTGTTGTGGGGCAGGGCGTGACGGGGGTATTTGTGCCTTCGGGCTTTATCGCTGATCCAGGCCAGTTCACGGCCCAACTGGTCGAGCTGGTCGTCGTGGTTCTCGTGTCTGTGCTTGCGGCCTGGATTATATTTGGAGCCTCACGCTTGCTGCTGGGCAAGCGTGCTATCGTTTCTTCCCCGACCCTCTCCGAGTAAGGCGATGACTTGGGCATCACTGACCTGGTCAAAATCCGCGTAAAATGAGCCGACCGACCAAAAGATGTCGGGCGTGAGCACACACTCAACACGATGCGCCACTGCTTTCAGCCGCGCTACCGCCTCGTCTGGCGCGACCGGAATGGCGGCGATGAGTAAGGCGGGCTGACGCGCCGCCAGCGCCTGCAGGCTGGTCATCATGGTCGCCCCGGTTGCCACGCCGTCGTCGGTGACGATCACTGCACGGCCGGCTAACGAGGCGGGCGGCCAGTTGCTGCGATAGAGTTGAGCGCGCCGCGCCAGCTCGCGGCGTTGGCGCTCGGCCTCGGCCTCGACGTACTCGTCAGAAATTCCAAGTCGTCTGATCAGGTGCTCGTCGCGCACCATGGTTCCATCTTCGGCGACCGCGCCGATAGCCAGCTCCGGGTTGCCCGGCGCACCCAGCTTGTGTGTCAGGCAGATATCCAGGCGGGCGTTTAGGGCGCGGGCGACGTGATACGCCACCACTACGCCGCCGCGCGGAATGCCCATCACCAGCAGGTCAGAATGTCCCTGCAAATCGGCCAGGGTCTGCGCCAGTTCTCGTCCGGCGTCTGCGCGATCTTTAAAATACATTATGCGATTTCCCATTCCTGGCAGCCTGTCGGAGAGCAGGCTGGCATCCCTATGCCAGCCCCGCCAACGCATAGGGATGCGTCGGCCGCTCCGACAGCCTGCTAGCCGCGCCGGGCCAGCGTGAGCGCCAATCGCACGGCTTCTTCTGGCGAGGAGGCCGGATGGAGCGGCGCGTTTTTGCCGTCGGGGCGCGTCAGCGTCCACGATCCCAGGCAGACGACGGGCACGCCAAATCGCAGCGCAAAGGCAATCTCGCTGAGCGTGCCGTATTCGCCTCCAATGGCAATGACGGCCTCGGCGCTGCGGATGATGATGACGTTGCGCGCCTCGCCCATCCCGCTGACGATGGGAATGTGGACGTGAGGGTTGGCCTCGGTTTTCGACGTACCCGGCAACACGCCAATGACCAGTCCCCCCGCGCTGCTGGCGCCGCGGCAGGCAGCCTCCATCACGCCGCCGCGCCCGCCGCAGATGAGGCTGGCGCCGTCGCGCGCCAATTGCCGCCCGACCGACTCGGCCCACTCGGCTTCGCGCGGCGAACACGTTCCCCCGCCAATCACGGCAATGATGAGCGGCTTGGCCTGCTGGGGTTGATTTGATACAGGGCGCATAATGTCACCGGTTTCCCGGTTTGCTATCTCGTCGCCAGCGGCGCGCGCATCAGTATGGTGTATTCCGCGCCGCTTGGCTTGAGGGTGCTTTGGATCAACGCCACGTCGCGCGCGGTCACTGTGCCGAGCGCGCCAATGTTGGATGCCAGAACGCTATCGCCCACTTGACGCGCGTCGTTCGCGCTCGCGTTGCGCGCCACGCGCCCCAACGTCAGATGCGGGCTGAAAGAACGGTCCTCGGTGGGATAGCCCAGCGGCGCGATGGCAGATTCGACGGCGCGCTGCACGCGGTTCAAGATGCCCGTTGGTTCCTGGACGCCAATCCACACCACGCGCGGCCGGCTCGCGTTTGGAAAGCAGCCCGCCTGGCCTACATTGAAGCTAAAGGCCGGGATATGTTGGACTGCGCCGCGCAACGTGGTTTCGATGGTATCCAATTGGGAGCGCGGCGTTTCTCCTAGAAATTTTAGGGTGAGGTGGATGCCGTCCGTGTGTACCCAGCGTACGCTGGCGCGCGGCGCTCTTGCTTTCAGCCGGGCCTGTATCTGCGCGAGTTGCGCCAGCGTGTCGGGTGAAAGCTCGATGGCGATAAAGGTGCGGATTGTATCCATAGGCTATTTTTGTATTATCTCAAAATGTGGTCACACTTGCGCGGATAGCGTTAACATTGTCAAATTAGGCCGCTAGTGTTATTATAGCATACTGTGGCGTCTTTGCCTCTCAATACATATCTTGAACTTACAGGGGGTAACATGGTTTCCGTTGAATCTGTAGCGACTCGGCTGGTTAACAACGTCGAAAAGGTCATTGTGGGCAAGCGCGAGGCCGTGGAACTGGCAGCGATTAGCTTGCTGTGCCGTGGTCACTTGTTGATTGAGGATGTGCCCGGCACCGGCAAGACCGTCCTGGCCAAGGCCATAGCCAAGTCTATCGGGTGCGCCTTCCGGCGCATTCAATTCACGCCCGACATGCTGCCCAGCGACGTTACAGGCGTATCGTTATTCAATCAAAAAACGCGCGAGTTTGAATTTCGCGAAGGCCCCATCTTTGCTCAAATCGTGCTGGCCGATGAGATCAACCGCGCCACGCCCAAGACACAGGCGGCTTTGCTGGAGGCGATGGAGGAACGCCAGGTGACGGTGGACGGCGTGACGCGCTCGCTCGCCTCTCCCTTTCTCGTGCTGGCAACGCAAAACCCCATCGAATACGAAGGAACCTTCCCTTTGCCAGAAGCGCAACTGGATCGCTTTATGCTGCGGGTTCACCTGGGCTACCCAGATGGCCAGCAAGAGATGACGATCATGGATTCTCAACAGTATCGCCACCCTCTGGAAGAGATTGGGCAGGTTGTAGAAGTGCAAGAGCTGATGGAAGCGCAAGAAGCCGTCAAGGCCGTCTACGTGGATGAAAAGATCAAGACGTATATCATCGAGCTGGTGAGCGCCACCCGCAAGCACGCCGACGTTTACCTGGGCGCCAGCCCGCGCGGCTCGTTGGTGCTGTACCGCACGGCGCAAGCCCGCGCGGCCATGTCGCTGCGCGATTACGTGTTGCCCGATGACATCAAGTATCTCGCCCCTTCTTGCCTGGCTCACCGCATGATTGTCAGCCCGTCGGCGCGCATCAAAGACATCACCGCCGACGCCGTGATTAACGACATCCTCAAGAGCATTCCTGTGCCGGGCGCTGTGGCCGGGCGAAGATGACCTGATTGACATGACACGAGTTCGAACCATCATTATCCTGGCGGCTGTGAGCCTGGCCGGCGCGCTCGTAACCGGGCGCACGGTCTTTTACAGCTTGTTTTACATGTTTCTCGCCATCATCGTCTTGTCATTTGTGTGGGCGTGGACGGGAGTGCGCTGGCTCAACCTGCGGCGGCAGATGCGCGCGCGCCGCGCCCAGGTGGGTCGCTCGATCGAAGAGCGTATGTTTGTGCGCAATACCGGCTTGCTTCCCAAACTGTGGCTGGAGGTGCGCGATCATTCCACCCTGGCGGGGCATCGCGCCAGCTTTGCCATCAGCAATTTGCTTTCCGGGTCAGAGTACATGTGGAGCGTTTATACGACGTGCCAGGAGCGGGGGCGCTTTACGATTGGCCCGGTGACGGTCACCAGCGGCGATCCGTTTGGATTGTTTCACCTGCAGCACGACTTGCCTGATACGGCCTCCATCGTCGTCTATCCCGCCGCCATAGATTTGCGCGTTTTCCCTTTGCCGATGGGGCAGGTGTCGGGCGGCGACGCGCTGCGCCGGCGTACTCACTATGTGACGACAAACGCTTCGGGCGTGCGCGATTACGCGCCGGGCGACGGCTTTAACCGCATTCACTGGCTCTCCACGGCGCGCCGTGATCGCCTGATCGTCAAGGAATTTGAGCTCGATCCATTGTCTGATGTGTGGGTGGTGCTGGACATGGCGCGCTCGGCGCATTATGACGCCGGCCTGCGCGAATGGCAGCAATACATCCAGGAGATGGACCGCATGGTGCCGTGGGCGCGCCGGCCTACGCTCAACCTGCCGCCCAGCACGGAAGAGTACGCCGTCACCGTGGCCGCTTCGATTGCCCAGTATTTTCTGCGCGGCGACCGCGCATTAGGATTGGTGGCGTGCGGCCACCGGCGCGAAGTGGTGCAGCCCGACCGGGGCGAACGCCAGTTGACCAGGATTATGGAAACGTTGGCGGTGCTGCGCGCCCGGGGCGAGTTTGCCTTGCACGAGGTGCTGGCGGCCGAAACAGTGAGCTTTGCGCGTGGAACCACCGTCATTATTATCACGTCCTCCACAGATCTGCGCTGGGCCAAAGTGGCCAGAAACCTCGACCGTTCTGGCCTGCAGGTGGTAGTTGTTTTGCTCGACCCGGAGTCATTTGGCGGGCAGTTGGGAGTTGCCGAAGTATCCGCTCAGTTGACGCTCGGCGGCATTCCTTCGTACCTGATCCGCAAGGACGATAATATCCAGGATGTGCTCAGCCGCCCCGTGTATCTGAGGCGCCCCGTGTGAGATGCGGGCTGTGCCGTATCAGGGCAAGAACATGGCCGAGGAAGGTTTTGATAATCAGCCTGCACAACTGAGCGAGCGCGAGCTTGAAATTGTCCGCCTGGTGGCGGCCGGCCTCAGCAACAAGGAAATTGCCAGCCAGTTGTTTGTGAGCGTCAACACCGTCAAGGTGCATTTGCGCAACATCTTTGGCAAGATCGGCGTGCAGAGCCGCACCGAGGCGACGATGTACGCCGTCGCGCAGGGGTGGGTGATCGTGCCCGAATCGCTCGCGGGCGTTTTGAATGCGCCCGAAGCGCCCGCCGATGCTGTAGAACTGCCAGCGCCCCTCCTCCTATCCGATCAATCGCCCCCGCTGGTTATTCCACCTTTGCCGTGGTTCAAGCGCGTGGCTCTGGCGCTGATCGTGTTGTTGGCTGTGTGTGGCATTGCCCTCACGTGGCCTCGTTCTGCGCCGCTCGGCCCGGTTCGATCTACCGAGTTCGACGACCTGGGCGCCGCCGCGGCCATGGGCGCGAACAGCGCGCCTGAATCCGCGTGGCAGATGCGCGCTCCAATGCCCACGGCGCGCGGACGCCTGGCGCTGGCTTCTATCGCAGATAAGCTGTATGCCATCGGCGGCGTTACACCGGAGGGGGTGACGGGGGCGGTCCAGGTTTACGATTCGCAATCGGATACGTGGACGGCGGCTTCTGGCAAACCCCTGCCCGTGGCCAACATTGCCGCGGCGGTCGTGCAATCGCGCATTTACGTGCCGGGCGGTTATACCGCCTCTGGCGCGCCGACTAGCGTGGTCGAAGTGTACGATCCCACCCTGGATCAATGGTTGTCTGACGTAGCGCCGCTGCCGTCGCCGGCGTTCGCTTACGCGCTGGCCGAGCACCAACAAAAATTATACTTGTTCGGCGGTTGGAATGGGCAGAGTTACGTTGCGGCCGGCTACACTTACGATCCGCAAACCGACCAGTGGGCGGCGATTGCGCCGATGCCAACCGTGCGCGGCTTTGCGGCGGCGGCCGTTTTGGGAGAGGCGATTTACGTGGTGGGCGGCTACAACGGCCAGCAAGATTTAAATGTGTGCGAGCGCTATTTCCCCAAGACAAATCAATGGGAAGCGTGCGTGCCGCTGTCGGTGGGACGCGGCGGCCTGGGATTGGTTGCACTGGCCGATAGACTCTATGCGATTGGCGGAGGATGGAACGGCTACCTGGCCTTTGGCGAACGCTACGCCACAGGGCTGGGCAACAAGTGGACCATGACGGACACACCGCTGGTCGGTCAGTGGCGCAACATGGCCGCGGCAACGATGGGGTCAGATATTTACGCGGTGGGGGGCTGGAACGGCCAATCGTACGTATCTGTTAATGTCATGTTCAGACCCTTCCCCATCAGGATCTTTTTGCCGTTTCAAAGTAACAAGAGCGAGTAATAATCTATACTGCATGCGGTCATAAATTGCAATTTTTCACAATCCTGTCATTGCGAGCCGCTCCGCCTGCGGCGAGCGGCGAAGCAATCTGTACGCTTGCAGATCAGAGATTGCTTCGGGTGCTTCGCACCCTCGCAATGACAACAAAATTGCAGATTGTACCCGCGCCCAGTATAGATCCAATTTGACAGGTCGCTTTTTGTGGGTTATAATTACTACTAATCCTGTAGATATTATAGGCTTGCTATGAGACTTTCCACACGAAGCAAATATGGCCTGCGGGCGCTGTTGGACCTGGCGACCCAGGCCGATGACAAGCCGGTGCCGCTCAAAGACCTGGCCCGGCGCAACAACATTCCCATAAAGTTTTTGGAGCAAATTTTCCTCACACTCCGGCACGCTGGCATTGTGCGCAGCCAGGCCGGCGCGCGCGGCGGTTACACGTTGGGGCGTCCGGCTCAAGATATCACCCTGGGCGAAGTCATCCGCACACTTGATGGCACCATCGCGCCCGTAAACTGCGTCAGTAAAATCGCTTACGAGCCGTGCACGTGCCCGGACGAGCAAACTTGTTCGTTGCGGGTTGTGATGAGCCGGGTGCGCGACGCTATTGTGGAGGTGGTGGATAACACCTCGCTGGCCGACGCTATTATGCAAGGGAAACCTTCGCGTCAAATGGTGCAAGATGCCAAAAAGACGAAGGAGAAATAACTCAATAGGAGATTTTCGATGAAACACACACTTTACACTCTAATGGCGTTTGCAGTTCTGGTTTCTATCGCGTCCGGCTGCGGCGGCTCAAAACCGGCGGCTTTGCCCGGCGAACCCATCACGATGCGCGTGGGGCATTTCCCCAATATCACTCACAGCCAGGCGCTCATCGGCCTTGCGCGCGGCGACTTTCAAAAGGCGCTGGGCTCCAACGTAACGCTCGATGTCAAAGTGTTCAACGCTGGCCCGTCGGCTATCGAGGCCATGTTCGCCGGTCAGCTTGACCTGACCTACATTGGCCCCAATCCCGCTATCAATGGTTACGTCAAGAGCAACGGCGAGGCGCTGCGAATCGTCGCCGGGGCCACCAGCGCTGGTGCATCATTCATTGTCCGGCCTGGCGCAAATATCACCCAACCTCAAGACCTTGCCGGCAAGAAAATCGCCACCCCCCAATTGGGCAACACGCAAGATGTGGCGCTGCGGGCCTATCTGGCCGAGCACGGCTTTGAGGTGGCAGAAAAGGGCGGCGACGTCCAGGTGATCCCCACCGACAACCCCCAAATTCTCGATCTCTTCAGGCAGGGCCAGATTGATGGCGCGTGGGTGCCCGAGCCGTGGGCCAGCCGCCTGATCGTGGAGGGGGGCGGCCAGCTCTTTTTAGACGAGCGCGACCTGTGGCCCAACGGCGATTTTGTCACGGCGCACATTATCGTCAGCGCGCCATTTCTCAAAGCGCATCCTGACCTGGTCAAAACCTGGCTGCGTACACACGTCGAAATCACACAGTGGGAAGCGGCCAACCCCGACCAGGCCAGGCAAATTGCCAATGACGAAATCAAGCGGCTGACCGGCAAGGCGCTGGCGGAACAGGTATTGAATGGGGCGTGGTCGCGGTTACGCATCACCTACGATCCCATTTCAGCTTCGCTTATCAAGTCTGCCGAGGGCGCTTACGAAGCGGGCTTTCTCAAGCAAAAGCCTGACCTTTCTGGCATTTACGATTTGACGTTGTTGAACGAGGTGCTGCAAGAAAAGGGATTGCCCGCGGTCAAATAGTAAATAGACAAGCGGACAAAGGCGCGCTTGGCAACCTTTGCCTGCTTACTGGAGGCGCCGTGAAACTCGAACTGCGATCTGTGAGCAAGACCTTTCAAAGCCGCCGCGGTGAAACGTGCGCATTGCAAGATATCACGCTCAATGTGGCGGCGGGCGAGTTTGTGTGCCTGTTGGGGCCGTCAGGCTGTGGCAAGTCCACGCTGCTCAATATCATCGCCGGGCTGGAGCATCCGGACGTCGGCCAGGTGTTAATGGACAGCCAGCCCGTCGTTCGTCCAGGCCGTGACCGCGTGGTGATTTTTCAGGAAGCGGCGCTGTTCCCCTGGCTCAATGTGCAAGACAACGTGGCCTTTGGCCTGGCCGCGGCCGGCGTGCCGCGCACCGAACGCTTTGCCAAAGCCGATCACTATTTGCGGCTGGTTCGCCTGAGCGGCTTTAAAAAAGCGTATATTCACGAGTTGTCTGGCGGGATGAAACAGCGAGTAGCATTGGCGCGCGCCCTGGCGCTCGGCCCGCAAGTATTGCTGATGGACGAGCCGTTTGCCGCGTTGGACGCGCAAACGCGCGACTCGCTTCACGGCGAGTTGCAGAGCATTTGGGCGCAGACCGGCACGACGATCTTGTTTGTCACGCACAATGTGCGCGAAGCGCTGGTGCTGGGCGAGCGGGTGGTATTGATGTCGGCGCGGCCCGGTAAGATCAAGCGCGAGTTTCGCTTTGACTTGCCGCGCCCCCGCCATATTGAGGATCACGCGCTGGTTGACGCGGCGCGCCAGGTGCTGGCCGATTTGCGCGAGGAAGTTGTAGCGGCGGCGCAAGAGGAGGTGGAACGTGAAAAGCTGGCAGGCTAGGCTGGTATTTTTCGTCGCCTTACTGGCTGGTTGGGAAGTGTTGTTTCGCTTGCGCCTCTGGCCGCCCTATATCTTTCCTTCGGCGTCGAGCGTGGTGGGGTCGTTTGTGACTGGTTTTGCGGATGGCTCGTATGTGCTGGCAATCGTGGTCAGCCTGCGCCGCATTTTGATGGGCTATGGCATCTCGTTGGCGATTGGCATTCCGATTGGGCTGCTGTTGGGCCGGGTCAAGCTGGTGCAAGATACGCTTGGGACGGTGGTATTGGGCCTGCAAGCCTTGCCGAGTATATGCTGGCTGCCGCTGGCGCTATTGTGGTTCGGGTTGTCTGAAAGAGCCATCTTGTTCGTGGTGGTGATGGGGGCTGTGCTTTCGGTGACGCTTTCCACCGCCGATGGCGTGCGCAACACCCCGCCGCTGTACCTGCGCGCCGCGCGCACCATGGGTGCGCGCGGCCTGATGTTGTATACGGGCGTGATTTTGCCGGCCGCCTTGCCGGCGATTGTGTCTGGGATGAAGTTGGGCTGGTCATTTGCGTGGCGCTCGTTGATGGCGGGCGAACTGTTGTACGTCAGTTTGGGGTTGGGGCAGTTGTTGACGATGGGGCGCGAGTTGAACGACATGAGCCAGGTCATTGCCGTGATGTTGATGATCGTCGTGATCGGGCTGTCGGTGGATCGCGCTCTGTTCAGCCAAATCGAGCAGCGCATCCGCGAGCGGTGGGGACTGTGACCAATCCTACAGCGGCGGGGCGGCCAGGCGCGCGATTTTTTCTCCGGCCTCGCGCCAGGTGATTTCCGATAGCCCCAGCTTGCGCCGCAGTTCGTCCGGCGGCATGCCGGCTTTCAGGTCGCGCACGGCGCACGTCCAGCGCAGCATCTCGAACGATACTTGCTTAGGCAGCCCGGCCAGGATGCCGAGGTCGTTCAACACGTATTCCAGGTTGCGCGCCGTGCACGAAAACAGCCTGTCGCTGATTTTGTGTTGAAGCTTGTATTCCTCGAGCGCCCGCGGCCAGGCCGGGTCGAGCTTGAGTTTGCGCTCCTTGAGCCGGTAACGCGGGTTGGCGTACCGAATCCATACCGCCGGCTGCGCCTCGTCCGAAAAGTCCAGGTGATTGAGCACAATGTTCATGCACTCGCCTTTTTTGATGCCGGTGCTTAACAGCAGCGAGACTAACACGTAAGGTCGAGCGTCGGGTTTTCGTTCACTTGCCTGCGGCTCAGCCTGGCGCAGCGCCTGGGTGATGGACACCAGTTGTTCCACCTGGTCGTCGGTGAGGATATCGGGCAGGGGAGTGCTGGGCTGCACCTGGATGAGCGCGGCGGCGGGGTCGGCGGCGAGCACCTGGCTTTCGGCCAGCCAGCCAAAAAAGACCTTGAGCGTGGTGATGCGGCGCGCCAATGACTTGGTGTTGCACGGCACGCCGCGCTTGCGTTGCAGCCAGTCTGTAAATTGCATCAGGTCGCGCAGCGCAATGTCGCCCACGGCGCGCCGCTTGCCCAGATATTGGATCAAGATGTTTAAATCGTATTGGAACGATTTAACAGTGTGCTCGGAAAAATCGCGGCGCTCCATGTAATGCCTGAATTCGACCAAAGCCTCGCTCAGCGTCGAACGAGACGTCAATGAACTGGCAGCCTGGGAGGCTGGTTCTTCAGACGGTGTGGAAAAGAGTGGAACCTGATCGTCCATGGATCACTTTTAACCGGCGCTGCAATTTCAAGTACACTCAAACTTATTTTATCACTACCTGCATCGCTGTGCAACTCACGTCCCCCTTTCGGGTGCATTTCAATTCTGGGGCAGGTTTGTTCTGGCGCTTTCGCCTGATCGTCTGCATCCTTCGACAAGCTCAGGGGCTTGCCGCCAGGGCAGTCACCCTGAGCAAAGTCGAAGGGTGCATCCTGAGCAAAGTCGAAGGGTGACTGCCAAATACTCGCCCCTAAACTGAAATTTCCCCCCCTTCGGCCAAAGTTTTGGCAAGTTGCGTCCTGCGCACAACGACATTCCAGGTGCAGCAGAACCTTTGCGGCGTGGTACTAGCAATGGTTAGTGAACTGTGGTAGAATCATATAGGCCCTGCGGAGATTGGGGCGGAGTGGAAAATGGCTTGTACAGCAAAGGAGCGACGTATGGAAGAGCACGATCTGGCGCGGGAGCACGGAACCCGTTCGCAGTCGGATATGGATCGGATGTACCAGGATGTCATCGCGCCGATGCGGTGGGTGGTGACGCGCCGTCCCCAGGCCTGGCGCCCGCCCACCGATGTTTACGAAACCGACGATGCCATCGTCGTGCGCGTCGAGTTAGCCGGCGTGAACGAGGCCGATCTTGGCATCGAGTTGCAAGGCCGCTTGCTGGTGATCTGCGGCGCGCGGCAAGATCCGTCTCCCAAGGTCGCTTATCACCAGATGGAAATTCGCTACGGCGAGTTTCGCGTCGAGGTCTATTTGCATTGGTCCATTAACCCGGAAGGCATCAAGGCGGTTTATACGGATGGCTTTTTGCTGGTTACATTGCCCAGAATGCAGCCGCGCAAGCTGCACGTAGTTGAGGCGGACACATAGAGGCGTGGGGCTTGGAGCACAGGATATTCAATCAACAAACCAGAATGGAACACGAATGAGTGAAAGTGAATTTCGATTAGACGGCGCGTACCTTTTCCGGCCAGAAGCCGTGACCGCCGTGGTGGATGACGCTTCTGCGGAGGGGGCTTTTGCCGATACAGTGGTTGACATCCCGGCAGAAGTGGCGATTCTGCCTTTGCGAGGAGTGGTTGTTTACCCACTCACCTCGATTCCGTTGACGGTCGGGCAGCCGCGCTCGATCAAGCTGGTAGACGAGGCTATTTTAGAAGAACGGCGGATCATTGGCCTGGTGACCAGCAAAAATCCCGACCTGGAAGAACCCGGCCCGGACGATTGCTATAGAGTGGGAACGCTTGCCACGATCCAGCGTTTATTGCGCATGCCGGATTCTACCATTCGACTGATCGTGACCGGGTTGGAACGCATCAGAATCGAAGAATATACCAGCCGCAGCCCTTACCTCAAGGCGCGAGTGTCGCGCGCGCCCGAGACTCGAGAAGATACGGTCGAGCTGGAAGCCTTGCGGCAAACCGTGATCCAGTTGTTTGGCCGCATGGTCGAGTTGATTCCCAGCATCCCCGACGAGCTTGGCGCCATGGCCGCCAGCATTGACGATCCGCGCCAGCTAGTGTACGCCATTGCCACGTATATCCGCATTGACCTGGCGGACGCGCAGAACATTTTGGAAATTGACGACGTGACCGGCAAGCTGCGCAAGATTGTCGCCTTGCTGTCCAAGGAACTCGAGGTGCTCGAGCTGGGGCGCAAGATTCAGAGCGAGGCCCATTCGG
Organism: uncultured Anaerolineae bacterium; assembly: GCA_964651475.1. GTDB lineage: Bacteria > Chloroflexota > Anaerolineae > Fen-1058 > Fen-1058 > JBGSMF01. Next base: position 184,862 of record CAZYXV010000002.1, on the reverse strand, counting down.
AGATGGAAAAGGTGCAGCGCGAATACTTTTTGCGCGAGCAACTCAAGGCCATCCAGAAAGAGTTGGGCGAGCACGACGAGCAGCAAATCGAGGTGGAGGAATTTCGCGCCAAGATCGAAGCCGCCGGCATGCCGGAAGAGGCGCTCAAAGAGGCCCGGCGCGAGTTGGACCGTCTGGCCAGGTTGCCCACCGCCGCCGCCGAGTATGGCGTGATTCGCACCTATCTGGATTGGATGGTCAACCTGCCGTGGAACAAGACGACGCCTGACAATTTAGACGTGAGCCACTCGCGCGTTGTGTTGGACGAGGATCACTACGACCTGCAAGACATCAAAGAACGCATCCTGGAATATCTGGCCGTGCGCAAACTCAAGACCGAGCGCCAGGCGGAGGCCGCAGAAACCGCGGGCGAGAATCAGGCCGGGCAGGCGCAGGCGGTAGACTATATCCGCCGGGAGCGCGAGGGCGTGATTTTGTGTTTTGTCGGCCCGCCGGGGGTGGGCAAAACTAGCCTGGGGCAGTCCATCGCGCGCGCCATGGGGCGCAAATTTATCCGCCAGTCTTTGGGCGGCGTGCGCGACGAGGCCGAAATCCGCGGGTTTCGCCGCACCTACATTGGCTCGATGCCGGGCCGTATTCTCCAGGCGCTTCGCCGCATCGAATCCAAGAACCCGATTTTTATGCTGGACGAGGTGGACAAGCTGGGGATGGACTTTAGGGGCGACCCGGCTTCGGCGTTGTTGGAGGTGCTGGACCCCGAGCAGAACCGCGAGTTTCGCGACCATTATCTGGATGTGCCGTTCGATCTATCGCAGGTAATGTTCATCTGCACCGCCAATATGCTCGAACCTATTCCCAGCCCACTGCGCGACCGGATGGAAATCATTACGCTATCTGGCTATACCGAAAACGAAAAACTCAACATTGCGCGCGGCTACCTGATTCCGCGCCAGATCAGAGAGAACGCTTTGCGCGCGGACGAGGTCACGTTTACGGACGACGCCTTGCTGCAAATTGTGCGCGACTATACGCGCGAAGCGGGCGTGCGCAACCTGGAACGCGAAATCGGTAAGGTGTGCCGGAGGGTAGCCACGCGCATCACCGAAGGTAAAGCCGATAAGGTGGCGATTGATGCCGGGGACGTTGTTGAATTTTTGGGCAAGCCGCGTTTTTACGCCGAGATGGCCGAACGCACTACCATCCCCGGCGTGGCGATCGGCCTGGTGGTGACGCCGGTCGGTGGCGATATTACGTTCATCGAGGCAACCAAGATGCCGGGCGGCAAAGGCTTTACTCTGACTGGCCAGTTGGGCGACGTGATGCGCGAAAGCGCCCAGGCGGCCCTGAGTTACGTGCGTGCCAAGGCGCAAGAATTGGCGATTGCGCCAGATTTCTTTGACCAGAACGATATTCATTTGCACGTGCCGGCCGGCGCTGTACCAAAAGATGGTCCATCGGCCGGTGTGACCATGGCCACGTCGCTCGCGTCGTTGTTGACGGGGCGGCTGGTGCGCGACGATGTGGCGATGACGGGCGAAATCACGTTGCGCGGCCAGGTGCTGCCCATCGGGGGCGTGAAAGAAAAAGTATTGGCGGCGCACCGCGTTGGATTGAGGACCATCATCTTGCCCAAGCGCAATGAAAAGGACCTGGACGACGTGCCTGAAGAAGTGCGCGATTCGATGCACTTTATCTTGGCGGACGGTGTGGAGCAGGTCTTTGAGGCCGCTTTGCGCGAGCCTCCCCCCGCCGGGCGCTCTAAAGCGCAAAAACCAGGCCGCCCGCCTAGAGCCAAGCAACCTGCCAAAACCAGGGGCGGGACCAAGGGCGGCAAAACAAGGCAGCAAAAGGGGAAATCGTGAGTAAAACTATTCTAATTGTAGATGACGACCGCGGCACGTCTAATTTGCTTCAAACATTGTTTCAACTTGACGGGTACACCAGCATCATTTGCCCTCGTCCCGACGAAGTGGTGAATACTATCCGAGAAAAGAACCCTGACCTTGTGTTGATGGATCTCCACTTGGCCCAGATAGAAAGTCTGGGCATTTTGCGCGCCATCCGCGCCGACGCCGAGATGAGCGCGGTGCCCGTCATTATGGTTTCGGGGTTGGATCGCAGCTACGAGTGCATGAAAGCCGGCGCCAACGATTTTGTCCTCAAGCCGTTCAATCCGTCCGAGTTGCTCGACACGATCAAAAAGCATCTCGCCGGGCCGCCAACATCATAAACTATAGTGTAACATAAGCATCATAACTATCATGCGTGAAACGTCAGAACGACGTTTCACGTTTGACCTATTTGAGGTTTCATTGACAGCCAAGCAAAAAGATTCACAACGACAATGGAGGCGAGTGGATTTGCACTTGCACACACCCGCCTCGTCAGATTATCAGGAACCCAACGTAACCACCCTGGATATTTTGCAAAAGGCCGAAGGGCGCGGTCTGGATATTGTGGCCTTTACCGACCACAATACCATCGCCGGTTATGCGCGCATGTTGGAAGAGATCGAGCAGCTCGAACTGCTCGAACATTTACAGCGCATGAAGCCAGAAGAAAAGCAACGCCTCGACGAATACCGGCGCGTGCTTCAGCGCGTGCTGGTGTTGCCGGGCTTTGAATTCACCGCCACGTTTGGCTTTCACATCATGGCAATCTTTCCCGAAGATACTACGCTGCGCGAGATCGAACACATCTTGCTCACGTTGAACGTCCCGGCCAACAAGCTCGATCAAGGCTCGTCCGAAGTTGGCGCGACGACTGACGTGCTGACGGCCTACCAGGTCATTGACGAGGCGGGGGGGGTGGTTATCGCGGCGCACGCCAACTCGACGCACGGCGTGGCCACGGTGGGCGCATTTTCAGGCCAGACCAAGATTGCCTATACTCAGGACCCGCACCTGCACGCCCTGGAGGTAACCGACCTGGAAAGCAAGGGCCGCCGCACGACGGCCAAGTTTTTCGATGGCTCCAAGCCGGAATATCCCCGCCGCATGCATTGTATTCAAGGCTCCGACTCGCACCGGCTGGTGCGCGACCCCAAAAATCCAAAAAACCTGGGCGTGGGCGAGCGGGTCACGGAAATGCTGCTGCCTGAAGTCAGTTTCGCCGCGCTCAAGGAATTGTTTCTCAGCGGCGATTTTGCGCGCAGCCGGCCTTATCGTCCCACGCAGGCCCCATTCGATTTTATCCATGCGGCGCGCGAGGAAGGCCCCAATATCGTGCAGGTTTTTCACGAGGGGTACACCCAACGCGGCGGGCGTTTGTACGCTATCATTGCCGATGTGTGCGCGTTTGCCAATACCAATGGGGGAACGATTTACGTTGGCGCGCCGGCCGATCCCAAAAAGCGCGCCCAGGGCGTGGAGAACGTCGAGCAGGCTATCACTGCCCTGCGCACGGCAATCCAAAGCATGATCACGCCGCGCCTGGACGCGGCGATTGACGCTCACGAAAGCGAGGGCGTCAAGATCATTCGTATACGGGTGCCGCGCGGCAACACTCCCCCCTACGCCATTGACAATAACAAAATTTACGTGCGCGACGAGGCCGAAACTGGCCTGGCCGTGCGCGACGAGATTGTGCAACTGGTCAAGCGCAGCCTGCAATTGGCCGAGCCAGCGGCCATAGATGTTACCCCGCCGGCGGATGATCGCGCTTTGCCGTCTCTTTCAACAGACGCGGCGGCTCCAGAGGTTCACGCCGCGCCGCGCACGGGCGTAGAGATTGTGGCGATTGAAGAGCGCAACGGCGTGAGGTATTACAGCATGCGCGACCTGCGGAATGGCAGCACGGTTCAGAACGTCACCCGCAAATCGGCGCGCAAGCTGTGGGGCTATGCCGTCGAGCAGCACGAGAAACACGCGGTAGATACGGCCAAGGTCAACTGGATAGACGACCTGGGTTTGCTGGCGCACTCCAAGCGCGCCGGCAAGGTGCGTTACGACCTGGTGCAGCGCCTGCCGGCCGGCGGCCTGCGCGTGTATTACGGCGTGACCGACGATGGCATCCACGGCGAATGGAAAAAAGTCGTAGGATTGGAAGAATAAGCCAGGGGCGCCGGGTTTGTGCAGCAGATGATTAGAGTGGGTATCCTCACGCTCAGCGACCGCAGCGCGCGCGGCGAGCGCCCCGACGAGAGCGGGCCGCTGGTGGCGCACATTGTTTCATCTCAACTGGGGGCGCATGTCGAGGCGCAGTGTATTCTGCCCGACGACCTGAAGGCGATCCAGCGCACGTTGATCGAGTGGGCCGACGAGTTGCAGCTCGACCTGGCGCTGACGACCGGCGGCACCGGCTTTGCCCCGCGCGACGTGACGCCGGAAGCCACGCGCGCCGTCATCGAGCGCGAAGCGCCCGGCCTGGCCGAAGCGATGCGCGCCGAAAGCCTGCGCGTAACGCCCCACGCTATGCTCAGCCGCGCCGTGTGCGGCATACGCGGCCGCACGCTCATCGTCAACCTGCCCGGCTCGCCCAAGGCCGCGCGTGAAAGCCTGGCTGTCATCTTGCCGGTGCTGCCTCATGCCATTTCATTGATGAAAGAGTCGCCCGACAGCGAGGCTGGGCATCGGTTGATCCAGGCTTGAGTTTCTGACAAGATCGTTTGCCACGCCTCGCCGCTGTTCGGCATACAACTTTCCACAGGAGCCTCATTGTGAAACAATGGCAAAAAATCCTCTATTCCGCGGGTTCTTTGGGATCGGCGCTGTCTTATCAGGCCTTTGGCACGTACATTCAATTTTTGTACATTGATGTGCTAGGCCTCAAGGCATCGCTGGTCGGCGCTGGCTGGGCTTTGTATGGCGTGTGGAATGCCGTCAACGATCCATTGGCCGGTCATCTGTCAGACCACACCCGCACGCGCTGGGGCCGACGCATTCCCTACATTGCTACCTTGACCATCCCCTTGGCGCTGCTTTTTTACTTGTTGTGGGTGCCGCCCGGCCTCGTCCTGAAAGGCGGCCAGACGCCATTGTTTGTTTACTTTATGGCAGCAGTGTTGATTTTTGACCTGCTGTGGACGTTCGTTGTGATGTGCTGGACGGCACTGTTCCCCGAAATGTTTTCGGAGCAACAAGAGCGCGCGTCGGTTTCCGGCTGGCGGCAACTGTTCTCCGTCGCCGGATTGTTGATTGGCGTGGCGCTGCCGCCCATCCTGGCCGGTGAAGGCTGGAGCCAGCGCGGCCAGATGGCGGCGATATTTGCCGCCATCACAGCCGTATCGTTTTTCGCTTCGCTGCTGGGCAGCCGCGAGCGCGTCGAACTGCTTGGCGAAAAGCCATTGCCGTTTGTGCCGGCGCTGCGCGCCACAATGAATAATCTGCCGTTTCGCTATTTTCTGTTAGCTAACTTGTTCACCGAGTTTACCTACAGCGTCATGACGGCCACTATCCCGTTTTATGCCAAGTATGTGTTGATGATCCAGTCGCCAGTGACGCTGCCGAGCGGCATTGAGCTGGATGTGGGTTTGCAGAATTCGCTCTTGCTTGGTCTGGCCTTTATCGCCGCGCTGCCGGCGCTGCCGGTGTGGACGGTGTATGCCAAGCGCGTTGGCGGGCGCAACGCCTGGATGACGGCCTCGATCACCATCGGCGCAACGTTTGTATTGTTCTTGTGGGCGCACGATTTTTACACTGGCCTGTTATCCACTGTATTGCTTGGGTTTAGCCTGGCTGGCTTGATGGTGATGCCAGATTTGTTGGTGGCCGATGTGGTGGACGAAGACGAGACGCTCACCGGAGTGCGCCGCGAAGGCATGTTCTTTGGCATGAATGGTTTTGTCATTCGATTTGCTTTCACGATGCAAGGCGCGCTGTTGGGTGTTGTGTTTACAGTCACAGGCTACATTCCTCCAACAGATAGCGGGCTTTACTCGCTCCAGCCCCAATCGGCGGTGTGGGGATTGCGCTTTATGATGGGCATTGTACCGATGCTGGCCGCCGCAATCACATATTGGGCGCTCACCCGTTATTCGCTGCATGGCCCGCGATTGGATGAGGTCAAACGCAAGGTGACGGCCATGCACGCGGCGCGCGCCAGAAAGGAATAGTTCATGATCATTGACCAACGTCCGGCGGCTGGCCCGCACACAGCGCCAGATAGCCGTGCTCAACGCCCGCATTCATCTGGCGAGGTCATTACTCGTCGGTTGTCAGTTGTTTTGTTCGTCGCCATTTTGCTGTTGGCGGCCGGCCTGCGTTTTTACCGCCTGGATTGGACTGAGTACAAGCTGGACGAAGCCAACATTTCGCGGCTGGCGCTCGATATGGTGCGCTACGGCGAGGTGCCGATATGGGGGCTAGGCTCTTCGGTGGGCATTTACAACGGCGCGCTTTCCGAGTGGCTATTGGCCATTCCGTATGCCCTTTCGGCCAATCCGATGATTGCTACCGGCTTTGTGGCCGTGTTCAACGTATTGGCCGTGGCGATGACGTTTGCCTTTACGCGCCAGGTGGCCGGCTCCAAGGCTGCCTTTGTTGCCGCCGTGTTGTTCGCCGTTGCGCCATGGGCTGTGCTCAACAGCCGCAAGTTATGGGCGCAAGATTTGCTGCCGCCCTTTGTCATCGCTTACGTGTGGACGGCCTACCTGGCTTTTATTGAAAAAAAGCCGTGGTGGCTGGTGGGGCACGCCGTGGCGCTTTCGGCGTGCATCCAGTTGCACTATAGCGCCTTGACGATGGTGTTCCTCAGCGCGTTTTACGTGTTGGTGTTTTGGTGGCGCAAGTGGCCGTGGCGTGTACTGTTGGTCACGCTGGTAGTTGGCTTGCTTAGCTTTGGCCCCTTTTTGTACCTGGACGCGATCACGGTTGCGCCGGATATGATGACGGGCCAGATGCACGCCTTTCCCAATGTCACGCGCATCATTCAGACTGTGCTGTATCGCAAGGCGGTGATAGACTCGACTGCTTTTCAGATGGCGTGGATTATGACGACGGGGCACGATTTGCACAGCCTGGCCGGATCGCGCGAGTTTCACAATTTTCTCGATAGAACATTGCCCATCGCGCCGCTGTTTACTTTATTCGGCGCGCTGATGATTGCCGCGTTGGGCTGGGCGCTGTGGCGGGCTGCTCGCGCCTGGCACGACCCCCGCGCCAGGTCCGGCTTTTTGATGGCAATGGGTATTGTGTTCCCCATGTTCCTGTTTGTGTGGCACAGTACGCCGGTCTATCCGCACTATTTTATTTTGCTCTACCCCTGGCCGTTTGTATTGGTGGGGTTGTTTATCACGTGGCTGGCCGAGCAGCGCCCGCGTTGGCGTGTGGAGGTGTGGGGCGGGGCGCTGGTCGCCATAGTTGTCGCCGCGCAAATATATGGCTATCTGTCCATTCTGCATTTTGTGGCCAATCGAAATACGCCGGGCGGCTATGGTACGCCCGTCGGTGCGACTTTGCGCGCCGTTCGCGCCGCTGAACAGATGGCGCGTGACGCTGGCGGCGCTATCCTGGTGTATAGTGATGGCGATAACGTGGAGGCCGACGAGTTCGCCTCGATTTGGGACGTGCTGGTCGAGCCGGCTTTTTCGTCTCGGATAGTGGATAGGCGGCAGGCGGCAGTTTACCCGGCAGAGCCGGCCGCCATCGTCCACGCGCCGCCCTCGACCGAACAAAGTGTCAGGTTCCCGTTGCGCCCTGGCGAAGGCGAGTATGGTCTCTCAACATGGCCGGGAGGCAGCCCGCCGCTGGCAGAGAGTCTGGCGCCGCTTGGCCCTGATCGCTGGGCGAATGGCGTGCAATTGATAGCGGCGCAGGCCTCGGGCGATCTCAAGCCTGGCGGAACATTCCGCTGGCAATTGACCTGGCGTGTGAACTCGCCCCCGCCCACCGGAGCGGATTATCATTGGTTCAACCACCTTGTAGACACCGAAGGCAGGCGGGCAGGGCAAATGGACGGCGTGGGCTTTCCATCGCGCAGTTGGCGCGTTGGCGATACAGTCACCACCTGGTTTGACGTTCCCATCGCGCCCGACGCCACCCCAGGCGCCTATACGATGCGCGTGGGGATGTATACCTTCCCCGATATTCAAAACGTTGCGGTGGTGGACGCCGGCGGCAACCCGGCCGCAGGTGCGGTGCTAGTTGGACCGATAGTGATAGGTTCTCGATCTCAATGATCATGGAGCGGCGTCACGAGTCGTGCTGCTTGTTATTGACCTGGGTGAAGATTTGATGAAAGATGGATTGAACGAGGAAGAGAAAATAGCCGAGCCTTCGAGCGCGGAATACGTTGTTAAAAATCGGCTTCAACTCTCGGATGAGGCAATTCACAGCTGGTATCGCTTTGTGCTTGGCTACCCACCGCACCTTGTACGTGAATATCTAGAAATTTTGGGAGCAGACCCCCCCCGAGATTGGGTGTTTGATCCGTTTTGTGGAACAGCTACGACCCCTGTGGAGGCGCGTCTGCGAGGCTTTCCCACTCTAAGCACTGATGCAAATCCCATTTCTGTTTTAGCGGCTCGAGTAAAGTTGAGATGGGATATCAATCTTGACGAGATACAATCCAAGCTCGGTGATGTTTTGGCATTGGCGGGCGCATGTCTCAGGCGCATCAATTTATCCCCTGTGGCAGATGTGAACCATCAACTGCCTCTTTTCGGCGCTCATTTGCTCGGAGGTGAGGTCGGTGATGCGGAGTTGGCCGCAGACTTTTCAAGTAACTGGTTTTCGCCCAAGGCGATGGAAATTATCCCCAAGGGATTCATCAGTTCCAAGCCGCTGTGGCGTGTGCTGGCTCTTCGTTATGCTATTGAAAGAATCGTCGGCCAACAGGATGTGCGTGATTTCATGTTATTGGCGCTTGCCAATGTCACGATAAACACTGCTGGAAACGTGGGGTTTGGGCCAGAAGTGTATCGTTTGCCGCCTCGCGAAGATGCCGATGTGCTGGGAGCCTACACTACCACCATCACACAGATGGTTTCAGATCTTGAATCTGTGTTATCTGGGCGGCAACATCCGTTCCCGCCTGCGCACGTATTCAGGGATGATGCGCGTGTACTATCTTCTTTAGAAGGTCGTCCTTCTATTGGAGTTGTTATCACGTCTCCCCCATACCCTAATGAAAAAGATTATACGCGCAGCACGCGGCTAGAAAGCGCAGTGCTTGGTCTTGTTTCAAACAAGCAGGATTTACGTGACGTCAAAGCGAATCTGTTACGAAGCAACACTCGAAATGTCTTTAGCGGCGACAATGACGACGCTTTTATTAAAGATGTCTCATCAGTCGTTCAAGTCGCTGAAGATATAGAAAAAAGACGAGCGCAATTGGGCAAAACATCTGGCTTTGAACGTTTGTATCACCGTGTAACTCGATTGTACTTTGGAGGAATGTACCGGCATTTTACAGCACTGTTACCTTATCTCAACCCAGGAGCGCGTTGCGCCTATGTTGTTGGGGATCAAATGTCATACTTTCGCGTTCACATTAAAACTGCCCAGTTATTGGCGGATGTTGCTGTTAAGGCGGGTTACAAAGTGGAAGGTATTGAGCTTTGGAGAACCCGACGTTCTACGACAACAGGGCAAGACCTCGCAGAAAATATTTTGATTTTGAAATGCCCGTAACCAGGAGATGACCATGTCCAAGAGAAAAAGTGACCCGACCCCAGAAAGAGAAGATGCATTGGCGCAGAACCTCTCCCAATACGACGAGGTAATTCTGGAGGTATTTCTGCGCCATTATCAACAGGGTGCAGATCGCCTGGTCTTTAAAAAAGATGAATTAGCGCAAGTCTGCCGCGAACACGATATTACGGTCAGAAATATCCCTGATGTGATATACACGTATCGCGCTCGAAGGCTGCTGCCAAGCAAGATTTTAGTTACTGGGCACTGGGCCATCGAGCCTGCCGGCCGGGGAGCGTATGCGTTTCGCTTATTACGCAATCCACCTCATTTTGAAGTCCCATTTGGGGAATATGCGCCTGTGGATATTTACAATGCTTTGCCCGAGGTGGTGGAAGGACTTTTACGGCGAGACGAGCAATCTTTACTAACGCGGGTTCTCTATAATCGTCTCGTAGATATTTTTACAGGACTGACCTGTTTTCATATTCAGAATCACTATCGCAGTTTCGTGGCTGATATGGGTGAAGTCGAACTGGATGCTTTGTATGTGGGTGTAGACAAGGCCGGCACATTATTTGTTCTCCCGATCGAAGCCAAGAGTCAAGCGGAAAACGAGATGATCGGTCGAGTGCAGGTTTCCCAGCTGGCTAAACTTGTCCGCCAAGATTTTCCCACGCTGCGTCGCCGTATTCTCGCTGTCAAGGCTCTTTCAGATGAGACGATTGCTATGGTCGAATTTGACGACCACCAAGAACCTGACGAGTTTGGCATTATGTCTGTTAGCCGCTTTCACCTGGTTCGGAGAAGCTCTTCTCGATCTCAAAAATAAAAGTGGTTGCGCTATCTCTTGGTGGGCGACTTGGCGTGATTTTGTTTGAGTGCGCATGTTGCTTTCTTGGACTCACCTCATTCTATTGGTGGCTGGCTGGCTGGCTGCGTTTTCCATCGCGTGGTACAAGGCCAGGCGATGGGCGTTCCATCTGGATGTGGCCGCGATTGGCCTGCTGGCGTTGGCCTGCCTGGGCTTTTATTGGCAAATTTTCTTCAACGGCGCCTGGATGCCGCCCGGCGGCGGCGACCTGGCCTCCTTTCTGTGGCCAACCTATTCTTTTGCGGCGCGCAGTTTAAAAGCGGGCGTGCTGCCGCTGTGGAATCCGCACTTGTATGCTGGCGCGCCCTTTGCCGCCGATAACCAGGCCGGACTTTTTTACCCCGTCAACCTGCTGGCGTTTGCCCTCGCTCCAACGCTCACTTACGAGACCATGGAGCTATTATCTGTGTTTCACGTGTGGTGGGCCGGCGCGGGAACGTATATCTTGCTGCGCGGCATGCGCGCGCGGCGCCTGCCGGCCATGGCCGGGGCGCTGGTCTTTATGTTTTCTGACGTGTTTGTCACGCACTTTGGCAACACCAACCTGATCGCCGTCGCCGCGTGGCTGCCGTGGATTTTTGCCGCGTTCAGGCAAGCCATAGTCAATCCGCCTGGCGTCAGGTGGGCGCTGGCGGCTGGCGCGTTATGGGGCGTCGCGGCGCTGGCGGGCCACATGCAGGTGACGTTGTTTATTGGCTTGTGGCTGGGCGGTTACGCCGTTTACCATCTGCTGCTCAATATCTGGCGCCAAAAGGGGCACGGACATACACAGATGAATGTGGATAAGGGGGTGAGTATCCGCATTCGTTTGTGCTTAATTATCCGCCCGCTGGCGCTGGCGGCGCTGAGCGGCTTGGTGATGCTTGGCGTTGCCGCGTTGATGCTGATCCCCGCCTACGATATGGCGCGTTACACGGGCCGCGCGGCGCTGGCTTACGATGAGGCGGCGCGTTATTCGCTGCCGCCGGCGGGATTGTTGGGACTGGTGATTCCGGCCTTGTTTGGGCGCGGCGCTGGCGCGTGGACGCCGTGGGAGCGGGTCGAGGTGGGTTACGTCGGCATCTTGCCGCTGGCTTTGGCTGTGCAGGCGCTCGCGCTGCGCAAGCGGCGCCTGGATGATGGCGTGTTCCTCGCTGCGGCGGGCATAGTTGCCCTGGTACTGGCGTTGGGCGGGTATAGCGTATTACACGGTTGGGTCTACCGCTTTGTGCCGGGCTTTAACCAGTTGCGCGCCCCGGCGCGTGTGATTGTGCTGTTCGATTTCAGCGCGGCGCTGTTAGCTGGCCTGGCGCTAGATACGTGGCGGGGGGCGCTTGCGCGCCGCGCTCGCCGCGCGCTTGGCAGGATGTCTGGCAACCTGGCGTGGCTGGGTGTGGGGATTGCGGCTTTGGGCTTGCCGCTGCTTTACTTTATGGTCACCATGTCGCACGGAGATGCTGGCCTGGTGAATCGCAACCTCCAGGTGCTCAATGGCATCGTCGTCGCTCTGGGGTTGATTGGCGCGAGTGCGCTGTTGATGGAAGCGCGCGCGCGGCATTGGCTGGCGCCGCGCGCGATTGGCGTGTTGGCATTGGGCCTGATTACGCTTGATCTTTTTACCTTGGGATCGTCAGTGGATATCGAACCCAACGATCCTACCGTGGGCTTTAGCCATCCTAAAATCGTGTCGTTCTTGAAGGGGCAAGCTGACCACTTTCGCATCCAGGTTGTATCGGGGTGGTGGCAGCCTGATGCAGCGTTGCTGCATGGCCTGTACGATGTGGGCGGCATTTATAATCCGCTGGCTCTGAGCGCTTATCAGACCTACGTGGGAGGAATGGGAAATCGAGGCAGCCCGCTTTACAATGCTTTGAACGTCAAGTACGTATTGGCCGATAAAGACGATCCACCCGGCGACGCGCGTTTCGTGCCGGTGATGGATGACGATCCCCAGATAGACGTGTATCTCAATACGGCCGCGCTGCCGCGTGCGTGGTTGGTGGGGCGCAGCGTGGCTGTGGCGAGCGGCGAACAAGCTTGGGAGGCGATTCACGCCCAAAATTTTGACCCGGCCTCGACCGTGGTGGTGCAGGATGGCGTGGCGCTTGAGGGCGCGATCCCGTCCGGCGAGGCACACGTTGCTATCGAACGTTATGGCACCAACGAGTTATCTATTTCGGCGGCGACCCCGGCGCCAGCTTACCTGGTGTTGAGCGAAGTGTACTATCCTGGCTGGCGCGCGTGGGTAGATGGCGCTCCCGCGCCAGTAGTGCCGGCCGATTTTGTTTTACGCGCCGTGTACCTTGCGCCTGGCGCGCATCAGGTGCGGCTTGTCTTCCAGCCTGCTTCGTGGGTGATTGGCTTGATCATCAGTGTGATGACGTGGTTAGTGTTGGCTGTTGCGGCGGTGTTATCTTGGCGCCGCTCGTTTGTCGTTCTATCTTGCGCACTATACGCATTGTGGTAAAATCGCCCCTGTTAGATCGGTGGAAAAGGTTTTGGAGAAAAGTGAAATTTGTCTAAATCAAGGCGAAGAACGATTAGAACATCAGGAAGCAAAAAACCATCTACGGGACTAGTGTTGGTTGTAATCACGCTGGCATTCGTGGCCGTGATTGCGTTGATTCTTTTGACTGGCGGAACCAAGCCCGGCGGTGCGGCGACGCCGCCGCCGTTTGAGACGGGCATCACACCAGAAGGCTTTCCTTACAAAGGCGCGGCGGATGCACCGGTGACGATAGATATTTACTCGGATTACACGTGCAGCCATTGCCGGGATTTTGCTCTGGAGATCGAGCCACTCATTGACCAAAATTATGTTGCAGCGGGCAAGGTCAAACTTGTGTCGCATTATTTTGGGTTTACTTTAGACACACAGACGATGGCGACGGCGGCTTTGTGCGCAGCCGAGCAGGGCAAGTTCTGGCAATTTGACCATATCTTGTTTGCGAACCAGCTTGCCCTGAACACGGGCAACATGTCCGCGTTTGCTCGTCAAGCCGGCCTGGAGATAGATACGTTTAGCCAGTGCTTCCAGTCTGCGGCTAATAAAACCAGAGTGCAATCGTCTACCAACCTGGCTCGCTCCATCGGCGTAGAGGGGACGCCCACGTTTTTCGTCAACGGCAACAAGGTAGTCGGCGCTGTGCCGTATGAAGAGTTCAGCCAGGCCATCGAGCGCGCCTTGGCGGGAGAGCCGTAATGGAGAACAGCGCCCCCCGCCGTAATGGGTTAGCCATTGCGCAGATTATCATTGCCGTTGCCGGCTTGGTCGTGGCCATTTATTTGACCATTATAGATTACAGCGACGCTAAGCCATTATGCACCGGCTTTGGCGGTTGTTCCAGTGTCCAATCCAGTTCCTATGCGTTTATTGGACCGGTGCCAGTAGCAATGCTGGGCGTCATCGGGTATAGCGTTCTCTTGGGATTGCGCCTGGCGCGAGGGCGGTGGCTGCCGGACCTGGACGGTTATATTCCATTGGCGGCGCTGGGCGCATCATTGATTGGCGTGCTGTATGGCGCTTATCTGACTTATCTGGAAGCCTTTGTAATTCGCGCGTGGTGCCCGTGGTGTGTGATGTCGGCTATTTTGATGACGGCTTTTTTTGCGCTGGCGGTGATTGACTGGCGACAAAGCAGTGCGGCGGAATAGGTGCACGATGATATTGGCATCGTGGCCACGTGTGTCAAGAATACAAACTACACTATAGATAAATTGTCAAGGAGGGTATAATCATGCCCCGAATCCGGTGCCACTATGAAAGTTGCGTTCACCTGGAAGCAAACTATTGTGGTGCAGACGTGGTCGAGTTGGACCCCGAAATGGGATGCCTGACGTTTGTGCAAGAAACGGAAAGCCTGGCGGACGAGGAAGAGTGGGACGAGGATTTCTTTGAAGACGAAGACGAAGTAGAAGAAGACGAAGAAGACTGGGAGGACTTTGAAGACGACCTCGATCTGGACGAGGACGAGGAAGAGGACGAGGACGACTGGTAAATCGGCTGGTCAGCCGGCCAATTACTCGTAGCCGCCAGATGAGGTTGTACGCTCACACGCTTGTGCGTTAAATCCGCGCGCACGGCCCGTCAATCCACGCGCATACAGAAATCGTTGCGCTTGCTGCTGTGCGAGTCGTTACATAAAATGATCCGCGCGTCTCGCAAACTCGCGGATCATTTTACAAATACGATACGATTTGCGATTGTATCAAGTTGGTGTTTGATTGGTTAGCGGTTGGCCTGGTGTTGTTCCAGGGTGCGCCGCATGATGTCTTGTTGCCTGATGCGTTGCCGGTCTTGCTCGCGCGCCGATGAGGGGGTGCGCCGGGCGTCTCGGGGCGACGCGTGCCCTCGAGCAGACCGAAAGGCCTGTTCCATCGAGGTGGGCAGCGATTCTTCGGTCGCTTCCTCGTCGGCATCTTGTGTCATCAGGTCTTTCATGCTGAGCTGGATTTGCCGCTTGCGGCGGTCCACTTCCAACACCTTGACGTCAACCTCTTCACCCACCGCTACGATCTCTGATGGATTCTGGACAAAGCCGGGCGCCAGTTCGCTCACGTGAATCAACCCATCGCGCTCGGCGCCAATGTCCACGAACGCCCCAAATCGCTCGAGGCGCGTCACTTTGCCCCGGTACGTGTGGCCTTTTTTCACCTGATCCCACGGCAAGGCCGGCGGCTCAATCAGAGACAGGCCAATCCGTTCCCGCTTTCGCTCCACACTGACAACCCACGCCGCTACCTCGTCTCCTTCGGAAACGACGTCTGAGGGCTTGTTAATCCGTTGGCGAGAAAGCTGCCCGGCGGGGATCAATCCTTCGCGCGGGCCTTTGAAATCTACAAAAGCGCCAAAATCGGTCACGCGCGTCACCGTGCCCGTGACCTGGATGTTTTGCTTTAGATCGCTCCAGTCGTAGCGCGGCGGTTCAATCATGGTGAGATTAATCATGCCTTTATTGGCGTCAATGTCCTTGACCCACACCGTCACGGTACCGCCGACGCTCACCACGTCGGCTACACGGTTGATGTGAGCCTGGTCGCCCACCCGCATTTGCGAAATGTGCAGCAAGCCAGGTCGCTCTGCGCCGACATCAATCAACGCACCAAACAATTCTACCTTGGTCACTTTTCCTTCAAAGCGCATCTTGAGCTTGAGCGCGCTGATTGGGAGGGGCGCAATGCTCTGTTCTAATTCTTCCATTTTTTCACCTTCCTAAAGTAGTACACCGGCTATTCATTATACCCGCACAGGCGAGGGCTGTCAACAAGGCGATGCCGTGATGGCCTGGTAGAGTTCCGGCCGGCGATCACCCACGGTATCCATCTCGAACTGGCCAGGGCGGATAATCAAGCGTTTCTGCCGAGCCGCGGCCGGATCGAAGGTGGCCGTGATAATTTCTTCGCCTGCGCCTGCCTGCGCCAGGTGTTTGCCGGTCGGGTCAACAATGGCGCTTTGCCCAATAAAGTCAAAGCCACGCTCGTGACCGCAGCGGTTGCAGGCAGCCAGGAACACGCGATTTTCCAGCGCGCGGGCGGGGGCGATAAAGCGCGGCGCAGCGTCCGAGCCTTCCGGCCAATTGGTGGGCAGCGCGACGATGTCGGCCCCGTTCAGCGCCAGGCAGCGCGCGGCTTCTGGAAAACGCAAATCGTAACATACGAGCATGCCGATGCGCCCCAGCGGCGTATCGTACACGTGGAACCCGCTATCGCCTTTATCGGCCAATTTGTCCACGCCCAAAAATGGAAGGTGCGATTTGCGGTAACATCCAATCAGCCCCTGCGGGCCGATCAGCACGGCGACGTTGTACAGCTTGTCGCCCGCGTCTTCGAGCATACCGATAATGGCATAGACGCCGAGCGCCTGGCATGTCTGCGCAAAGGCCAGCACCGATAGGCCGGTGAGCGGCTCGGCGGCGGCGCGCGCTTCGTCTAGCGTGGCAAAGCAATAGCCCGATAGTGCCGCTTCGGGAAAGATGATGAGACGGGCGTTTGCCTGCGCTGCCCGGTCCAGCAGGCTGAGGATACGCGCGCGGTTTTCGCGCACCTGTCCCAACGTGGGATCCATTTGCACGGCGGCGATGGTGATTTCAGGCATACCCATCTCCTGGACCGGGCTGTTCATCTGCCTTGGGTAAATCCGGCAGGCGCACCCACAAATGAAGCAAGTGTCCCTCTTCTGTCTCGGACCAACGTACTGCGATAATATCGGCTCGCTGGCGCAGTCCCATCCCGTCGGGAAAGTCCAGCCGCACCGGCCGGTCTTGCGCCCAGGCATTGTGGCAGCGTTCCAACATGCGCGGCCCATTGAGCGTGCGCATCTGGCAATACGCCACCGCGTCTGTGTGAATGTCTTCGTGAATCGAGAGCGCCCACGTTTCCATCGCCTGGCGAAATTCGGGCGTCGGGCCTTCTACGATGGAAATTAACTCGGCGTCGGCGTAATGCTCGTCAGAGTGTTTTTTCACAGTGCAACTCCTCGCCAAAACCGTAATCAACCATGATTGTGTGGCTGATTATAACTCTTGCTGGGCAGGTGGTCAAATCCCTTGCCACCTGGCGTACAACTCGTTTTCAAAGCCCAGCCTCAACAGCACGCGCCCGACGATGCCGTCAACTACGTCTTGCACGTTTTGCGGGCGAGCGTAAAAGGCAGGCGTTGGCGGGAAAATCACTGCGCCGTTGCGGGCCGCTCGCGCCATCAAGTGGATGTGGCCGGCGTGCAGAGGCGTTTCTCGCACCACCAGCACGAGCGAGCGTCCCTCTTTTAACGTCACGTCCGCCGCGCGCGAGGCGAGATCGGCGCTATAACTGTGCGCGACGGCGCTCAGGGTTTTGATCGAACAGGGGATGACGACCATGCCGGCGGCGGCGAACGATCCGCTGGCAATTGCCGCGCCCACGTTGTGCGGGGCGTAAACAGCGTCGGCCAACGCCTCGACGTCGCTGACGTTCCACTCGGTTTCTTGAGCGATGATGGCGCGCGCCGCCGGGCTGACAATCAGGTGAGACTCGGCCAACGCGGCTTGCCGCACTACTTGCAATAGTCGAATGCCCAGGATGGCGCCGCTAGCGCCGCTGATGCCGACGATCAGCTTTTTGATTTCACTCATGACTTTACGCGCGGCAGCCACACCGCCATCAAGATGGCGGCGGCCGTGGCCAGCGCTGCGCCGAACAAGAACGGCGCGCTGGGCCCAAGCCCTGCCCATCCAAATACGCCCTGCCACAACACACCGGCGATGAGGCTGGCCGGCAAGGCCACCAGCCCAATCGCGGCATTGTACACGCCGTAGGCTGTGCCGCGTTGTTCGGGCTGCACGATGTCTGCTACCAATGCTTTGGCCGTGCCCTCAACTGTGCCATAGTACACGCCATACAGCGCGTACAGCGTCCATACGTGCCAGCCGGCGCGCGCCAGCGCAAAGCCCAGGTAAATCAGCCCATACGTCAGCCAGCCTGCCACCAACAATCGCTTGCGCCCGATTCGGTCCGAAAGCGCCCCGGCCGGGCCGGAGACCAGCGTGTAGACCAGGTTGAATGTGGCAACCATCCCCAGCACACCCAAGACGTTCAGCCCAAGCTTGTTGGCGCGCAAGATCAAGAACGCGTCGGACGAGTTGCCCAGCGTGAACAGTACGACAATGAGCAAGAAACCTTTAAAGCGCGCGTCGAACTCTCGTAGTGAAAGCGAGGGCGCGGCGCTTTTCCGGCTCACCGGCACATCGCGCGCGGTCAATGCCAGCGCCAACACGGCCAACGCGGCCGGGATAATGCTGATGAGCACCGCCGTCTGGAATGTCCCTCGCTCGAGCGCAACCGCGCCGCGCTGCGTGGCGGCGACGATGGCCATGGCGATCAAGATGCCAACAAAAGCGCCGCCCGTATCGCCAGCGCGGTGCAGGCCAAAGGCCAGGCCGCGATGGTTTTCGTCAATGCTATCGGCCACCAGCGCGTCTCGCGGCGCGGTGCGGATGCCTTTGCCCACCCGATCGGCAAAGCGCACGCCCAATACTGCGGTCCAGGTTGTTGCAAAATACAAAAACGGTTTGGCCGCAGTAGATAGGGCATAGCCGGCCACCGTCAGCCACTTGCGCGCCCCCAGCATGTCGGAAAGCCAGCCTGAAAATACTTTGAGCAGGCTGGCCGTCGTCTCGGCAATGCCCTCAATCAACCCAATGATGTTTGTCTTGACGCCAAGCACCTCGGATAAAAAGAGCGGCAGCAAGTTGGTGAGCATTTCACTGGAAATGTCGGTGAGGAAACTGGTGAGTGTGACGGCCCACACGTTGCGCGGCAGCGAGCGCCACGCGGGGCGCCCGGACTCGGAGGCAGGGTTTGACATATAGTGTTCTCCGGTTGCCGTGTGAGGTTCAGACGGCCAGCGCGCGCCGCCGCTCGCGCTCGGCATTTATTTCGGCCTGTTCTTCTTCGCCTTTTTCTACCGGCCAGACTTTTGTAGGGTCGCTGATGTGGTCTGTGAACAGCACGCCATCCAGGTGGTCAATTTCGTGCTGGAAAACGCGCGCCAGCCAGCCCTCCACCTCGAGGCGGATTTTGCGGCCGCGCCGGTCCATTCCTTTGATAGCGATTTGCGCGTGGCGCTCTACCTCGCCGGCCCACCCCGGAACAGACAGGCAGCCTTCCACGCCTGCGATCATTTCTTCGGACTTGTATACATATTCTGGATTGAGGACGGCGTATAACTTGCCGCTGCCAGGAAGCTCCGGGTCTTGATCCAGTTCGGCTACGAACAACCGGAGCGATTGCGCGACCTGTGGAGCCGCCAGCCCGACGCCCGGCGCCGCGCGCATCGTTTCTACCATGTCGTCAATCAATAATTGGACTTCGGGGGTGATCTTTTGAATCTTTTTACCCTTGCGGCGTAAAATTGGATTGTCCGTTCCTATAATCTCACGCAATGCCATTGTTTCCCTCAACCACCGATGTCATTTCCTTCTTTGGCTTGAGGCGCGGGCGGCCTCGTCACCTCACTATACACCGAGAACCACTGGGACATGTCTTCAAATTGGCGCTGGCGTTGTTGCAGATCTTGCTGGCGGCGATAGCGGGCCAGTTGGCGGAACACGTCGCGCTGCACGCCGCGCGGGTCGTACACTCTGTCAAACGTAAAATCGCCCCCGGCGGCGGCGGTTTTGATGCGAATGTTGCCAATGTTGAGCAGGTTGGACCAGAACGAAGGTAGCACGATCTCGATATCCTGGATGCGATCCAGGCCGCCTTCGCGCCGGCTCTCTTTGAGCTTGAAGGGCAGGCTCTCGATATCAATAATGTTGGTGGGGGTGAGGATATACAAATCGTTCCCCCAATCCATCCATTCCCAAATAACCCACAAGATTCCGCCTACGATGACGATGACGAGCGCCGGCCGGACGCAGGGCGCCAGAGTCAAATTGCGGATCCACGAAAACAAGAGAATCCCGGCGATGGCGACCAGCGCCGGCCTGGATATCTGCGAGAGCAAAACCAGCCAGTGCTTGCGCCAGATGATTTGCCCTTCGCGTTCGAGGCGCAGTTGCGCCACTTCTCCCAGGCGCTGCAAGAATGTGCGGGGCGGTTTAGAGGTGGGTACCGGCGGGGCCAAGATTTTCGGGGCCGGCGGTGGGGTTGGCGGCGGCTCGCCAGGCCGCCGGATGGCCTTTTCAATTTCGTAGCGAATAGCGGCGCGCCTTTCTTCGCGCGCTTCGCCCGTCAACCGCGTCCGCTGTTGGAGGATCTGCTGCTGCGCAGCTTCGGGGCGATGGAGATACGTAAAGCTGATATGCCCGCCTCCGCCGGCCGTCTGAATGCGAATGTTGGCATAGTCCAGCCACGTGGCTATCGGGCTGGCGCGCACCAGGATGACGTCTTGAATGGCGTCCATCGGCAATTCGCCGCGCGTTTCGCTAAAGAACATGACGCGCTCGATGTGCACGACGCGCCGGTCGGTGACGATCAAATAGTCATTGTTCCAGTCTACAATGTGCCAGACGATGGTCAATCCCAAGACGATTACCGCCAGGACGCTGATGATCCACTTGAGGGCGCCGGCGTTGGCCAGGAAATGGAAGGCAATAAAGGTCAGCCCGGCGCACGCCAGCGTGACGAGCAAGACCTGGGGAACCACCCGGATCAGGGCCGCCCAATGCCGCCGGGCGGCAAAGATAGTGACTTCGTCTTCCATTTGCCAGGGGAAGCGAAGCTGCCGGCCCCTTTCTCGCATAGCGGCGCGCTGGGCGATTTGTTTTTCAATTTTGGGAAAGCGCTGCAACAAGAGCCTGAAATTGGCTTCAGTAAAAAAGTGCAGGGTGGTGGTGACGAGGGTCTTGGCGGTGGCGTTGCGCGGCTCGCTCTTGAGCAGCCCCGCTTCGCCGAAAAAGTCGCCCGGCCCAAAGCGAGTCAACTCGGCCTCGGCGCCGGCCTCGTCGCGCACGATGATTAATACCTTGCCGCTTTCGACGAGGTAGAACTTGTCGCTTTCGTCGCCTTGCCGAAAAACGATCGCGTCTGGGGAAAATTGAGATTGCCCCACCAGGCCGGCGATGGTTCCAAGTTCTTCTTCACTCAAGCCGGCAAATAACGACAAGGCAGCCAGGCGGTTGAGAAGATCTTTAGACTCAGACATGGTGTCCTCGTTAAAATTTGTCCTTGTTACCCAGTTTCTATTTTAACATACTCTGGCCGATACACAAAGCGTAACGATACACAAAAATGGCGGGTTTCGAGCAGCGCAGGAGCGCAACCTCGAATCACTTTGACGCGCCGTTCCGGCCGCTTGACGCAAACATGAAAATCAACGATACTACTATCGGGTATGCTATCAACTTGCCTCGTGCAACCCGTCGAATGTCAATATGAACCCAGTGACGATTTTTCCCGCCGCATTGCTTTGGAGATGAGACAATGACCGAAATCAATTCGCGCCGTGAGAAACTGGCGCATGACCTGGCGCGCCGCTTCCAAGAATTTCGAACGGTTGAGGCTGTAGCCTGGGGTGGCTCTCAAGCTGTTGGCGACGTGTTGTCGGACATTGACCTGTACGTTTACACGTCTGCCGCCGTTCCACTCGATGCGCGCCGGACATTGGTGGCGGAGATGGGGGCGGCCCGCGCCGATCTCAATGTGCAGTTCTGGGATCCGGGCGACGAATGGTACGATGCTGCAACGGGCATTGAAGTGGACGTTATATACTGGGAGCCTGCCTGGATTGAGAGCCAGTTGGACCGCGTGTGGCGGCAGCACCAGGCGAGCTTGGGCTATACCACCTGCTTCTGGTACACGATTCGTCACTCGCGGCTGCTTTTCGACCGGCAGGGTTGGTTCTACAACTTGCAGCGGCAGAGCGAGCAGCCGTACCCGGAAGCGCTCCGGCGCGCCATCATCGAGAAAAACCACGCGGTTCTGCGCCGCGTCATTCCAAGTTACGCGCATCAGATTGAAAAGGCCAGCCAACGTGGGGACCGGGTAAGTCTGAACCATCGCGTGGCAGCGCTGCTCGCAAGTTACTTTGATGTGATTTTTGCGCTCAACCGGGTGTTACATCCGGGGGAGAAGCGCCTGATAGAGTGGACGCAAGCGCATTGTTCGCAACTGCCCGCTGAGATGGCGGACCAGGTCAAAGCTGTTCTTCAGGCGGCGTGCGCGGTGGACGGCAGAGTGATGCAGCGGGTAAATGCATTGCTGGATAATCTTGACGACCTGCTGCGCCAGGAAGGCTTTGACCCGACTACGTCCTTGCCGGCCGTATAAGCCAGAGGCGGCCTGGAATATTGAGGCGTAGGGTTGACTTGGCTTATTGCCGTGTTATAATCACCAGCGTTGCATTATGAAATTGGCTGGGATGGTCTGGCGCTTGTTGCACAGAGTGTAAAGCATAATGAGTAACCTGCCGACAAAATTACCCGATCCACGCGACGATCGTTCTCAACTGCCGGCCCCGGCAGGCGAGTGGGGCGGGGCGGTGAAAGCGCCGCCCTCATCGCGCCCCCCTCGCCCGCGCCCGCCGGCGCCTCGCGTGACGGTTGGCGCGAGACTGATGCAGGGTTTTATCGTCCTTACCTTGCTGGCGGTAGTGGTGTTGTTTGCGGCGCTGGCGGCGGGCATCACGGGCTATATTTACGTGGCCGGCCAGTTGCCCCCTCCAGACCAGCTCTCAGATCGGGTCAAGGGGCTGTTTGTCTCCAGCCAGATATACGATCGCAACGGCGCTTTGCTGTACGAATTAATTGATCCCCACGGCGGGCGGCGGCAAGAAGTGCCGCTGGACCGCATCTCGCGTTACGTGATTCTTGCCACCATTGATACCGAAGACGCTTATTTTTACAAGCATCCCGGCTTTGATCCGCTGGGATTGGTGCGCGTATTTTATTACGCGTTCACCGAGCGCGAATTTGTTTCGGGCGGCAGCACCATCACGCAGCAGGTAGCGCGCAACCTGGTGCTTTCGGAAGAGGAGCGCACCCAGCGCACTCTCAAGCGCAAGATCAGAGAAATCGTGCTGGCTTCGGAAATATCGCGCCGCTACAGCAAGGATGACATTCTGGCGTTTTATCTGAACAGCGCGAATTACGGCAACCTGGCGTATGGCATCCAGGCCGCCGCGCAGACCTACTTTGCCAAAGACGCCGCAGACCTGACGCTGGCCGAGGCGAGCTTTTTATCTGGATTGCCGCAGTCGCCTGCGAATTATGACGTATTCGGCGGGGGCAAAGAGGCGGCGCTGCGCCGCCATCGCAGCGTGCTGGCATTGATGGTCGAGCAGGGCGACGTCACCCAGGCGCAGGCAGACGCGGCCGCGGCAGAGATCGCGGCGTACGAGTTCAAGCTGCCCGAAACGTTTACAGTGATCCCCGCGCCGCATTTTGTGGTGTACGTGCGCGGATTGATCGAGGAGCAGTACGGCACGGAGGTCTATCACACCAGCCTCAAGATTTACACCACGCTCGACATGCGTCTGCAAAAGATCGCCGAAGAGGTGGCGCGCGAGCAGATCAACGATCCCACTATCAAAGACAAGCACGTCACCAACGCGGCGCTGCTCGCGTTAGACGCGCATAGCGGCGAAATTTTGGCCATGGTGGGCAGCGTGGATTTTTACAACGCCGATATCCAGGGGCAGGTGAACATGACCACCGCGCCGCGCCAGCCCGGGTCCTCGATCAAGCCGTTGACGTACATCGCCGCGTTTGAAAAAGGCTGGACGCCCTCCACGCTCGTCTGGGACGTGCCGGTCAAGTTTGTCAATCAATACGGCCAGGAGTACGATCCCAAGAATTATGATCGGCGCTTTCACGGGCCGGTGACGGTGCGCACGGCGTTGGCCAACTCGTATAATGTGCCGGCCGTCAAGGCGCTCGAGTTCGTGACACTGCCAACGTTCCTGGAGCGGGCGCGGCAGGCTGGCATCACCACGCTCACGCAGCCTTATTACGGCCTGGCGTTGACGCTGGGCGGCGGCGAAGTGCCCCTCATCGAGATGGCTGGCCTGTATCAGGCGTTTGCCAACGGGGGGCGGCGCATCCCGCCTGCCGCCATCAAGCGCGTGATGCGCGGCAGCGAAGCAGTGTACGACTATCAGCCGCCCCAAGGTGAGCCAATCTTTTTGCCCCAGCACGCTTACCTGATTACGAGCATCCTTTCAGATAACGCCGCGCGCACGCCGGCTTTTGGCCAAAACAGTCCGCTCAAGCTCAGCCGGCCGGCCGCCGCCAAAACGGGCACCACCGACGATTATCGCGACAACTGGACGATGGGTTACACGCCGGATATGGTGGTGGGCGTGTGGGTGGGCAATGCCGATAACTCGCCAATGCAAGGCACCACCGGCCTCACTGGCGCAGCGCCCATCTGGCATGCCTTTTTCGAGCGCGCGTTGGAGGGTCAGCCAGTCAAAGACTTGGAGCGCCCCGCTGGCGTGGTGGAAAAAGAAATCTGCGCCGATACGGGCACGGAACCCAGCCAATACTGCCCGCCCGCCGGGCGGCTCAAAGAAATCTTTGCCGAAGCGCAGTTGCCGCTTCCCCAAGAACAAGACCCGCACTGGCCGCCGTGCGGCGCCTGGGGCGAGCAAGTGGTGTTTGTCTATCCAGATGACGAGTTTGTAAAAGCGTGGGCGGCTTCGGCGCCCGGCCAGGCCTGGGCAGAAGCGCACGGCGTGAAACTGGTGGCGCAAAACGAGTGCGGCACGGTCGCGCCTGCCGGCCCGGTCCTGGTGAGCGTCAGCCAACCCGCTGAAGGCAGCACAGTGGCCGGGTTGATCCAAGTGATTGGCACAGTGAGTGGGGCGCTGGATTATTACGAGGTGATGTACGAGGGCCGCGAAGCGGGCTGGATCAGCGGCCCGCATTTTTCGCAGGTAGAAAATAACATGCTGGCGGTGTGGGACGTGAGCGGCTTGCCAAACGGCGAATACACGCTGCGCATCATCGCTCATGCCCAGAGCGGCGAAACGACTGAGGCGCGGGCGAGGGTATTTGTGATGCAGTGAGAGGGTGTAGAACCAGTCGTGATATAATAGCGTAATTATTTTGATCGTATCTTGAGATGTAAAAAGGTTATCCATGACTCGTTGCCATTTTGCAATTCTAGTGTTCCTTGCTCTGATATTAACCGCATGTTCAAGCGACGTTATCGCCGGGCACGGCGATTCATCCCCAACAAGCGCGCCGACGCTCACACCAGCGCCAAGCCAGACGCCAACCTTGACGCCAACTTCAACCCCAATTCCCACGCCCACGCCGGCCCCGCTGCGCGTGTCCGTTGCGCTGGGGGTGCCGGGTGCTGTGGGCGCGGCGGCGCAGCAAACCGTCCAATCGCGCCCGGACCAATTCGCGTTGGTCAACCTGGATCAGGAGGCTGACCTGCAGTTGATCATGACGCAGGTGGGGCAGGTCGCGCCGCAAGACATGGTGGCAACGTGGGTTTACGCGCTCGTCGCGCCGTTTCCCACGCTGGTGGACGATGTGCCTTTCGCGGAGATTCAGGGGGCGTGGCAGGGCGCGCCCAGCGCGACGTTCGGCGGCTCGCTGCGCATGAGCGAGGAAACGTTCCGGGCGTTTTGGGCCGTGTGGGGCGAGCCGGTGCAGGGCGCCGTCGAGGTGGTTGACGCGGCGGCGCTGGCCGATACGTTGTGGAATGCTCGCCCGGCGTGGGGCATTGTGCCATTCGAGCAGCTCACGCCTCGCTTCAAAGTACTCTCGGTTGACGGGCGCACGCCGCTGCATCGCAATCTGGACCTGGCGGCATACCCGCTGGCGTTGGCCGTTGGGTTGAACGGCGACGCCCAGGCGCGCGAAAAATGGCGCGCGGCGCAGCCGGCGGCGCTGCTCAATCGGGACGAATCCAGGATGACGCTGTTGGCGATGACGGGCGTGACGGCGCTCACGCGCACCACGGCGGTCAAGATGGAGCGCAACGGCGTGCTGTATCCGGCCGAAAAAATCCGCGACTGGCTGACCAGCGCCGACGTGGTACACATTAGCAACGAGGTATCGTTCTGGCCGGATTGCCCGCCGCCCCAGGTGTTTGGGATGGAGTTTTGCAGCGCGCCCAAATACGTGCAAATCATCACCGACGTTCACACCAGCATCGTCGAGCTGACCGGCAACCATCTGAACGATTATGGCTGGGAACCGCTGTCTTACACACTAGGAGTGTATAACCAACTGGGGCTGCCTTACTATGGCGGCGGGCGGACGATCACCGAGTCGCAGCGCGCGGTGACGCTGACGCACAATGGCAACCTGCTGGGCTTCGTGGGCTGCAACCCCGTCGGGCCGCCCATTGATTGGGTGAACGGCATGAACGACAATCGCCCCGGCTCTGCGCCGTGCAACGACGCCGTGCTGCAAGCCGAGCTAGGAAAATTGCGCGCGGCCGGCGCGCTGCCCATTGCCACGCTGCAATATTGGGAGTTTTATCATTACACGCCCACGTTTCAGCAAGTGGTTGATTTTCGCGAGCTGGTGGATTGGGGAGCGGTGATTGCCAGCGGAAGCCAGGGGCATCACCCGCAAGGATTTGAGCTATACAACGGCGGCGTGATTCATTACGGCGTGGGCAACCTGTTCTTTGGCGATCAGGTTGATCCCAACACGCGCAAGACCTTTGTGGATCGTTACCTGGTTTACGAGAATCGCCTGCTCAGCGTCGAGTTGCTGACTGCCCAGATTGAAGATTATTCGCAGCCCAGGCCCATGACGCTTGAGGAGCGGCGGGCTTTTTTGCAGACGGTTTTTGCTGCCAGCGGATGGTGAGAGGGTGCGCAATAACGCAATGTCCGGCTCGGTCAATTTCTCCCGATGGGGGCGTGGTCTGGTTGCGGCGCTTTTAGGCGCGATGGCAGTATGGATAGTGTTGCTCCTCGTTGGAACGGCGCACACGGCTTGTGCGTGCGAACCGCAGCCAGATGGTTCGTGCCACTACGTTCGCCCGACGCGCTTGGCGGTCAAGCCCAAGCCGTTGCCCGCGCCTGCGCCCCTGAGAGTTCCTGATCCTGTTGCCGACCCCGTCGCCGGCATTTTGCCGTTCACGTACGCTTACGTGTTCACCGGTCCGGTGTCTCTCTACTCCGGCACGGAGGCGATTGCCGCGGGTGTGGTGACCACTTCGCTGGCGTCTGGCTACGTCTGGGTGCGCGTCACCGGCGCGACGGTCGTTGATGGTCAGAAATACTACCGGATTGAAAATGGTTTGTATGTCCCTGCATCTGTCGTCACATTTGTGCGCCCTTCGGCGTTTGAAGGAGCGATCAATCCCGAATTGCCGGCCGCCTGGATATTGTTCGGCGGCAAGCTGTCCGCCTCGGCTGGAGCGCCGCCGGATGAGAATGCCCCTTCCGTGTCGCGCTATCAACTCGTCCACGTCTACGAAGAGCAGCAGGCAGGCGAGCAGGTGTGGTATCGCGTCGGCGACAATCAATGGATCGGGCAAAAGCAGGTAGGTTTGATACGCGCCAGCGCGCGCCCGCCCGAGATTCCCCCCGGCGACAAGTGGATCGAAATCAACTTGTTTGAGCAGACGTTGATGGCCTACGAGGGCGAGCGGGTGGTTTACGCCACCCTCGTTTCGTCAGGACTGCCGGCCTGGCCCACTGTGACCGGATTGTTTCGCGTGTGGAGCAAGGTGCGCTATGGCACCATGTATGGAGCAGAAGGAAAGGCAGATTATTATTACCTGGAAAGCGTGCCGTGGGCCGTGTATTTCCAGGACGATTTTGCGATTCACGCGGCGTACTGGCACGATCGTTTTGGTTACCCGCACAGCCACGGCTGCGTGAATGTCCCTCCCGTCCCGGCCAGGTGGTTATTCGAGTGGGCCACTCCTGTTTTGCCAGAAGGGGTGAACGTGGCGCTCAGCAAAGACGATAACCCGGGCGTGTGGGTGTGGGTGCATGAATGAGGCTCTGCCATGAAGCTTAAACATTGGGTCGTGTTCATTATCCTGAACATTGTTATTTCGGCTGTCACGGCGCTGGCGATGCTGATGTATTGGGAACGGACGCACCCGCCGCGCGTTGACTCCTCTGATAAAGTAGCGGTGAAGGCGAGCGTCACACCCAAATCGTCGCCGGCGGCATCGTCTGTTGTGCCGCTGCCAACTCTCCCACCGCCGACCTTCACTCCCGCGCCGTTGATGACCTATGTCGTGCAGCGGGGTGACACACTCAGCGCCATCTCGCGCCGCTTTAACGTGCCGCTCCAAGATTTGATGGCGGCAAACAATCTAAGTGTGGACGCCGTTTTGCACGTGGGACAGCAAGTGGTGATTCCGGCCAGCGGGCAGCCCGTCTTGACGCCGACGCCCTCGACCACCCCCACGCCGCCCTCGCCCGAACTGGTGCCGCATGCCGGCGCCGTCTCGGTGGAAATCCGGCAGATCATTGCGCGCGGCGACCCGACGCGCGAAGCGGTGGTCATTGCCAATTTGGGGCGGCAGGTCAACTTGCGGGATTGGAAGCTTGCAGACGCCAACGGCGACGTGTACACCTTCCCCGACCTCACGCTATGGCCGGGCGGGACGGTTACGGTGCATACTGGCTCCGGGCCAGATTCGGTGAGCGATTTGTATTGGAAGCGCATCGCGCCAGTGTGGGCCGAGCCAGGCGACGTGGCGACGCTTTCGGACGCGGGCGGCAGCGAAGTGGCGCGTTACCAGTTGCCGTGATGCGCGAAAGGCGCGACCATTACTTTTCAGGTTGATCCGGTTTCTTTTCGTCTTCGCCCTTTAGTCCTTCGCGGAACTCGCGAATGCTCTTGCCCAGGTCTTTGCCCAGGTTGCCCAGGCGCCCTGGCCCGAACAAGAGCAAGACAATCAGCAAGACAATCCCCAGTTCAAGAGGCCCTACTTTAGGTATCATCACTTTCTCCTTGTCCGGCGCGCCGGTTGGATTTTATGCGCGCGAGCGCGGGTATTATACCATACTCACTTTGCCGCCAGCTCGCGCGTTCTCGATCACCAGGGCGGCATTGCGCTTCAGGCCGGCCAGTTTGGGGCGTAGGATGGCGCTGTCGGCGAACCGGGCGCGGAACGCTGCTTCATCCATGTCCTTGATTTCGGTCGGGTCAAGTGACGCCCATTCTGGGTTGACCCGGATGTTGGCGGAGGGCCGCGCAAAACGATTCCACGGGCAAACCTGCTGGCACACGTCACACCCGAATATCCACTGGCCAACGGATTCTTTCAGCTCGGCAGGGACGTCATGGCGCGATTCGATGGTGAGGTACGAAATGCACCGACTCGCGTCGAGCAGCCTGCCGGGCAAAATGCAGCCGGTGGGGCAGGCCTGGATGCAGCGCGTGCACGCGCCGCAGCGATCGGCGGCGAAGGGCGGGTCAGGCTCCAGTTCCAGGTCCAGAACGAGTTCCCCCAGCAGCAGCCACGAGCCGAGGCGCGGGTTGATGAGGCAGGTGTTCTTGCCAATCCAGCCCAAACCAGCGCGCGCGGCCCACTCGCGTTCGAGAATGGCGCGGGTGTCTACACACACTTGATGCGAAACCTGGTTTCTCCCAGAAACCTGGTTTCTTTTAATCCACGCCGCCAGTTGTTCCAGCTTGTCCACAATGACGTGGTGATAATCCGCTGCCCAGGCGTAGCGCGCCACCTGACCGGCGGCAGAAGGTGAGGGGGAAGGGGCATAATAATTCGTAGCAACCACCACGAGCGATTTTGCGCCCGGCGCGAGTTCGCGCACATCCCGGCGCCGGGCGATGGCGTCTGGGCGGGCCATGTAGTTCATTTGGGCGTGATAGCCGCGCGCCAGCCATTCGGCGTAACGGGCGTGCGTTTGGGCGGGGCCGGCGGCCGTCACGCCGCACAGGTCAAAGCCCAACTCGCGCGCGTATTCTTTCAGCCCGTCAACGGAAAGCCTGGTCATTGTTCTAGTGCGTATTGCGTATTCCGTTTACACAGTACGCAATACGAAATACGTATCCTCTCAATAAACCGGGGACTGGCTGGCGAGAAACCGGGTTTTTCCAAAAAACCCGGTTTCTTTCCCCGAATTTTTGAGCAGATACCGAAATACGAAATACATTGCTATTTCAAGTATGGCTTGAGGTACTGCCCCGTATACGATGCTTTGACTTTGACGATTTCTTCCGGTGTGCCTTCGGCTACAATCTCGCCGCCGGCGTCGCCGCCTTCTGGCCCCAGGTCAATGATCCAATCGGCGATTTTGATAATATCGGGATGGTGCTCGATAATCACCACTGTATTGCCGGCGTCCGCCAGGCGATTGAGCACGTCAATTAATTTGTGTACGTCGGCGGCATGTAATCCCACCGAAGGTTCGTCGAGCACGTACAACGTGCTGCCGGTATCGCGCCGAGAAAGCTCTTTGCTCAACTTGATGCGCTGCGCCTCGCCGCCGCTGAGCGTGGTGGCCGCCTGCCCCAGGGTGATGTAGCCCAATCCCACTTCGGAAAGCGTCTTGAGCTTGCGCTTGATCTTGGGAATGTTGGCGAAAAATTCAAGCCCCTCGCCCACCGTCATCCCCAACACCTCGGCCACGTTTTTGCCCTTGTAGCGCACTTGCAAAGTCTCGCGGTTGTAGCGCGTGCCGTGGCACACCTCGCACGTCACAAAGACGTCCGGCAAGAATTGCATCTCGATGCGAATTTGCCCCTGCCCCTCGCACGCCTCGCAGCGCCCGCCGCGCACGTTAAAGCTAAAGCGCCCCGGCCCATAGCCGCGTACTTTGCTTTCCGGCAGGTTAGCGAACAGGTCGCGGATGTCGCCGAAAAAGCCGGTGTACGTGGCCGGGTTGGAGCGCGGCGTGCGGCCAATGGGCGCCTGGTTAATGTCAATCACCTTGTCCAGGTGCTCCACACCCTCCAGCGCCTGGTGCGCCCCGGCGCGGTCTTTGCTGTTGTATATGAGCTGCGCCAGGCGCTTGTACATCACCTCGATGATCAGTGTGGATTTGCCCGATCCCGATACGCCCGTGACGCAGACGAATTGACCCAGCGGGATGCGCACGTCCAGGTTTTTGAGATTGTTTTCCGTCGCCCCGCGGATGACCAGCGTGTGGCCGTTGCCCGGACGGTGTTGCTTGGGCAGCGCGATTTTCTTGCGCCCGCACATGTACGCGCCCGTGAGCGATTTTTTATCCTTGTACAGCTTGTCTACCGTACCTTCAAAGATGACCTCGCCGCCGTGCACGCCCGCGCCCGGCCCCAAATCAATCACCCAATCGGCGGCATTGATCGTGTCGTGATCGTGCTCGACGATCAGCAGCGTATTGCCCAAATCGCGCATGGCTTGCAGCGTCTTGATCAGCCGCGCCTGGTCGCGCTGGTGCAGCCCGATGCTCGGCTCGTCCAACACGTACAGCACGCCCATCAACTGGCTGCCGATTTGCGTCGCCAGCCGGATGCGCTGCGCCTCGCCGCCCGAAAGCGTGACCGCGCTGCGGTCGAGCGTGAGGTAATCCAGCCCCACGTCTACCATAAATTGCAGCCGCGCCGTGATCTCTTTGAGAATCTGGCGAGCAATCGTCATCTGGCGTTCTGTAAGCGGGGTTGAGAGGGCGGGGGGCTGATGTCCAGCTTCTGCTTTCTGGCTTGCTTTTGACTTGTGATTTGAATTTTGAGATTTGGGATTTGAAAATTGCTTGACCCACGCCAGCGCCTGGCTCACGGGCATGGAGGTGGCCTCGATGATATTTTTGCCGCCCACCGTCACGGCCAGGGCTTCGGGACGCAGCCGCTTGCCGCCGCACGTTTCGCACGGTTGGCCGGACATAAAGCTTTCGATCCAGGCGCGCATGCTGTCCGAAGTCGTTTCCTGGTAGCGCCGCTTCAGGTTGGGGATCACGCCCTCGAACGCTGTGTCGAACGACGCTCGCCGCCCGTCGCGTCCCTGGTACTCAAAGTGAACCTTTTCGTCGCCGGTGCCAAAGAGAATGAGATCGAGCACAGCCGAGTTGAGTTGCCGCACCGGCACATCCGTAGGAAAACCGTAATGCTCGGCCAGCGCCCGCAGCATTTGCCCGTAATACCCTTCTTCGCTGGTGGCCGCCGGCCCCCACGCCGTCACCGCCCCATCTT
Organism: uncultured Anaerolineae bacterium; assembly: GCA_964651475.1. Taxonomy (GTDB): domain Bacteria; phylum Chloroflexota; class Anaerolineae; order Fen-1058; family Fen-1058; genus JBGSMF01. The sequence continues at coordinate 152,898 of CAZYXV010000002.1, read as the reverse complement.
CCAGGCTGAGGTCGTGATTGCTGATGATCAAATCGGGATCGAATTCGAGCCGCACGCCCAACCCCTGGCAGGCGGGGCACGCGCCGTGCGGTGTGTTGAAGCTGAACGTGCGCGGCTGCAGATCCGGCAAGCTGATGCCGCATTGGGCGCAGGCGAACCGCTCCGAATAGATCAGGTCGCGCGGCGGCTCGTGCGATAGATCGTTGACGATGACCAACCCATCGCCCAGCTTGAGCGCGGTCTCGATGGAATCGGCCAGGCGTGAGCGAAAAGTGTTGGATTGGGCGTCGTCCGGCGCGGGGAGCACCAGCCGGTCCACCACCGCTTCGATGGTGTGGTTCTTGTAACGATCGAGTTCAATGTCTTCGTTCACGTCGTACACAACGCCGTCCACGCGCACGCGCACAAAGCCGGCCTTGCGCACGTCTTCGAATACGGGTTGGTGATGTCCTTTGCGATCTTTGACCAGCGGCGCGAGCACCTGGAGGCGCACGCCGGGCGGCAAGCCCATCACGGCATCTACGATTTGTTCCGACGTTTGCTGCTCCACCTGGCGCCCGCAGTTGGGGCAGTGGGGTGTGCCTACCCGCGCGTACAGCAGGCGCAGGTAATCATAGATTTCAGTCACCGTGCCCACCGTCGAGCGCGGGTTGTGGCTGGTGCTGCGCTGGTCAATGCTGACCGCCGGGCTAAGCCCTTCGATTTGATCTACGTCCGGCTTTTCCATCTGCCCCAAGAATTGCCGCGCGTAGGCCGAAAGCGACTCGACGTAGCGGCGCTGGCCTTCGGCAAAGATCGTGTCGAACGCCAGCGACGATTTGCCCGATCCTGATAGTCCGGTGATGACGATCAACTTGTCGCGCGGGATTTCGACCGTGATGTTTTTGAGGTTGTGCTCGCGCGCGCCCCTGACGATAATTTTGTCTTGTGGCATAAATCATCCAATCCGACTAATGTCTCGTAATGAGCAGGAATCCCAAGCTTTGAATTATACCATGAGGCAACAATGGCCGAGCAACTGGAAGCATTATGTGTGGAGAAAGCGAGTTGTTGGTCAGCCAATAGAATAGCACACCCGTTCTTTTTTGTCAAGCTGAAAGAATAGCGAAACTTTTATATTGACTTGTACTTGATGTTGCACTATACTCAACGTGCTTTTAAAAGAACCGGAATGATGGAAGGAACATGCCGCAACATTACAATCCAGATATCGAAAAACGTTTTTTAATTTCACTCGCGCTCACCGGGCTGATCCTGGCCGCCGAGGTGATTGGCGGCGTGTGGACGGGCAGCCTGGCGCTGCTTTCGGATGCGGCGCACGTGTTCATGGACATTTTTGCGCTGGCGTTGAGTTACGTGGCGCTGCGCCTTTCGTCTCTGCCGCCGGACGACCGGCACACGTATGGCTTTCATCGCCTCGAAGTTTTGGCCGCCTTAGCCAACGGCGTCACGCTGGCCGGCGCCGCTGTCGGCATCTTTGCCGAGGCGTTTCGCCGTTTGCAAGAACCCGAACCGGTCAAGAGTATTGAGCTGCTCGTCATCGCCGCCGTGGGCCTGGTGGCTAACCTGATCGTGGCGTTTGTGCTGCACGGGTACGCTCACACGCACGGCGAACACGAACAGCAAGACCTGAATGTGCACAGCGCCTTTTTGCACGTCTTGGGCGACGCCATCTCGTCGGTGGGCGTGATTGTGGCCGCCGCCATCATCTGGCGCACCGGGTGGGTGGTGATTGATCCCATCGTGAGCGTGTTGATTGGATTGCTCATCGTGGCCAGCTCGTGGCGGGTGACGCGCTCTTCTCTGCACATTTTGATCGAAGGCACGCCGGAAGGGTTCAAGTTGTCTGACGTGGCGCAGGCGATGGATAGCGCGCCGGGCGTGACCAATGTCCACGACTTGCACGTATGGAGCTTGTGTTCCGGCCATACCGCGCTCAGCGCGCACGTGGTGATTGCCGATCAAAGCTTGAGCCAGACGCAAGACCTGATGAGCGAGCTTAAATGCCGCCTGCGCGCCGGTTTTGGAATCGAGCATACGACGATACAGTTCGAATGCGCCGCTTGCGGACCGGAAGCGGCGCTTTGTTCCGGCAGTTGTAAGGAGTAATCAAGCGTATGAGCCATCCACCTTCAGGGCGCTCGCCGGAAGACGAGCGCCCGTTACCCGAGTTGCCCTTTTTCCGCCAGGTTGCCGGAGACTTGTGGGACGGTTATTTTACCCTCATCGTGTGGTCGTTGATATTGTGGGTGCTATCTGTGCCAGGCATGTTGGCCGGGGCGTTAACGCCGCCGCTGGGTGTGCTTGTATCCGCTTTTACAATCGCGCCGGCATTGGCCGGCTTGATGGTAGCCTGCGGCAAAGCGGCGCAGGGCGGCTTTGCGCGCGTGGGCGACGCCGCCCGCGGGAGCTTGCGCTTGTATTGGCGCAGCGTGCTGCTGGCTTTGCCGTTGGCGATTCTTTTATCGCTGGTCCTGCTTACGGCCGACATGATTAACCAGTTTCCCGACCGCCTGGACATGGTGATGGCGTGGGCCTTGCAAATGGGGTTCGGCCTGGCGGCCGCGATTTTGCATATTTACCTGCTGCCAGTGTTGGCGCTTTACGATACGCCGCTCAAAAAGACGGTGCAACTGGCGATGGTGTTAGTGGGGAGATGCGTGTGGCAAACCCTGGCACTGATGATATTGGGCGTTGTTTTGTTATCGCTCACCATGCTCCATCCGCTGGTCTGGTTGATTGTGCCTGGCGTATGGTGCGTGGTGGTGATGAATTTTACGTGGCGAACGACCAGGCCAGGCCCTGGTGTCCCGGTTGACAAATAGAACATTTGTTTGTATCATGGCACTATGGATATCGAGCACAAGCTGGCGCTGGCCGAGCAGTTGATGGACGTAGAGCCATCCGAAGAAGTGAGCGCGCAGGGCAAGCGGGTTGAAGGTGACAGGCCCCGGCGCGAAATGACGCCCTTTATTCACCACGCCATCATGCCCGGCGGCAAGCGCATCACGTTGCTCAAGACCTTGCTTTCCAGCGCGTGCGAACGCGATTGTTATTACTGCGGCTGCCGCGCCGGGCGCGATTGCCAGCGCGTGGCCTTTTCGCCGGACGAGTTTGCGCGCGCGTTCGACGAGATGACTCGGCGCGGCGTGGCCGAGGGCACCTTTCTCAGCAGCGGCGTGGCGGGCGGCGGCGTGCGCACGCAAGACCGGCTCATCGCCACCGCCGAATTGCTGCGCGGCAAGTACGAGTTCCGCGGCTACATCCACCTCAAGCTGATGCCCGGCGCGGAGACCGATCAAATCGCGCGGGCGATGCAGTTGGCGAACCGGGTCTCGATCAATCTCGAAGCGCCCAACGGCGCCCGCCTGGCCCGCCTGGCGCCGCACAAGACGTTTATCGAAGAGCTGGTGCGCCCGCTGCGCGAAGCCGATGCCCTGCGCCGCCAGCATGGTGGGGGCCCCGGCCTGACCACCCAGTTTGTGGTCGGCGGCGCCGACGAAACCGACCGCGAGTTGCTGTTGACGGCGTCCCAGTTGATTCGCCAGGTGCGCCTGTCTCGCGTGTATTTCTCGGCGTTCAAGCCCATCCCCGGAACGCCGTTGGAGCATCGCCCGCCGGGCAACCCCTTGCGCGAACATCGCCTGTACCAAAGCGATTTTTTGCTGCGCCAGTATGGCTTTGGTTTCGACGAGCTGGTTTTTGACGGCGCTGGCAATTTGCCGCTGGGCGCCGATCCTAAAATGAGTTGGGCGCGCCTTCACCTGGCCGGCGCGCCGATTGAACTCAATACCGCCGACCGCGCGCAATTGCTGCGCGTGCCCGGCATTGGCCCTCGAACGGCGGACCTCATTTTGCGCGAGCGGCGGCGCGGAACGCTGCGCGACCTTGCGGACTTGGGCAAATTGGGCGTGCCGCCGCGCCGCGCCGCACCGTTTGTTTTGCTGGATGGCAAGCGTCCTCCTTACCAGCTTGGGCTATGGCCCGACCTGTAGGGACATTTACACAAGTATCTGCTGCTCGCCCCGGCAGTGCGCCTCGGGCGATTTTTGTTTCTGGCGAAGGCGCGATTCGCTGATTATCGAAAAATGTGCTATCATTCACGTATCACAAGCCGAAACAAAAACCAGCGTTGCAACGCGAGCCTGTTTTCAAAGCGATGAATACCGAGAGGGTGCCGTGGCAAGTGAACACATACTAATCGTTGACGACAGCGTTGAATCGCGTGATTTTTTGACCGAAGCCGTGTTGGCCCCGGCCGGCTATACGGTGCAGACGGCGACGAGCGCCGAGAGTTGCCTCAAGGCCGTGTCCGATCGTTCGCCGCACGCTATCATTTTATCCATGCAATTGCCCGGGTTGAATGGGCCGGCTCTGTTGCAAAAGCTGCAGGCCGGCGGGCGCGACATTCCCGTGATTTTGACCAGCATGCGGCGGATGGAAACCTGGGTGGCCGATGCTTTCCAGTACGGCGCGCGCGGGTTCCTGGTCAAGCCGTTCGAGCCAGCCGAGATGTTGGCGGCGCTGGATAAAGCGTTGGAAGGCGCGCGCGCCATGCACGAGCGCGACGAGACGGTCAGGCAATTACACCAGACGCGCCGGCAGGCGGAACGCCAGCTTCAGGAACTCAACGCGCTGTACACCATCGGCAAGACGGTCACGGCGCAGTTGGATTTGGAGCGGGCGCTCACCGAGGTCGTCGAGGCGTGCGTGTACATGACGCGCGCCGAAGAAGGCTCGCTGATGCTGCTGGACGAGGCCACCAACGAATTGTATTTGCGTGCGGCCAAGAACCTGGATCAACTCACCGCCAGGGGCCTGCGCGTGCGCGTGGACGATAACTTGCTGGGGCGCGTGGTCAACACCGGCTTGCCCATCATGCTCAACGGCGGCGAGTTGCACAAGATCAAGACCTCGTACCTGGTCAGGACGCTGCTGATCGTGCCGCTCAAGGTGCCGCCCGACCGCGTCATCGGCGTGCTGAGCGTGGCGAACAAGATAGCCACCCGCCCGTTTACCGAGCGCGACATGTTCCTGCTTTCGGCGCTGGCCGATTATGCCAGCATCGCGATTGAAAACGCGCGCCTGTTTACGATGGCGGAGACAGAACGCAGCAAGCTGGAGGCCATCTTGCGGGGGACCGAAGATGCGGTGGTGGCGGTGGATCACGATAAGCGCGTGCTGTTGTGCAACCCGGCAGCTCGCCGCACCTTTCGCCTCGATCCGGCTATTTATATGAATCACTCGTTGGCCGCGGCCACGCAAAACCAGGAATTGTTGGGGTTGTTTGAATCTTTTCCGCCGCCCGGCCACCCTGCCGTGTCTGAAATCAACTTGCCCGATGGCCGCACCTTCCAGGCCCAGGTCAGCACGATTGAAGACTTGGGCTGCGTGGCCGTCATGCGCGACATCACGCACCTCAAAGAACTGGACAAGATCAAGAGCGAGTTTGTCTCGGTCGTCAGCCACGACCTGCGCACGCCGCTCACCACCATTCGCGGTTACGTGGCGTTGTTGCCGCGCGCTGGCCCGCTCAACGAGGTGCAGCAAGATTTTGTGAACAAGGTCGAGCAAAGCATGATGATGATCACCGATTTGATCGGGGATTTGCTAGACATTGGCCGGATCGAAGCGGGGTTGGATCAAGAAAAAGAAGTGTGCCGCTTCGACGCGCTCGTCCAGCAGGCTGCCGAAAACGTCAAGTCGGTGATGGACGAAAAAGCTCACACGCTGACATTGGACATCGGTCCCGATTTGCCGCCCTTGCTAGGCCACTCGCAGCGGCTGATGCAAATGGCGATGAACTTGCTTACCAACGCCGCCAAATATACGCCGAACGGCGGCCAGATCACGGTCCGGCTGCGCCAGGAACGGCAATACCTGCTCTTTTCCGTCTGCGATAACGGCATTGGCATTCCGTACAGCGACCAGCAAAGTGTTTTTGACAAGTTTTACCGCGTGACGAGCAAGGAGACGGAAGGCATTCCCGGCACGGGCCTGGGGTTGTCTATCGTGCGCACCATCGCCGAAAAGCACGGCGGGCGGGTGTGGGTTGACAGCACGCCGGGCAAGGGGAGCACGTTTAGCGTGCTATTGCCCACGCAGCAAAGCCAGACGCACTGACGTTCAGGGGCAGCCCGCGGGTTGCCCCTATGATTTTGCCGCGGCATGCACGATGCCGTTCAGGGCGTAAAAGGTAATCAGCCCGGCCACGAAAGTGATGGCGCCCGCGCCGATAAACACGCCTTGAACTCCCAGCAGCGCCGGAACGGCCAGGATGCCCGATAGCCCCTGCGCCGTGGCCGAAGAAGTGCTGACCACCATATTCACCGCGCTTTCCACGCGCCCGCGAATGTCGTCGCTCACGATCTGGTGCGTGAGCGTGGCCAGGCCGGCGCGGGCGACGACGGTGCATAACCCGATGGCCGCCGCCGCCGGCAGCACCAGCGCAAAATTGGGCGCTACGGCAAAGCCGACGATGGCTACCCCCACCAGGCTCAGGCACGTGCCCACCACCTGGTTGACCGGCAGGCGCGCAGCCAGGCGTTGAACGAGCAGCCCCCCCACGGCCACACCCAATCCCATCGTGGCGACGGCGATCCCAAAGCCGGTTTCCGGCTGCAGCGAAGCCTGCCCCCGGTCGAACATTTCTTCCAGCCACTTGATGCCCAGGATCATGATCGCGCTGATGCCCAGGGCGGCCACTGCCGTGATAGACAGCACGCGGCTCAGAAAAGCGTTATGCCAGATGTAGCGCAGCCCTTCGGTCATCTCGCGCCACACCGCGCCAACGTCGAGATTGGCGTCGCGGCGCACGTTGGGGGGGATGTGCATGAGGGCGATACATCCCGCCGAGATCCAAAACGTGACGCTATCAAACACGATGGCGGCTTGCGGTCCCCACTGGCCCACAATCAGCCCCGCCGATGACGCGCCAAAGATCAGGGCCAAAATGTAACTGGCCTGGATGAGGACGTTGGCTGACAGGAGCAGATGGGGCTCGACGATATTAGGAATGACGGCGTTGCGGGCCGGGTAAAAAAACACGCCCGCCACAGACAGTCCAATCGCCACCGGATAAAGCACCCACAACTCGCCGCGCTCGCTGGCCCATAGCGCTGCGATGACGAGCACGCCTCGCGCCGCGTCGGCGATGACCATCACGTGCTTGCGGTTCAGGCGGTCTACGTACACCCCGCCGATTAGGCCCATCAGCAATTGCGGCACCGAAATCGCCAGCGCCAGCCCGCCCAGCGCCAGAGACGAGTCGGTCAGGCGAGTGATCATGGAGAGCGCGGCGATAAAGAGAAACTGGTCGCCAATTTGTGAAAAGAGTTGCCCGGCAAACAGCAAAGCCACCTGGCGATTTCTCAGCGCGGCAATCAGGTGGTTTTGGACGTCCGATTTCTGAGTTTCAATTCCGACCAATGGATTACCTTGTCTTTAGATGGATTTTTGATAGATGCGATAGGTTTTATAAATCTGACCGCCCATGGTTTGGATGTCGCGATTCATCATCAAATTGTTCTCCAAAATCCACGACAGTTCAAAGTACTTGTACCCTTTGGGAATGGCTAGTTTGGCCGTTTCGTAATAGAATTGCGCGGCAATGCCGTGCGCCCGCCATTCTTCCAGCACGCCCATCACTGCGCCGCGCATCCATGTGAGCTTGGAACGCACCTTCCAATGCCAAAATAATTTGGCCATGGTCCAGTTGACCGCCAGCGGGTTGGTTGATGGAGTTGGATATGCCAGGCGGAGCGGCTGATTCATGTCTGGCAAGTTGATCGAAACGCCAATGACCTGGTCGTCTTTTTCTGCAATCCAGAACAAGTCTGGGTCAATAAATTGCTTGAACCCAGTCGCCAGGTGATCAAATTCCTCGTCGGTCATTGGCACAAAGCCCCAATTCTTTTCCCAGGCCGAGTTGTACACATTTTTTAGGCGCAAGACTTCTTCATTGAGACGCTTGATATCTATCCGCCGCAAGCTGATGTTGTAACGCTGGCGCGCTTTGTCAACCACGCGCAACAACTTGGGCGACATGCCCTCCACCCGCCCGCCAGCAACGGCCTCCACATCCCACATATAAGCATACAAGTCCATCGCTTTTTCCAAGCCAAACTTTTCGATATAGTCCTTGTAATACGGCGGGTTGTACGGCATCAACACGCGCGGCGCGTCGTCAAAGCCGTCTACCAACAGTCCATATTCTTCGTTCGATGAAAAGTTGGCCGGGCCGCGCAGTGCCGTTGCGCCGCGCGCTCTGCACCACTCGGCGGCGGTGGTCAGTAATGCCTCGGCCACAGCATAGTCGTTGATGCACTCAAAGAAGCCAAAGAACCCCATGTTTTCTTTGTGAAACTCGTTGTGCCGGTGATTGATCACGGCAGCTATTGTGCCTACCGGTTGACCGTTGCGCTGCGCCAGGAACAAGGCCACGTCGGCGTGTTTGTGGAATACGCTGCGCGCCGGGTCGAGGAACTCTTGCCGCTCCTGGATCAAGGGCGGCACCCAGTAGGGATTCCCTCGATAGGGCACCCACCAGAACTGGATGAATCCCAGCCGCTCGGTGGGCGTGGTACATTCGTGGATGTCAATGCGTGTGCTCATCAATATCTCCCATCAAGCCATTCCAATAGTCCGGCCAGGCCGGCAATGCGCGCGCACGGCGCGGTAGGAAATACGTCGCGGGGGTCGTATAGGACGGGCGTCAGGCCGGCTTTTAGCGCGCCCACCACGTCGGCATAGTAATTGTCTCCCACGTACACGCACGTGTGAGGGGCGCTGCGGGCCATCTGGCAGGCGTGTATAAAGATGCGCGGGTCGGGTTTCCAGATGCCCAGTTCTCCGCTGGCGAGCGTGAAAGCCAGGTACCCCTCCAGCTCCAACTCGGCCACCAGCGGCGGCAGCGCGCTGGTGCGGTTTGAGAGCAGTCCCAGCGTAAACCCCCCGGCGCGCAGCGCGCTCAAGACGTGATGCGCCGAGGGTTCCAGATAGGTTTCCGGTTGGTAGCGCGTCTCGAAGGCGGCGTGAACGTTTTGCACTATCCGGCCGTCGGGATCGCAGACGCCCAGCGCGTCGAGCTGCTCGCGCGTGTAATTCAGCCAGAACGTTTTATCGTCGTAAAGCGCCAGATCGGTGTTGACGCGCCGCGTGTTGGCCCAGTAAGCGTGCGCCCACCGTTCGCCGGCGGCCAGTTGCTCTGTCGTCAGCTCAGTTCCATGCTCGGCGACGAACGCGGCGAATGCTTCCAGGCCGGTGGGGCGATTGAAGCGAAGCGTGCCATCCAGGTCAAAGATGATGGTGGAATAGTGGCTCATCGCGGGTCAACTATAACACAAGACGCGCAAAACGTAAAACGGCGCGCGGCGTTTGACAAGCGGCGCACTCGCGTCTACAATGCAAGTGGAAAGTAGAAAGCAAAAAGTGGGTAAGGTATTATGAAAATAGGTCGCGTTGATGTGCGCCCTGTCAGCGACGGGGTGGGGCGGTGGGACGGGGGCGGCGCGTTCGGGCTGGTGCCCAAAACGCGTTGGCAAAAGCTCCTGGCGCCGGACGACAATAACCGCGTGCCGATGGTGCTGCGCTGCCTGCTCATTCGCAGCGCCGGCAAGGTGATCGTGGTAGATACGGGGCTGGGCGAGCGCATGACGCCCGAGCTCGCCGCGCAGCAAGATTTTGAGCTGGAGCGGCCCCGGGGCGGCCTGCTGGATGATTTGGCGCGTCACGGCGTGCATCCCGCAGACGTAGACATTGTTGTGCTCACACACTTGCACGCCGATCACTGCGGCGGCAGTACCGCGTTCCGGGATGGGCAGCTCGTCCCCGCCTTTCCCCGCGCCCAGTACTGGGTCCAGCGCCGCGAGTGGCAAGACGCTCACCGCGCCAACGAGCGCACGCGCGCCACGTACCTGGCCGATAACTTTGATCCGCTGGAAACCGCCGGCCTCTTGCACCTGATAGATGGCGACACGCAAGTGACGGCTGAGGTCAGGACCGTCATCACGTCGGGGCACACGCCCGCGCACCAATCGGTGATTGTCGAATCGGAGGGGCAGGCGCTCTTTTTCACGGGCGATATGGCGCTGTGGCGCTGGAACATTGAGCGGCTGGCGTGGGTGACGGCTTACGACCTGGAGCCGATGGTCACTATCGAGACCAAGCGCCGCTGGCAGGCCTGGCTGGCCGAGCGGCAGGCCATCGTCGTGTTCGATCACGACCCGTTGATCGAGGCGGGTACGTTGCGCCGGGAACAAGATGGCCGCTACACGGTGGACGTGATCTTGCCGGTTGCGGCAGATGTACATGTTGCCACATAGTTGTATAATTGCAGTCAGGTTGAAACGCGGTTAAAGACGAGCCTGTCGGCTTGGGAGCAAACCATGTCAAGAGTTACTCTGGTCAAGCTGGGCTATAAAACCGACGTAGGGCGGAAGCGCTATCACAATGAAGATAGCCTGTTGTGGTTAGAGCTGACCGGCGACGAGTCGCCTTTTGGGCGCGACGATCGCCTGTACGTGGTGGCCGACGGCATGGGCGGCTATGCGGCGGGCGAGGTCGCCAGCAAAATCGCCGTCAATACGGTTGTCTCGGAGTACAAGGCCGGCGGCGAACCCGACGTGGCGGCTGCCCTGACGCACGCCATTCAGGCGGCCAGCGCCGAGATTTATCGCCAGCAGGCGCGCCCCGGCGAAAGCGGGATGGGCACGACGGTGGCGTGCGCCGCGATCTGCGGCGAGCAGCTTTACACGGCGCACGTCGGCGATAGCCGGGTGTATCTTTTCAGCGGAAACAGTTTGCGTCTCTTGACCGAGGACCATAGCTGGGTGGGTGAGCTGGTCAAACAAAAAATCCTCACCCCGCAAGAGGCCCAGCAGCATCCGCAGCGGCACATTCTCAGCCGGGCCGTGGGCAAAAAACCGGGCGCGTTCCCCGATATCTCGGGACCTATCCCGCTTGTTACAGGCGACGTGGTGATGTTGTGCACGGATGGAATTTCTGGCTACGTTCCCGACGAGCAAATCGAGAGTGTTCTGGGCGCGCACTCCTCCGATCCCCAGGCCGCCGCCGACGCGCTGATCCAGCTGGCCGACGAGGCCGGCGGCAACGATAATGCCACCGTAATCGTTGTGCTGGTCACCTGCCTCCACGCGGACGGTGAAACGTAAATCACGCATCACCCACCACTATCCCTCTATTTAACCTCCACCACCAGCATCGTCATATCGTCGTATTGCTCGGCCTGGCCCTGGTAGGCCGCCAGCGCCGCAAAGGTCGCCGCGCACAATTCTTCTGCCGGCAGTTCGGCGCGCGATTGAAGCAATGGCATCAAGCGGCTCAACTCGAAAAGCCGCCCCTCTGCCGATAGCGCATCCACTAAGCCGTCCGTGTACAGCACCAGCCGGTCGCCGGGCCGCAAGTCGAGTTGTTCTTCCGATAGATGCAAATCGGCTTCATCCAGAAATCCCAGAAAAGCGCCTTCGCCGCCCAACGGTTGAACGCTGTCCGCGCGCAGCAAGAGCGGCCGGTCGTGGCCGGCGCGCGTATACGTCAGCCGCCGCGCCGCCGCGTCAACGACGCCGTAGAACACGGTGACGAACATGTTGGGCTGGCCCAATTCGACCAGCAGCCGGTGAACGTTGGTGAGCACAACGCGCGGCGAACGCTCGCGCCGCGCCTCGGCCAGCAACAGGCTGCGCGTCAACGCCATAAACAGCGCCGCCGGCATGCCCTTGTCCGACACGTCGGCAATGACTACGCCAAAGCGCCCGGCATCTTGCAAGATAACGTCGTAAAAGTCGCCCCCCACACGGCGAGCGGGTTCGCAGCGGGCCGCGAACGCAAATCCGGGCACGAGGGGAAATATGCGCGGCAGCAAGCGCTGCTGAACCTGGCGCGCCAGTTCCAGCTCGCGTTCCAGCCGCTCTTTTGTCACCAGTTCGGCCTGCGCCGCTTCGAGTTGGGCGATCTTGTCGCGCAGCGCGTCAATCAGCCCGGCGCGTTGCAGCGCGACGGCGGACTGGTTGGCAAACGCCTGGAGCATGGCTACCTCGCCCGGCGTAAAGCCCGGCTTGTGAGTGGCGTGGACAATCATCAGTCCCACCACCTCGTTCTGGGCGATGAGCGGCGCGCGCAGCCCGGCCTTGAGTGTGTGGGCGTCGGCTATCACGCCGGGCGGCGGCGCGGCGAACGGCGCGGGCTGCGCGCCGTAAGCCAGCGCTCCCCCCGCGCTCATCACCTCCGCGGCGTTCAGGCATTTGCCCACCAGCGCCGCATCCCACCCGCTCACGGCCAGAACCTCGGCGCTGCCGTCGGGCTGCAAAAAATACAAAATGGCGCGGTCGGCTCCGCACAGGTCGTGTGTGTAGCGGCACACGCGCGCGGCCAGATCGTCCACGTCGGCCAGCGCGGCCATGGTCTGGCTGATGCCCTGGAGCGAAAAGAGAGCTTCCGTGCGTTGCTGGAGCACCTGGTTGGCGGCCTCGATGTGCGCCAGCTTGCGCTCGAGCGCCACTTTGGATTCGGCCAGGTCGCGTTCGGCGGCGGTGAACATGCGATACGCGCGGCGGAGTTGGGCCGCGTGGAACCCCATAGCCTCTTCGAGCGGCACGTGGCCGGCCGCCGCCAGGCGCAAAATATACTCCTCCATCGGCAACTGGCTAAACTGCTCCGGGAAGGCGGCCAGGTCGGCGCTGGCGCGCAAGATGTCAAATGCCATCACCTCGCCGGCCCGGCCGGTGTCATTGCACTCGACGCAGCCGGCGGCGCTATAGGTTTTATCCAGGGAAATGTTGGGATAGCGGCGGCGCAGTTCGGCCAGGCAAGAAGGATCGGGTTGAGCGGGTTGCTTGCAGCGCGGGCAGAGCGTGGGCAGGCGCCGCACTGTGACGATCCACGTCAGCCCGCCCAGCAACTCGCGCGGCGCCTTCCAATCGAGCAGGTGGAGGGCCACGCTCGCGCCAGTATACATCGTCTCGATTTGCGCCAGCACCTTTAGCCCGCTCTGCGCTGCCTGGAGCGCGGCCGGCGCGGACTGCGCGTCGAGCCGATCAATCACCAGCACGTCGGGCTTGCGTTGCGCGGCGCTGGCGATTTGCCCGGCGTAAGTAAAAGGCGGCTTGACCATCGCCCACTTGATTTGGCGCTTGAGCTGGCGCGGCGCTCGCAGCGCCTCTTGGGACTCGGCCACGACGATGGCCTGCGTCGCGGCATCTGGCTTGCTCAACAGGATGTGGCGCATCAAGATGCGAAAGATGACGGCTCGCCCGCTGGGCAGCGAGTCGTCGAGCGCGGCCTGCGCGTCCGACCCTGCCACCAGGATCAGGCCCGGCCCGTCGGCGGCCAGTTGCTCTATCAGCGTATCCACTTGGGACATGTGGACAAAGTCGTGTAAATCAAGCATAGTGCTCTGGATCATCCGTTTCGCAGCACGAGCGGCAGGTAGATGGGGTACCGCGGTTCTTGTTCTTGTACTGTCAGTGTCCAGGCGTCGGCCCAATCCGAGTAACCGCTCGAGTTGAAGGCGCGTACCGTCCAGGTGTGGCTGCCGGCGGCAAGGAGGGCGGGGGAGGCGGTGCGTGTTGTGGTCAAGACAACACCGTCGAGCAAGACGTTGTAGCCGAGCGGCGTGCTGCCCGGCCCGGGCTGCCAGGCCAACGTGATGGCGCGGGTGGTGGTGATGGTTCCGTTGGGCGGCGAGAGCAAGATGGGCGCGGCGGGGGGCAGCAAGATGACGGGTGTGGTTTGAGTGTACGCGGCGGTCACGCCGTATTCGGCGGCGGCGCGGACGACGTTGGTGAGTACGCCTTCGTAACCGGCCTCGACGGTGACGGTGAAGGTCGTTGTCCAGACATCGCCGGGCGCGAGCGAGATGCTGGTCCAGGTGATGACGCCGCCTGGGATTAAGGCCGTGCCGCCGGGCAGGTGGCCTGGGAGAATGTGGACGGGCAGCACATCGGTGATGGCGGCGTGCAGACCGACGTTGCCGGTGTTGAGGAGGTGGATGGTATAGCTCAGCGGCGCGCCGGGCTGCACCGGGTTGGGGGTGGCGTGCTTGGTTACGTACAGAGCGGGAGCAAGATAGCGCAACTCGTCCGCGCCAAGATCGAACCCAAGGCCCATGGGGCGCGGCTCACCGTCAATGTCTGTGTATACATCCGCGTCCATGCCCCAGTCAATCGCCGCCGAGCGAGGCGTGAGGTGATAGCCGTCGGCGGCAAAGGCCGGATCGCCCCAGTGCTCGTTCTGCACGCTCACGGCGGCGGTGAGGGGGTGGGCGATGGTGAGGGGCGTGTTGTGCCACAGGACGCCGTTGAGCGTGACGGTGTTGCCCTGCGTGAGGCTGATGCCGACGGTATGGCTGGCCAGGATGGTGTTGGTCAGCGCCACGCTGCTGTAACCCTTCTCCACATTTATGTCTTTTGTTGCATAAATTCCACTGCTGCCGGTATTGCTCGCAATTGTCGCGTGCCATACTTGAAGCCGAGATCTCTCTACGTACAGTCCGCTGCCCTCGTAATTGCTTTGGTTGTTGGCGATAACGCTGTTGATCAGCTTGACATCGCTGCCCCACAAGTCTATTCCCCCGACAGCGTTGGCTTTGTTGTGAGAGATAATGTCGCCATTGAATGTGAAAATGCCACCGTCGCTATATGCTGTTACTCCGCCGCCGAGGATGGCTGTGTTGCCAGCAATCGTATTCCTGGTAGATACTGCTTCACCCTCTAGCCACGCTCCTCCTCCGCCGCCAGCGGTGTTGTCGGTGATGATATTTTCAGTGAGGGTGATAAATCCGATTCCGCGTACTCCTCCATGCATGGCAGTATTGGAGACGATAGTATTCCTGATTAGCGTGGCAGTGCCAAGGCTATACACCCCACCGCCACTTTCGTCGGTACTGTTGTTTGAAATCACATTGTCTGTGAGAACAGTATAACCCCCAAGTTGGCACAATCCACCCCCGCCAAAGCTTGAATTGTAGGCTGTGTTATTGGAAATCGTGTTTCTGGCGAGCCTGGCGTTACTGTCATCCATATATACTCCGCCACACTCGGCATTATTAGAGATAATATTCTCGTTGATGGTGGCGGAGCTAGAGTGCATATAAATTCCCCCGTTATATAAATTATCAGAGATCGTATTGCCGGTTAGCGTGGCGGCGCTGTTATCCAGGTATACTCCCCCAAAATTATTAAAAATCGTGTTGCTGATCAGCGTGGCGGTGCTGTAGTTATGCAGGCGCACGCCGATCTCGTTGTTGCCAGAGATTATATTGCCGAACAATGTAGCCGTGCTATTGTCTGCATGCAGCCCGCCGCTCTTCTCATAGGTGTGATCTGTGTTGGAAGTGATCTGGTTTGCTGTCAGTGTGGCGGTCGTATTGTACAGGAATACTGCGCCGCCATAACCTGCCGTGTTGGAGGTGACGTGATTGGCCGCCAGTGTGGCGGCGGCGTTGTACAGATACACTCCACTGCCATATCCGGCGGAGGAATTGCCGGTGGTGTTGCTCACAATCGTGCAATTGCTCATCGCCAGCGCGGCGTGGATGGCATATAGCCCGCCGCCTTCGCGACTCAGACGGTCGGCGTTGCCGCCGGTGATGCGTAGCCCCTCAAGTGAGGGGGAGATTTGCCCGGTGATGTACACCACGCGCCCGCGGCTTTGCGCGTCGAGCGTGGTGGGCTGGGTGAGCGGATAGGGGGTGCCCCAGTTGGTGAGGGTGTAGCCGCCCTGGATCGAGACGGTCTTGCTGAGATAGACGATCTGCGTGACGACGCCGGTGGTGGCGATGTCGTTGCGGGGGCGGGCGTGCACGTCGGTATAGACGCCTGCGGCGAGCTTGATGATGTCGCCATCGTTAGCGGCGTCTACGGCGGCTTGCAGCGAGGAATAGGCGCATCCGCTGGGGCAGACGTGCAGCTCGGCGGCGGGAGCGGCTTGAATGCTTTGTTGGGTTGCGGAAAGGACGAGCAAGGTCAGCGCCAGGTCGCTCAGCGCGGCGAGCATCACTCCCGTCAGGCGCTTGATGGGTTGAAAGAAAGTGCAAAAGGTGCGCGGTTGTTCCATTGGTTTTTTCTCCTAATATAACTTACAATATCAGGTCATGTTCTTCCCGCGTAGGAGCGCCTTCATAGGCGCGACCGGGGCGCCGGGTGCGGTGTTTTCGCGCCCATAAGGGCGCCCCTGCAATGAGATTGGGGCCGGTGGGTTGCCAACAGGTTCAAGCATAGCGCACATATCGGGGGATGTCAACCGGAGAAAAAGAAGCCGGGTTTCTCCAAGAAACCCGGCTTCTGAGGATTGTGGCGTATCTTTTCAATGACCCGGGGTAGGGGCAGGGGCAAGCCCTGCCCAAAGCGGGCAACCGCGAGGGTTGCCCCTACATTTTGGCTTTACGCCTCTTGCGGCTGGCGCTTGCCCAGCAGCCCGAACAGCGTGCGGAACTCGCCCAATTCCCACGATACTACCAACGGCACGGCGTTAAAGATCGAAGAGTAGGTGCCGCAGACCAATCCCACCAGCATGATGGCGATGAACTGTTTGATCGTCGCGCCGCCGAACAGCAAGATCGAGACCATGACGAAAATCGCGTTGAGCTGCGTGGCCAGCGAGCGGTGCAGCGTTTCCAGCAGGCTGCGGTTGACCACCATCTCGAACGGCTCGCCCTTGCGCTTGGGAATGTTTTCGCGGATGCGGTCGTACACCACGATGGTGTCTTGCACGCTAAAGCCGATGACGGTGAGCATGGCGGTCAGAAAGAGCGCGTCTGCTTCCCAACCAAAGAACACGCCCGCCAGGCTCATCAGCCCCATGGTCACCAAGACGTTGTGGATCATGGCGATGATGGCGCACGTGGCGTAGCGCACGGCGTGCGGCACGCGCCGGAACGCGAACCAGATAAAGATCAAAATGACCACCGACGCCGCGATGACGGCAATCGTGGCCGATTGGGTTACTTCACTGCCGACGGATGGCTTGACGTTATCGAACGTCGAGAGATTGGTATCCAGCGGCGCGACGGTGCTGTTCAGCGCGGCTTTGATCTGATCTACCTTGTCGGCCTCCATAAAGCCGGCGCGCACCTGCCAGGTGTTGTCTTGAGGCTGGCCCAGGTGTTGGATCATGGCGTTGCTTTCGCCAAAGTTGGCAAACACGGCGCGGATGTCGTCTTCGTGCGCCGCGCTGTTGAATTGCAGCACGAACAGGCTGCCGCCCGTAAAGTCAATGCTCAGGCGCACCGGCGTGCCGAACGTGGCCGTCGAATAAATCATGGCAAGCACGCCCGCCGTGATGAGCGTGAGCGAGAGCAAATAAAACCACTTGCGTTTTTGTACGATACTAAACACCTTACACCCCCATCAACCAATGCTTTTCGCGCAGTTTTTCGCCCCACAATTCGGTGGCGGTGCGCAGGAATGTGCGCGTGACCACCACGGCCGTGAACATGCTGATGAGCACGCCCAGGAATAGCGTGATGGCAAAGCCCTTGATAATGCTGGCGCCAAAGTTGGTGCCGAACCAATACAAGATGGCGCACGTGATGAACGTAGACAGGTTCGAGTCGCGGATGGCCGTCCAGGCGCGGGCAAAGCCGGCCTCCACCGCCGCCTGCAAGCTGCGCCCGGCGCGCAGCTCTTCCTTCATGCGCTCAAAGATCAGGATATTGGCGTCCACGGCCATGCCGGTGGAGAGCAAGAACCCGGCAATGCCCGGCAGCGTCAGCGTGACGGGGACCAGCGGGAAAATCACGAGCGAGCTGGGAATGCCCATCTTGTACACGCCAAAGTTCAACAGCATGTAGACGATGAGCGCCAGGTCGGCCAGAAAGCCGGGGAAGCGATAGTACACCAGCATAAAGAGCAGCACCACCAGGATGCCAATGACCCCGGCGCGCGTGCTTTTTTCAATGCTGATTTGGCCCAGCGTAGGCCCGATGGTGTGGAACGTTTCCACGCGCAGCGGCACCGGCAGCGCGCCGTAGCGCAGCTGGATGGTCAGTTGCTCGGCGTCGGCCAGCGAGGCGCCTTGCCCCAGCGTAATCACGCCGTTCCCGTCCGGGATGGCCGTGCGAATGCTGGGGCACGAGATGACGATTTTGTCCAGCACGATACACAGGTAATAGCGCTGGCCTTTGGTGCCTTCGTTGTTCGCCGTGGTGAATTGGGCGAACCTGGTCCGCCCGTCGCCCTTGAGCGTAAATTGCACTTCAGGCTCGTTATATTGCCCCACGGCCACCTGCACCTGGTCGAGGTCGCTGCCCTGGATGACGGTGGTGAACACGCGGTCGGTGATGACGGCCGTTGGGGTCAGCGGCGAGGCGGCAGACGGCGGCGTGCCGGTCAGCGTTTGAGTGCCTGTCAGGGCCGGCGTCGGGATCGGCGCGCTTCCCTGGTCGGCGGCGGTTTCTATCGTCGTGCGGATGCGGGTGCCGTCGGGGATAAATTCAAAGCCGGCGTCCACGAATTCGAGCAGGGCCGTTTCGCGGATGGTGGCGATGGCCTCTTCGGGATCGTCAATGCCCGGCAGCTCGACGATGATACGGCGGTCGCCTTGCGTCTGCACCACGGCTTCCGATACCCCCAGCCCGTTGACGCGGTTTTCTACGATGACGCGCGCCTGCTCGAGCGCCTCCGCTGTGGGCGCCTCGGTCAGGTCGGCTTGCAGCAGCACCTGCACGCCGCCTTTCAAGTCCAGCCCTTGCCGGATGCTAAAGTCGCGGTCGTAATCAACGCGAAAGCCGAACAAATCCGTGTGGATGTGGATGCCCGGGTTATTCGGCAAGTTAACCCAGACGAGGATTGCCACCAGTACCAGGATGGCAATCAACCAGTTCAGAGTACGTTGGCGCATAATCTTCTCCCAAACACAAAATCACCCCCACTGGGGGGTAGCAAACTGGGACATTATAGTCGAACGGGAAATATCTGTCAAACGAGGGCGGAACCGGCGTGCGAGTTGCGGATGCGCTCCCATGCGGCGCGAATGTCTGCCAGTTCTTGCGGGGTTTCGGGCAGCTCGCCGTAGCGGATGCCCACAAAAGATTCCGTGATGTGTTCCAGGTCGGCCTGGTAGCCGCTAAAACACTCGCGCAGCACCGCTGTGTATTCGTAAGGCGTGAGCGCCGGCGGGCGCGGGTAGCCCCGGCGCGCCGCCAATTGTTGCAGTTGGGCGTAAATGCGGCGGATGGTGAGGGCCGTGAACAGGCCGCTCACCCCAAAGCGGTTGAGAATGTCGGTGGCGTTGGCAATGCGCTTGAATTGCTGCTCCAGGCGGCCGCGCAGGCGCGCCATCCACCCGCCCGCCGACCAGATGGACTCGCGCTCTTCGTCTTCGTCCCCGCTGCGGCGGGGCCTGATGCGGCCAGTGGCCCACAACACGCCGGCAATGATCAGGAGCGTGAGGATGACGACGAGCGCGCCTTTGCTCGCGCCGGCGGCGCGGAGGGCGATGTCTATGATGAGCGGGCGCGGCGCGGGCTGGGCCGCGCTCGGGGACATGTTGGCCAGGGCTTGCAGGCGGGCAATGATCTCGCCGAGCGTCTGGACGAGCGATAGCATGGCCTGCGACAGCGCCTCGATGATCCCGCCGAATAACATGAGAAATGGGATGATGACTAACGACAGCGGGATCAAGACGATGGCCAGGACGGGCATGGCCAGCCTGAGGATGTATTCCGGCCCGGCGCCGGTGACGATGCCGATAATCACGCCGGCCATCAGCATCACCGCGCTCGTGCTGATCGTCAACGCCGCAATCCACCATCCGCCAAACGGCGAGCGCCGCCCGCCGGATTGAGCGCCGATCGTTTCGACGCGCGTCAGGCCGATGGCTAATAACTGGCAAAAGAAAAAGGCGACGATGTAGGGATTGACTTGCGCTTGGGCCTGGGGCGAGCTGATTATTAAAAAGGCGGCAAAGAGCGCCACGCCGATTTGAAAGCTGATCGAGGCGTCCAGCGCGCTGAGCGGCTTGTTCGCCAGTTGCAGGCCGCGCCACCATACCACGAGCACGACCATCACGACCATCAGGCCGGGGGGAACGAGCGTGGACAGGCTGACAAAAGATTCGAGCGCCGAAAACAGCGCGCGCCAGCCTGGCCACCGGCTGGGGAGCAGCGCCAGGCTGTGCAGCGCCCACAGGCTGACGGCGGCCATGACGCCGGCGGCGATGGCGCGGCGGCGGCGCGCGCGGACGTGCAGCGCCTCCATCCCGCGCGCCAGGTACGATACTCCCAGGATGACGACAAAGGCCGCGCTGGCCACGGGCAGCATGTCTACCGGGCGGTAGAACAGGGCGAACGCCGTCAGCCAGGGCGTGAGCACGCACGCCTCGGCCAGCGCCCGCATCAGGTACAAAATTTCCCGGCGGGGAGCGAGTTGCGACAGGCTAGTTCCCCTCATCACATTTGAAACTCAGGCGAGCGAATGAGTTGTAGACGATTCTCGAATCTGGTTCCAGGCCGCGCGAATTTCTTCCAGGTCTTGGGAGCGTTCGGGGAGTTCGCCATAGTGCACTCCCACGTAGGCTTCGGTGATGCGAGCGATGTTGGCTTGGTGGCCCGGGAAACATTCGCGCAGCACCGACATATATTCGTACGGCGTGCGCGCCGGCTCGCGCGGATAGCCGCGCTTGGACGCCAGTTGCAGCATCTGTGCGTAAATGCGGCGAATGGTGATGGCTGTGAACAATCCCCCGGCGCCAAAGCGGGCGAGCACGTTGGCGGCGCCGGTGATTTGCTTGAGACCCTGTTCCAGGCGGCGGCGCAGGCGCTCCGCCCACCGGCCGGCCGACCAGATGGATTCGTGTTCTTCGTCTTCCGGAGCGTTGCGCCGGGTTTGCGCGCGGCCGGCGGCCCACACGATTGCTATGATGATCAAGGCGACGGCGGCCAGCACGAGCAGCCCTTTGCCGTAGCCGAACACTTGGATGGCAAATTCTGCCACCGGCGATCTGGGCCCCGCTTCTGGAGTCGGCATGGGCAGGGAGGTGGCGGCAGGGGCTTCAAAGGTCGCTATCAATTGCTTGATATTGATGGCGTTGATGATCCACTCGAGCGCCAGGCCGATCAACGCTAAAATGGGGATGGCGATGATGGACAAGGGGATGAGGATGAGGGCCAGGACGGGCTGGAGCAATTGCAAGATGTATTCCGGCCCCACGCCCATGACGATGCCCAGAACGAGGCCCGCCACGAGAATGACGGCGCTGGTGCTGAGGATCAGCGTCGCCAGCCACCAGCCGCCAAATTGCGCGCGCCGCTCTCCGGGTTGATCGCCTAATACCTCGATGCGCGCCAGTCCAATGGTCAACAACTGGCAAAAGAAAAAGGCCACGATGAGGGGATTGATTTCCGACTTGGCGCCGGGCGACCCCAGCAGCAAGAAAATCGTAAACAGCACAATGCCGACTTGAAAGCCGGCCGAAGCGTCCAGCACGCCGATGGGCTTTTGAGCCAGCCGCAGCCCGCGCCACAGCAAAAAGGCCGCCACTACCAGGATCGAAAGGCTGGCCGGCACCAGCACGGAAAAACCGGCCAGCGCCTGGGCTGTCGAGAGCAGAAAGCGCAGGTCGGGCCACTGGCGCGAGGCAAGCTCCAGGTGGCGCAATCCCCACGCGCTCAGCACCAGGATCGCGCCCAGCACAATCGCGCGCTGCATTCGCACCCCCAGCCCCAACGCCCCCGTGCCTCGAATCAAGTACGACACGCCCAGGATGACGGCAAAGGTTACGCTGGCCACCGTCATCATGGCTACCGGGCGATAAAACAAGGCGAATGCCGTCAGCCAGGGTGTGAGCACGCACGCCTCGGCCAGCGCCCGCACGATATAGAGCGCCTCGCGGCGGACGCTCAGGCGCGACCACTGGCGTACGAATTTGGAACGCAGGCCGTTGCCCCGCGCGGATGGCTCTTGGCCTGAAGTAGGTGATTCTAGTTTGTCAATCATAGGCTGCTGATCTCGTCGTAATGAGGGGCGTGCCGGCTGGGCAGGTGATGGACGAGCACGCCGGCCAGCGGCGGCGGCGCTTCGGCGGCCAGGCTGACGAGCACGATGCGGCGGCCCGCTTCCTGGAGTTGCTTGAGCGTCGAAAGGAGCGGCGGCGTGACGATGGCCGTCACCACCACCAGCGTGGCCCCCCACGGCAGCGACGGGCTTTCTTTGAACAGGAATTTGTCCATCGTGGCGGTGACGAAACCCGTGACGGCCGCCAGCGATTCCAGGATGCGCATGAGTTGATCGGGCGCGCGGCCCGGCATCACTTTGATCGAGCGTTCGGAGCGCGGCCGGGCGCCGTTGGCGATCAACCCCACGGCGTAGCGGTTTTCGGCGGCATACGCGGCCAGCGAGGCGGCGACGACGATGGTCTCTTCGAGCAAGTCCGGCAAAATGCCCTGCCACGATTTGGGCAGCGTGGCCACGTCCAGGCAAATGACGGCCGTCAGCGTGGTGGTCGGCTCGTAGACGCGCGTCTGCAGCGCCTGGCGGCGCGCGGTGGCCGGCCAGTGAATCTGGCGGAAACTGTCGCCCGGACGAAAGTCGCGCGCGCCCATCGTGCGGCTGGGATCCTCGATCAACTGGTAGCGGGCGCGGCGATCCCCCATCGGCTCTTTGGCCGGCAGCCCCAGTTCTTCCAGCGGCCGCACGCGCGGGTAGACGACTAGCTCGTCTTGCATGTCCAGCACGATTTCGTTGTAAAAGATGCCGAAAATGTCTCCGGCGCTGATGCGCGTCGGGCCGAGCATAAAGACGCCGCGCGGCCCGGCTTGCAGGACATAGTGCCGGAGCACGCGCTCGTACCAGCGCAGCGAGTAAATGTTGGTCAGCACGTCGGTGAGAGACAGGCGGCCTTTGGTCGTGGCGCTCCCTTCGGCCACCAGCAGGTCTTGCGGCCAGGTATCTTCTACGCGTAGCCAGGGCACCGGCAAGAGTTTGTCGTTTTCAATCAAGACGTCTATCTCGATGGTTTCGTCCGGAAAGGCGCGGGTGCGGGTGACGCGGCGGCGATAGATCACGTCGTTCAGCGCGCGCGAATTCCACCACGAGGCGGCGCCAATCGTCACCAGCAGCAGCACCGGCAAAACAAAGAGCGCGTAATCGCGCAGGAACAGCCCCAGCAAGATCAAGAGCACCGACAGCCTGATCCAATTTTGCCGGATAGAGGCTTGCAGCCTGGAGGCAGGCGACTGCCGCCGCTTCTCGACCTCTTCGAGGATATCTTCTGGACGGCGGTTGCGCAGTTGCATGGTTAGCTCTCGACGGGCACCGGGGTGGTATTGACCACTTCGGTGATAATGTCTTCGGGGCGGCGCCCCCGCAAGCGTATCTGGGGGTGAAGCAGGATGCGGTGAGTGAGCACGTACGTCGCCAGTTTTTTCACGTCGTCCGGCAAGACGTAATTGCGGTTTTGAATGGCGGCCCAGGCGCGCGCCGTGTGATAGAGCGCCATGGTGCCGCGCGGGCTGACGCCCAACGAGACGTCCGAATGTTCGCGCGTGGCGCGCGCCACGGCGACCAAATAGTTGCGCACGCTGGCCTCTACCTTGATCTCGCAGACCTGTGTTTGCAGCGCTTGCAAGCTCGCCGCGTCGCCGGCCGGCGACAGCACGGCCAGCGGGTCGCTGCGTTCAAAGCGCAGCAAGATGTCGTTTTCGTCTTTCTCGCTGGGATAGCCCATTGGCAATTTAATCAAGAAGCGGTCAATTTGCGCCTCGGGCAGCGGGAAGGTGCCCTCCAGCTCAATCGGGTTCTGGGTGGCCAGCACCAGGAACGGGCGCGGCAGCGGTTTGGTCTCGCCATCCACCGTGACCTGCCGTTCTTGCATGGCTTCGAGCAGCGCGCTTTGCGTGCGCGGCGTGGCACGATTGATTTCGTCGGCCAGGATGACCTGGGCGAACACCGGCCCGGCGCGGAACTCGAATTCTTGCGCCTTTTGATTGAAATAGTTAATGCCGGTCACGTCGCTGGGCAGCAAATCGGGCGTGAACTGGATGCGGCGGAACGAGCAGCCCAGGCTGGCGGCCAGCGCTTTGGCCAGGGTGGTCTTGCCAGTGCCGGGCACGTCTTCCATCAGGATGTGCCCTTCGCACAGCACCGCGACCAGCGCCAGGTTGATTTGTTCTTCTTTCCCGACAATGACCTTTTGAATGTTTTCACGCACACGCTTGGCGTATTCGGCGACGGTTAATTGTTCCATCATTCGTATTCTTCCTTTAGTGTTTGTTTGATTTGCTTGGCGATCTGGGGATAGCGCGTGATCGCTTGATTCATCGTTTCGACGATGGCGCGGTTGAACCCGCCCCGGATGTCTTCGTAACCCTGAATGGTTTGAGGCGCGAACCACAAGCGGGTGAGCAGATCAACATAGTAGCGGATGCGGACGATCAGCGCGTACTGCGCCGAGATGGCGTCGGCCATCTCAAAGCCAATGACGTCCGGCAGGTCGCCGCTGGAGAGGGCAGTGTCCCACGCAATCGTGCTGAGATAAAAGCTGCGCCCCCAGGGCGTGCTGGTATAGGCGGGCTTGGCGGATTGCAGCGTCGAGTGGTTGTCGCTCAGTTCTTGCAGCAGAGAGCGCAAGACAATCGTGGCGCGCTTTTGCTTGCGGCGGCGTTCGTTGCGCCGGTCGAGCGCCAGCGCCGCCAGCATGCCGACAAAGATTCCAACTAACGTGATGACGGTATCTGTGACAAGAGTGATCGCAAATTCCATAGGCGTTTGACTTTCTCTTTTAATGGGCGCGAGTGTGGGCGGGATGGGCGCGGCGCCGGCCTGGGTTGGCGAGGGCGAGAGCGCGGTGGGCGCCAGGGTGAGTGGTATTGCCGTCGGCGCGGGTGTGCGTGTGACGGTCGCCGCCGGGATGGGTCGGGTTGGGGTGCGTGTGGGAGCGGGGCCGGGTGTAGCGGCGGCCAGCGCGGGCGTGCGCGTCACGACGGCGATTTTTTGAGTCGCGGCAGGCAGGACGAGCGGCGTGGGCGTCGTGGTCCAGACGAGGATTTCAGACGTTCCCTCGCTTGTGGGCGTGGCCGTTCGCGTGCGGGTGAAATAGGGCGTATAGGTTGGCAACAGTCCCACCTCGTGAAGCGTGGTGTCCATCAGATAGTAGGCAAAGCAAGAACAGCAACACAGAACGCACGGAGCAAACAAGAGCAAGATCAGCGGAATCGCCACGTGCTGATTGCCAACCGGGATATTGACGCGGCGGGTAAGCAACTGGTTCTCTCCTGCAATATACAGTGTGTATCTGACATAAAGTATAACACGCAAAAGCCATGTTTGCCAATCTAACCTGGGTGCTGGGTGCGGTTCATATTTTCGCGCCTGGGCGGCTCTCGCCGGTTGCGAGCACCCGCAGGACGCGTCGGATACTGCGTATCCGCGCAATCTCCCCGTCGAAAAAAAAAGTCAACCGCTCGCGGCGGATAGGCATATCCGCCGCTGGATTGCCAAATCCAGCGGGAGCAGCGTTACGGAATTATTTTCTTAAAGTTCATAAGCGCGTTAGGGCGCAACCCGCTTTAGCGGGTTTGATGTGCCAGCCTGGAAATTCATTTCCAGGCGCAGCTCTGAACTGCATCCTGAACGCTTGAGGTTTCGAGCGCGCGCCGCCCGCGCGCGAGCGTATCAGGCTAGAGACTGCTGCCCAGTATGGAAGCTGAGGCTTTTAGCCGGAGCCGCCGCCTAAAGGCTCAGCTTCCAGTCGGTATAATTAGCCGGCCACGTTCAAAAATCGCCGCCGAGCTTGTCCCAGCGTGTGACCCTCCCCCCGCGCCGAGGATGTTTGCTTTGATAATTTGTTATAATGATAGTGTACGTTTCAGCCTGTGTGAATTGCAGCCTGAAGGTGACATTCTATTACCGACTTGTCAAAACTCATTGGGTGCTCCTTGGAAAAGATAGCGTCAGGGGAGAATTGGCATGATAAAAACAGCTACAGCTCCACAAACAAAGGTGTATTATCACAAAATCTGGCCCGCACTTTGTATTCTGTTTGTAATTCTGGCAGCCGCATGTAGTAAACAGCGTGGGGCCCCTATACCTGAGCGGTGGGGTGTTTGCACTGATGAGGATCGGCTAAATATTACACACGCGCTCGCTCATCCTGTCTCAATTCCTGATTCACCCGGCTGCATGGTCCAGTTGCTGGTAATGCCCGATAGGGCTGAATATCGCCCTGGCGACTATATCACATTTGTCACGATGATTAAGGTTCAAGGCGACTGCGCCGTGCCCATTGTCAGCACACACCCTATGCGGGATTTCTATCCCATTGTGATCGCGAACGAAACCGACAAAAACGTGCTTCTGACGGAGGAAGGCCAGAAGCTAAAAAAGTGGGCAGAGAGTGGAGAAGGAGATAAAAACTCGCCGAGTGTATTGACCAAAGAAAAAGGATACTGTGTGCGCCTCCCAATTGATGAGTGGTTTGAGTTATCTGCACCTGGCACCTATACTTCAACACTTGTTCGACGCATTAACGTTCCGCCATACGAAGTATCAGGCAATACAATAACTTTTACGCGTGCTCCCTAGCAGGCTGTCGGAGAGGGCGCCGATTCACCTCCCTGGAAGCTCTGAGCTTCCAGGAAGGTAAGCTCGGCGGGGTGCCTCTCCGACAAGCTCCTGGAAAAAAGGCGAGCGGATTATATGCACCCGCTTTCCATTACGCCCAGTGGGGAGATTGAACATGGCGATGGCGCGCGCGTGACGGTCAAAGGAGAACGTCATGGAATGGAAAATAATGGCTATGCATTGGCGGCTTGCTTTGTTTGTGAGCTGTCTACTTGTTGTCCAAACAAGTTGCCGCGATAATTCTTTTTCCACGGGGCTGCACTCAGAATGTGTAGAACAAGTCATCGAGAGTGGCAAAGTGGTAGGTAGCAAAGTCCTCGATGTGAACCAAGATGGCAATTCAGACGATGTTGTGGTTTATGAGAAAGATGGTGACTTGTACACACTCCTGGCTCTCAATTCAGTATCGCCACGTTGCGAGGTGGTTCTAGATCAATATCTCACATCCATAGCATTGACCGCCGACCGGCAAATTGCTAAAGTACGTGCTATAGAGCTTGTCGAATTGACTGGAGATGACAAGCCAGAGCTTCATATTTGGCTAAATGAAAGTGGCGGCGGACCACGTGTCTCGTTTGCGATGCATGCAATTTACACCTCGGCCAATGGGAGTTGGCAGGAAGCTACTCGCTTTGGATTGTGTTTAGCCTTCAATTCCTTCCAGTTTCGAGATGGCCCTATGGAGTCGCATTATCACCCACCTGCGGCGGGCAGGCTGGCACGTGTGGCTGCTCTATCGCCCGAACCGTTTGCGACCGAAGCGAGTTCCTGTGAGAGGTCAAAGCATCAGCCGGTGGATTCACATTCTGTGAAAGTAAGTGAGGTGAGGCATCCTGATGAAGCAAATGTTACTTGCCCGCACGCGTCTTGCCCAAGCTAGGCCCATTATACTCATCAGCCTGATTGTGATTGTGTGTTTCTTGCTCGTGTACGCGGCGCGGCCGGCCCGCTGGCAGGTTTATGTGTTTCGCGATGGCGCGTTCCAGGCGCTCGGATCTTTTGAGGTGCGCACCCAGGCGGCTCCCTTGGCTGATGAATGGCGGCGGCTTGTCCCTCCCACCTGGCGCGTCACCGCGTGGGACCTGGCCGACGTGACCGGCGACGCTCAACCCGAGTGGGCGCTGGTGGTCTGGCGGCCCTGGCGCGATTGGCCCACGCAACGCTGGAGCGGCTCGCCCAGTCCCATCGCCGGCTTTCAAGACGCCGCGGGCGCCAGTTGCCACCTCATCCTGCTCGACCCGCGCAGCGGGCGAGAGCTGTGGGCTGGCTCGGCTCTGCCCGCGCCGCTGTTGGCGTTGGCCGTGGGGGACGTAGATGGGGATGGCCTGAACGAGGTCGCGGCGCTAGAGGGGGAATACGCCGCCGGGCGCGACGGCCCCGCGACCCGCGCGAACGTTTGGCGTTGGAATGGCTTTGGCTTTACGCTGGCGTGGCGCTCGCCGCCGGGGCGCTTTCGCCAGCTCGGCTTGACCGATGTCAATGCAGACAGTATACTTGATATTGTTGTTCGGTGATACATAGGAGACCTTGTCGGAAATACAATTTCTCGAACAGTCACCCCATGCCAGCGGCGGGAGTAGACAAGTTTTATTCACAGGACGACTGAGGCCGTATTGAGATTCTTGGCGTCCTTTGCGTCTTTGCGGTGAAAAATATTATTTCCGATAATGTCTAAAGATTAAGAGAGGTGCATGATGATGGTAAAGACCAAATCTGTATTTGTCGTCGTCGTTTTGTTTGCGGCGATATTGGCGTGCAACGCGCCCTCACCGTCCCCCACTCCATTGCCGGAAAGGTCGCTGCCCACTCCCACTCCCATTGCCCCCCAGCTTGCCCAGGCGACGGCTGTTCCACCCACTCCCCCGCCCAACGTGCGCGGGCGGGGCTTTGCGGCTTATCCCAAAATTTCCGCCTCGCTGCCGGCGGCCTATGACGGCTATGCTTTGCCCGTAAACCTGGCGGCGATGAGCAACTCGAGCCAGTTTACGTTCAGCCCGGCTCAGCAAGATGCGCTGGCGCAGAGCGGGTTTGTAGTGGCGCCGGCCGAGTGGCTCGAGTTCTTTCAGGTCTATGAAGACACGCGCTACAAAGACCTGCCCGTTTTCGTCACCACCGATTCCGTGTATCACGTCTACCACCTGCTCTTTGACAAGATGCTGCGCGATCTGGAGCGCGAGCATTTCGCGCCGGACATTGCCGCTCTCACCCGCGCCTGCGCCGATTCAGCCCAACAGCTTTATGCCCAGCTCAAGGGCAGCGATATGGAAGCCATTGCCCTGCGCGTTTGGGCTTATTTTATTGTGGCCGATCATCTCATCAACGAGGACGCTGTCACGCCCCCCGAAGTGGCCGATTGGGTGAACGCAGAATTGAGCCTGATCGAAGCTCACGCAGGGCTTGAGGGCAGCCCGCTCTTTAGCCTGGATTGTCCCCAGACGTGCGACCCGTGCGACACCAATCCGCCCCCCGCATGCATAGACAAGCCTTGCATGTGCGAGGATTACTCGCAATATGTCCCGCGCGGCCACTATACGCGCAGCGAATTGCTCAAGCGTTACTTTCGCGTGATGATGTGGTACGGCCGCATCAACATGCGCTTGCAAAAGCCGCAAGAAACGCGCATGGCGCTGCTTATCACCTACATTCTGCGCAACACCACGCTGAACGGCCAGCCTGCTGCCGAGGTGTGGGCGCGCGTTTACGATCCAACCGTCTTTATTGTGGGCAAAGCCGACGACCTGAGCTTTTACGAATACGGCGCGTTGTGGGATAGCGTCTATGGCCCCAACGCTCAACCGTCCGACATTGCCGACGAAGCCAAGCTGGCAGCCTTTAGCGCCGCGGCGCGCCAATTGCCGCCGCCCCAAGTCAACTCGATGTGGGTGTACATTTGGGAAGACAAGGCGCAGGCCACGCAGGGCTTTCGCTTTATGGGCCAGCGCTTCACGCTGGACGCCTATATCTTTGGCCAGTTGATCTGGCGCAACGTGGGACAGTCCGGGCAAGAGCGCTGGCTGCCCAAGGGGCTTGACGTGATGGCCGCGCTCGGCTCGGAAGAAGCGTATACCATCCTCGACCAGATGGGCGAGACAGCGTTTGCGCATTACCCCGAGCAGATGGACAAGGTGCGCGGCGAGGTCCGCGCACTGCAATTGGATTCGTGGACGCAGAACTTGTATTGGAACTGGCTATACGCGCTCCGCCCGCTGGTGGAGGCCAAAGGCAACCAGTACCCGGCCTTTATGCAGACGATGGCCTGGACGCGCAAAGACCTTCACACGGCGCTCGGTTCGTGGACCGAACTCAAGCACGATACGATCCTGTACGCCAAGCAGGTGATGGCCGAGATGGGCGGGGGTGGCGCGGAAGAAGAACCGCCGCACGGCTGGGTCGAACCTAACCCGGAAGCGTATGCCCGCTTGCTGGCGCTCACGCGCATGACGCGCCAGGGGCTTGGGGGCCGCGGCCTGCTCACCGAAAACACTGGCGTGAATCTGTCCCGGTTGGACGATTTGCTCACATTCTTGCTGGATGTGGCGCAGCGCGAGTTGGCCGGCCAATCTTTGAGCCTGGAGGATTACAGCCGCATCAAGTATTATGGCGGCGAGCTGGAAGTGATGACGCTGGCGGCCGCTGATCCCGAAGAAGGAGAAGGCTCGCCTTTCTTTAGCCAGGACGAGCAGGCCGCGCTGGTGGCCGACGTGGCAACCGATCCCAATGGCCGCGCGTTGGAAGAGGCGGTGGGACGCATCTTTGAAATCTATGTCATTGTGCCAGATGGCGCAGGCGGTACGCACATTGCCAAAGGCGGCGTCTTTTCTTATTACGAATTTCCACAGCCGCTTGCCGATGGACGCTTGACCGATGAGGCCTGGCGCGCGATGCTGGCGGCTGGCCAGGCGCCTGAACAGCCGGAATGGACCCAGAGTTTTATCATCCGATAGGGCAGGGGGATGGTGAGGAAAGCGCTTGTCTCGTTCCTCATCTGCTCTGTTCTGGCTTGTTTGCCAGGAGAGCCGCCCCCCGCAACGCTCGTGTTTGTTTTTGCCGGCGACGTGATGTTGGGGCGCGGAGTGGCTGCGTCGCTGCACGGGGTTGAAGGGCGCAGTTGGGAGGCGGCTTTTGCCGGTGTGCGGCTTACATTGGCTGAGGCAGACCTGGCCTTTGCCAACCTGGAATCACCCCTGACGAGCGCGCCGCAACTGAGCGACGGGTATGACCTGCGCGCGCCGCCGGGAGCGGTGGCGGCGCTTGTCGCCGCCGGTTTCGACCTGATCTCTTTGGCCAATAATCACGCCCTGGATGCGGGCGAGGCCGGCCTGGCCGAGACGGCGGCTACCCTGGACGCGGCGGGAATCAGTGGCGTTGGGTGGCATCAGACGGATTGTATCATGCAATTCGCGAACGCCTATCCGCCGCTCACACTTCAGATACTTGCCTTTGACGATTCGACGGCGCCGCTCGATGTTGAATCGGCCAGCTTGGCGGTGACGCGCGCCGCCGGGCAAGCCGACCTGGTTTTTATCTCGGTGCACTGGGGGAGCGAATATCAGGCGTCGCCTTCTCCGCGCCAACGCGCGCTCGCCAGCGCGCTGGCCGGGGCGGGGGCCGACCTGATTATCGGTCACGGCCCCCACGTTCTGCAAAGGGTTGAATGGATTGACCAAACTCTCGTTGCGTACAGTTTGGGCAATTTGCTTTTCGATCAATTTTATCCGGTTGATTGTCGGTGGGGTGTTCTCTTGCGTATCACTGTGCTGGGCCGTCATATTCAAGCCGTCGAACTGCTGCCCACGTTGGCGGAGCGCGGCCTGGTGAGATTGGCCGATCCCGAAGAATCGGCCGTTATCCTCACCCGCTTGATGCCGTAACTCCCGGCCTGGACAAACCAGCCGTTAAACAGGAGATTCATTGTGAACGATGCGCCTCTTTATCTTCCACCGACCCTGGCCAACGTGCTGCGGACGGCGCGGCGCGTGACGGTCCTCACCGGCGCGGGCATCTCGGCCGAGAGCGGCGTGCCAACCTTTCGTGACGCGCAGACTGGCTTGTGGGCCAAATACAATCCCCAAGAACTGGCAACGCCCGAGGCTTTTCAGAGGGACCCTCGTTTGGTTTGGGAATGGTACGCGTGGCGAAGGGAGTTGACCGCTCGCGCCGCGCCCAATCCCGGCCACCTGGCGCTGGTAGAGATGGAGCGGCGCGTTCCCGCCTTTACGCTGATTACGCAAAACGTAGACGGGCTGCATCAGCGGGCGGGGAGCCGGAACGTGATCGAGTTGCACGGCAACCTGGCGCGGGTCAAGTGCTCGCGGGAAAATGTGGTGGTCGAGTCGTGGGCAGACACGGGCGAGCTTCCGCCGCGCTGCCCTCGTTACGCTCAGTGCGGGGGGCTGCTGCGTCCCGACGTGGTTTGGTTTGGAGAATCGCTGCCGGCGCACGCGCTGCAAGCCGCGCTCGAGGCGTCTGGCGCGTGCGAACTCTTTTTCTCGATTGGCACCTCCAGCCTGGTCGAGCCGGCCGCCTCGCTGCCTTACGAGGCGCTGCGCGGCGGTGCGCTGGTGGTGGAGGTGAATCCCGATATCACCCCGTTGACGGCAGACGCCACCTTTGTCCTCATCGGTCCCGCCGGCCGCGTGCTGCCGGCGTTGCTCCGCGCCGCCTGGAATCAGCCGTAAACGCTCAGCTTTGCCGCAATCCTTGCAGCACGGCTTCCAGGTCGGGCGGCAGTGGGGCGGAAAATATCACCATCCGGCCATCGGAGGGTAGCTGGAACGATAACGTGTGCGCGTGCAAAAAATGGCGCGCCAGCCGCCCCAGCGGGGCGGGCCACGGTAACTGCTTTTGCTTGCGCCGCCCATACACGTGGTCGCCTGCCAGCGGAAATTGGAGCCACGCAAAGTGCACGCGGATCTGGTGCGTGCGGCCGGTGCGCGGGCGAGCCTCTACGAGCGTGTAATTTTCAAAGGATTCAATTGTCTTGTACTCGGTCGTGGCCGGGCGGCCATCGGGCGTGACGGCCATGCGTTTGCGCTGCAACTTGTCTCGGCCAATCGGCGCTTCGATGATGCCCTGGGGCGGGGTGATGTTTCCTTCCACCAGCGCCAGGTACACTTTGCTGACGGTGCGCGCTTTGAACTGGCGTTGGAGCGCGTGGTGCGCGGCGTCGTGCTTGGCGACCACAATCAACCCCGACGTGTCTTTATCCAGGCGATGGACGATGCCTGGCCGGACCTGGCCGCCCACGCCGGCCAGGTCCGGGCAGTGCGCCAGCACCGCGTTGACCAGCGTTCCCTCGTTGTGGCCGGCGGCCGGGTGAACGACCATCCCCGCCGCTTTGTTAATGACGAGCAGGTCGGCGTCTTCGTAGACAATGTCCAGCGGGATAGCCTGGGGTTGCACGTCGGTGGGCGCGGCCGGCGGGATGCGCACGGCAATCCTGTCGCCCTGACCGAGCTTGTAGGCCGGCTTGCTCGGCTGGCCGTTGACGGTGATATCGCCATCGTCAATCAGGCGCTGCACCGCCGTGCGAGACAAATCGGCCAGCGCCTCTGCTACAAACTTGTCCAGGCGCTGGCCCGCTTTAGGCACAGACAAGATAACGGTGCGTTCCGTCATGTCAGGAAGGTTCGCGTGTTTGGTGTTCCATCGCCGCCTGCGCTTTTTGCTCTTGAGGCTGAGACTCGCGCAGCATGAGGAGCATCAGGATGGCCACCCCCACAACGATGGAGCTATCGGCCACGTTGAATACGGGCCACCACTTGAAATCGAGAAAGTCAACCACGTGCCCCACGCGTAGCCGGTCAACCAGGTTGCCGATGGCGCCCCCCAGTTGGAAGCCGAGCGTCGCCCGCAATAGCCACTGCCCGTCTTGCAGTTGTTGCTGGTAAAAGAAAATCGCCACGATGACAATGACGGCGATGCCGATAAATATCGTCCCCCACTCTTTAAACAAGCCAAAAGCCGCGCCGGTGTTGGTGGTGTACGTAATGGTGAAATAGTTGGCCAATTCCGGCCAGGGCGCCCACATCTGGCCCGGCTCCAGGCGCGTGGATACCAGCCACTTGGTGAGCTGGTCAACGATCAAGACCAATGCGGCCACGGCGGCCATGGGCGCGCTATTTTTTAAAACTGAAACTTTCATCCTTTGCTTTCCAGGTGGGTTTGGCACGTGATGCACCACTGGGCATAAGGGAGCGCCTCCAGGCGCGCCGGGTCAATGGGCTGTCCGCAGTGAGTGCACAGGCCATACGTGCCTTTTTCAAAACGCGCCAGCGCTGCCTCGACCTGCCGCAGTACTCCCTCGGTATTCTTCCGAATCGCCAGGCCTTTGGTTTGCTCGAATGCCTCGGTGGCGTGGTCCGCCTGGTGAAGGCCGTAGCCGATCGCTTCGCCATTGCTGGTGATGGATGGGTTGTTGTTGAGTTGATCGAGCAGGCGTTTGTGCTCTGCCTCAAGTTCACGTCTAAGCCGTTCAAATGGTACTGGCATCATTTCCTCCTTGTGCGTATGCCATTGGGCGCTATTGTACCTCTACCGCGTGATTTAGACAAGACGCCCGCTTGCCCGCGCTTGGCTTGCGCCGCTAAATGGATTATCATGAAGGTCAGGCGACAACTGTGATTTTTGGAGGTGTGCCTTGTCTGACGAGCAACGCGCCAATCCGCTGCCTGGCGAGCCGTCACCCGACCTGTCTGGCAAGAGCGAGACGGTGTGGACGTTTCGCGGCTATCGCATCAAGTCGGGCGAGTTTAATACCGCCATGGCGCACTTTTACCGCGGCGAGATGTACCGCTCGAACGTGTGGCGGCAGCGGCTAGATAACACGACGAACTGGGCCGTGGCTACCACCGGCGCGGCGCTCAGTTTTGCCTTTAGCAACCCCTCCCATCACCTGGTGATTCCTCTCGTCACGTTGATGGTGACGCTGTTCCTGTTTATCGAAGCTCGCCGCTACCGCTATTACGAGTTGTGGGCCTATCGCGTCCGGCTGATGGAAACCGATTTTTACGCCGCCATGCTGGTGCCGCCGTTCGGGCCGGACGAGCACTGGGCGGCTCAATTGGCTGATAGCTTGCTGTACCCCGAATTTCCCATCCCTTTTATGGAGGCGCTGGGACGGCGCTTTCGCCGCAACTATTGGGCGATTTTTATCGTGCTGGCGCTGAGCTGGCTGCTCAAGTCTGTGATGTTTCCCGTGCCGGTTTCCAGTTGGAGCGAGATTATTGCCCGCTTTGACGTTGGCCCTTTACCGGGCGGCGTGGTATTGGCGGCGGGGATAATTTACAATGGGGCATTGTTTTTGATGGGATTGCTCACCAGCGGGATGAACAAGTCAGTGGGAGAAATCTTGCCGCGCTACGGCGCGTTCAGTCCCACCAACTGGTTCCAGGCCATCTTGACCGCCACCGTAGAAGTGCTTCCCAAGCCGGGCGGATGGCGTCCGCGCTTCCAACGCGACTGCATGGCGTTGATTGTTACGGATAAGGGCAACGATGTGGCCGAGTTACTGTTGAACGCTCTCAAGCGCGGCGTGACGCGCCTGACGGGCGAGGGGATGTATACCCACCGGGCGCACGACGTGCTGGTCTGCACGGTGGCGCCGCGCCAGGTGGCGCACCTCAAGGCGTTGGTGCGCCAGGCTGACCCGGCGGCCTTTGTCATCGTCAACCCGGCCGAGGCGTTCGGCCAAGGCTTTAAGCCGCTGTGATCGGCTTTACTTGGCCAGGGGCCAAAAGATAGGCAACGCGGCCATGGTCGCAGCAAATACGATTAACGTGAGCGGCACGCCCACTTTTAGATAATCACGAAAGGTATAGCCGCCCGGTCCCATCGTCAATATATTGACGGGGTGGCTGATAGGGGTGAGAAAAGCCGTGGAGCAGCCCACTGCCACGGCCATTGCAAATGTGTAGGGGTTGACGTACATCGCGCGCGCCGCCGCCAATGCAATCGGCGATAACACCACGGCTGTAGCCTGGCTCGACATCACTTGCGTCAGCACCACGGTGAGCAGGTAAAAACCGGCCAGCGTAACCAGCGGTCCATAGCCGCCGAGTGTGTGTGTGACGAGTTGCCCCAGCCAGGCAGCGGTGCCGG
Organism: uncultured Anaerolineae bacterium; assembly: GCA_964651475.1. Lineage (GTDB taxonomy): Bacteria > Chloroflexota > Anaerolineae > Fen-1058 > Fen-1058 > JBGSMF01. The sequence goes on along the minus strand of CAZYXV010000002.1, from coordinate 117,226 downwards.
TTTTCGTCATCGCCAGGCCGACCGGCAACATGGCCGCCAGCAAAAATACCACGCGCCACTCGATAGCCTGGTAGGCCTCGTCCATGGTCAGGCAGCCGGTGATGATGGCTAACAATGCGCCGGCCAGCATCGCTTCGGCTACGGGCAACCAGCCAATCGCCGCCGCCAGCAGCGTGAGAGCCATGATGCCGGCGGCCAGCGGCGCTTTGGCCGGGCGCTGTGGGGTGTATCCCTCCGGTTGCAAAACCAGGTAATCCGGCTCGGCTTGCAGCACGCGGATTTTATCCAGTTCGCCGTGCACCAGTAAAGCGTCGCCAAAGCGCAGCGGCATATCGCCCACGTCTGTGCGGTATGGGCGACCCTCGCGCCATAGCGCCACCACCGATAGGCCGTACTTTTCGCGAAAGTGGATTTGCTTGAGCGTCGATCCTACCACGGACGAGCGCGGCGCGATGAGCACTTCGACCATCCCCACCTTATCTGAAGACAAGTCGCCCTGCCACGCCACATCCAGTAAAAGGCTCAATCCATGTTGGGCCAGTTGCGCCACGCGCTCTTCACGGCCGGCAATGAGCAGGAGGTCATTGGCAGACAAGATATAGTCTGGCTTGGGCGCCAGGCAGACGTGACTGTTGTGGATCACGGCCAGCACGCTCAATCCCAGCTTTTCGCCGATGTCGCTTTTGCTCAGTGATTTTCCTACCAGAGAAGATTTGGGTTCCACGTGCAGTTCCCACAATCGCTCGCGCAACTGGTACAGTTCGCTTAGCTCCTGCCGCAGCACGCGCACGCGCGAGACGTGGTCGAGGGGGTAGCGTTCGGGCAACAGCCGCCGCCCAATCAATGCCATAAACAGTATGCCGGTCAGCGCCACCACACCGCCGACCGGCGCAAAGTCGAACAAGCCAAAGCTGGGCAGGCCATAGTCACGTACAGCCGTGGTGACCAAAATATTGCTCGTGGTGAATAACGTTGCCATACCGCCTAGCAGCGTGCCAAATGAGAGCGGTATCAACAGCTTGGAGGGGCTGAGCTTGGATGGGCCGGTCAATCCCATCACCACCGGCAGCAACACGGCCCCTGCCGCGATAGTGTTCATAAATAGCGAAAGAATGCCGCCGGCCAGCATCACGATAATGACCAGCCGCGTCTCGCTCCCTCTGGCCAGGCGCAACATGCTTGCGCCCAATCGGCGCGTCACGCCGGTGCGATCCAGGGCGCTGGTCAAAATAAAGATAGACATGACGATGATGACTGCCGAGCGCCCGAAACCGGAAAATGCCTCTTGCGGCGTGAGCAGTTGCGTGATAGCCAGCGCAATCAGCAGGAGCAGTGCTGCCAGGTCGGCGCGCAGGATTTGGCTGATAAATAAAATCATCGCCGCGCCCAGCAGCACCAGCATGACGAGTTGAGGTTGTGTCATTCTTCTTGAAAAGCGCAAGCGCGAGATACGGCGAATGACGCGGTGCGCATCACTCCACGATGTGGATCTTTAAAAAGTTGGTCTTGCCTTCTCCGCCAACGGGGATGCCGCTGGTCAATACCACCAGGTCTCCGCTCTGGGCCAGCCCGGCCTCTTTGACGGCCTGCTCGGCCAGCGTGATCATTTCGTCGGTATCGTGGTAGGGCGGCACCCGCCAGGGACGCACTCCCCACACCAGCGCCAGGCGGCGTTGTATGACGGCGTCGGGCGTGGTGGCCAGCACGGGGATGCATGGCCGGTAGCGCGCCACCATCCGCGCCGAGTAACCCGTCATGGTGGAGGTGATGATGGCCTTGGCGTGCATCTCGGCGGCGATTTCGACGGTGGCCTGCGCAATGGCTTCGGTGGGGTCGCAGGCGGCATTGGCGCGCGCCGCTTGCACTCCAGAGGCTATGTGCGCTTCAATGTTTTCCGCAATGCGCGCCATCATGTGCACGGCTTCGACCGGATATTTGCCGACCGACGTTTCAGCCGATAGCATGACGGCGTCCGTGCCGTCCAGGATAGCATTGGCCACGTCCGAAGCCTCGGCGCGCGTGGGGCGCGGATTTTCGATCATGGATTGGAGCATCTGCGTGGCGGTGATGACGGGCTTGCCGGCGCGATTGCAGGCGCGGATGATTTCTTTTTGATGGATGGGCACATTTTCGGCGGGCGTCTCGACGCCCAGGTCGCCGCGCGCCACCATGATCGCGTCGCTGGCGGCGAGGATGTCTTGAAAATTCTCCAGCGCCTGGCCTTTTTCGATCTTGGCGACGATGGGGATGTTGGCGTGTAAATCGTCCAGCAGGCCGCGCAGCTCTTGCACGTCGCGGGCGCCGCGCACGAACGACAACGCCAGGTAATCAACGTCGTGTTCCGCGGCAAAGCGCGCGTCGGCGCGGTCTTTGGCGGTGAGCGACGAAAGCGAAAGACACGCTTCTGGCGCGCTGATGCCTTTATGCGAACCGAGCAGGCCGCCGACCACCACCCGGCAATTCAAATCGTCCTCACTCGTAGATTCTACCCGCAATTCGAGCTGTCCATCGTCCAGCAGCAGGCGTTGGCCAGGCTCCACCTCGGCCACCAGGTCTGGATGCGGCAGGTGAACCTCGTGCGCGCTGCCCGGCACAAGGCGGGTGGTCAGGGTTATGGCGCTGCCGAGCGCAAGGTAAACGCCCCCGCCGGCAATGTCTCCCACGCGCAACTTGGGGCCTTGCAAATCTCCCATAATCGCGACGATGGCGTGTTCGCGTTCGGCCAGCTCGCGCACCAACGCAATGCGCCGGGCGTGATCGTCCTGAGCGCCGTGCGAGAAATTGATGCGCGCCACGTTCATCCCGGCGCGCATCATCGCCACGAGCGCGTCGGGCGAATCGGTGGCTGGCCCCAGGGTGGAAACGATTTTTGTGAGTGCCATTTTGTTTTTAGATTACTCCACGAGAAAGCCTACCCCTACCGCGCCTGGGCCGGTATGGGTGGCAATGACCGGGCCGACGTCAAAGAACATTGTTTCCACAGGCTTGATTTTGCCCATCAACTCGTCATAGAGTTTTTGAGCCTCTTGGAGCGCGGCGGCGTGCAAAATCCCCAGTCGCACTTGACTGCGGCCGGCCGCCGCATCCACCACGATGTCTTTGAGACGGGCCGTCACCTTGTTCCACGTGCGGATGCGTTCAAACGATTCCACGCGCCCGCTTTGCAAAGCCAGGATGGGCTTCATTTGCAGGGCTGTGCCCAGCAATGCTTGCGCGCCGCCGATGCGGCCGCCTTTGTGCAGGTATTCCAGCGTATCCACGGCAAAGTAGAGGTGAAAGTTGCTTTTCATGATTTCAAGGCGGTCGAGGATAGCTTGGACGGATTGATCGTCTTGCGCCATCCGCGCCGCTTCCAGCACCATTAACCCCAGGCAGGCCGAGATAGTCAGCGTGTCTACGACGTGAATGGCGGCGTTGCTCATCATGTCGCGCGCGGTGAACGCCGAGGCGCACGTGCCGCTGAGTACCGACGACAGATGAATCGAGATGATGGTGCTGCCGTCGGCGGCCAGGCGCTCGTACACCTGAAGAAAATCGCCCGCCGAAGGTTGCGAGGTGGTGGGCAGCTTGGACGCGGACTGGAGCAAAGCATAGAATTGGTCGTTTGATAAATCCAGTCCGTCTTTGTATATTTGTTCGCCAAAATGAACGTACAGCGGAATGATTTCAATGTTGTATTGTTGGGCTACATCGGGGGCCAGGTTGCTGGTGCTATCTGTAACGATTTTGATCATTGTGTCCTCCCTCGTGAATTTAGCATAGGGCGGGATGTCCCCGCCCTATGCTAAGAAACACCCAGAGAGGTTAAAAGTTACTCGTTCCTCTTATTCGGTTTCATCGCTTCAGGCGTGGAAAGGCGCTCAAGCCGGCGTACTGGCCCGCATCGCCCAATTCTTCTTCGATGCGCAAGAGTTGATTGTACTTGGCAATGCGGTCGCTGCGGCATGGCGCGCCGGTCTTGATCTGGCCGGCGTTCATCGCCACCACCAGGTCGGCGATGGTGGCGTCTTCGGTTTCGCCTGAGCGATGGCTGACGACGGCAGTCCACCCCACTCGCTGCGCCATACGCACGGCGTCAATGGTCTCGGTCAATGTGCCGATTTGGTTCAACTTGATCAGCACCGAGTTGGTGCAGCCCTCTTGGATGCCGCGCGCGATGCGCTCGGTGTTGGTCACAAACAAGTCGTCGCCCACCAGTTGAATCTTGTCGCCCAGCTTTTGGGTCATCAATTTCCAGCTCTTCCAGTCGTCCTCGGCCAGGCCGTCTTCGATGGAAATGATGGGATACTTTTCAACCCATTCGGCGTAAAAGTCTACCATCTGCTCGCCCGAAAGGTGGCGGCGCTCCGCCGGCTCTTTGACCAGCTTGTACGTCACGCCATCCACGAAAAACTCGGTGGCGGCCGGGTCCAGCCCGATAAAGATTTGCTCGCCCGGCTTGTAACCGGCCGCGCCGATGGCGTCCACAATCACCTGGACGGCCTCGACGTTGCTGCCCAGGCTGGGCGCAAAGCCGCCCTCGTCGCCGACGTTGGTGTTGTACCCTTTCTTTTTGAGCACTTTTTTGAGCGCGGCGTACACCTCGGCGCCCCAGCGCAGCGCTTCGCGGAAGGTCGGCGCGCCAACGGGCAAGATCATGAATTCCTGCAAGTCGGTCGAGTTGTCGGCGTGCTTGCCGCCGTTGAGAATATTCATCATCGGCACAGGCAGCACGCGCGCCTCCACGCCGCCGATGTAGCGATACAGCGGCAATTCCAGGCTGTTGGCAGCGGCCTTGGCCACGGCCAGGCTGACGCCCAAGGTGGCGTTGGCCCCCAGCTTGCTTTTGTTGGGCGTGCCGTCGAGTTCGATGAGCATCCGGTCAATGCTCACCTGGTCGGTGGCCTCCATGCCAAACAGCTCGTCGGCGATTTGCGCGTTGACGTTTTCGACGGCCTTGAGCACCCCCTTGCCGTTGTAGCGTCCCTTGTCGTCGTCGCGCAACTCGACGGCCTCGTGCGCGCCGGTAGACGCGCCGGAAGGCACGGCCGCGCGCCCCCACGCGCCATCATCCAACAGTACCTCGACCTCGACGGTCGGGTTGCCGCGGCTATCCAGAATTTCGCGTGCGTGAACAAATTCGATTTCAGACATTATTTTTCTCCTTGTTGATTAATGAATTATCGTCTACGGCCAGCGGCCTTCCCCAGCCAATAGCCGAGGACGCTGGCGAAAACAATCACTCCCATCCACAACCTGGTCTGCCGGCCTGGCGGCGCCATGCGCGGGCCATAGAAGCGGCGCACATTCCGCCTGTAAAGCGGGGTCAGGGCAATGTTTGCAAAATCAACCAGGTGATAGGCCACGTCGGGCAGCCCAAAACGAGGCTGCTGGCCGCGTGGTTGTGGCAGCGCGTCGGCCAGCGTTATTTGAGCCAGAGCATAACCTTCTGTCTCCGGCGGAACCTGGGCCAGCACGCGCCCCGCAGCATCGGCCACGTATGTTTCGTTAAAATAACCGGCTTCCAGGCGCACGCGGTCTGCCTGCGAGAGATAGCGCCACAGGTCGGGGCGCATCGCGCTGTAAATTGCCAATGATAGATGCGGCATGGGCAGCCTCGAAGAAAATGTCCCCGTGCCAGTCGAGTTCACCACCGGCACACCCAGCCACGCGGCCTGGCGGCGAAGGTAAGCGCCAAATGTCTCGCCGCCGCTTTGCGCGATGCTCTGCATCGCCGGGCCAAGCTCGCAGCTTTTCACGCGTTGGCCGCCTGGAAAAGCCAACGTTGTCTCGTGCATCGCCGGCGGGCAACTGCAAATGACCATGGCGTCAACCTTGCCGGCGTAGCGCGCCCACAGTTCGGCGCGTCCCTGGTCCATGCAAATCATCAGCCCTAATTTGCCCAATTCGGTATCGGCGACGGTGATGTCGTGTCCTTGCCGGAAATAGGCGCGTTCCCACATGTAGGGATAATTCTTGTTATAGCGCCACGTGCGGCCATCCGGCGCTGCCAGCAAGAGGGCGTTGTAAATATCCTCTTCGTCCAGCAGCAAGAGCGACCCGGCCACGTGAACGCCGTGTTGGGCCGCGGCGCTTTTCATCCAACTCACGGTCTGCCCATCGAGCCGCTCGGCGCGTTCATAGTTTTGGTCGCTGTATTCGTAGCCAGTGCTAAAGACTTCTGGCAAAACGACCAGTTGCGCGCCGCTGCGGGCGGCCTGGGCGACGAGCGTTTCTGCTCGTTCAAGGCGCTGCCGGGTCGGCGCTGGCTCGGTGAACATTTGAACAGAGGCGACGCGTATAGTTCGGGACATTGTTATTCCTCTAATAGCGGTTCAGGCTTTGGCTTCCTGCGGCGGGCGTTCCAGTCCCAATTTCTTGTACAATCGCGCAAAATCAAAATGCTCGGCCAGCAGTGCTTCAAAGCGGGCCAACTTTTCGGCCTGGGCCACGCGCCCCTTGCCAAAGAATTGTTCAATGGACTTGACGGCGTCCAGGGTGTGATAGGGCGTGAGCACAATCGGCACGCCCATTTGCGCCGCCTGGCGCAAGATAATGGGGCTGGGGTGCAGGTTGCCGGTGAGGATGATGACCTTGGCCGACATTTCTAGCGCCGCGATAATCATGTCGGTGCGATCGCCGCCGGTGATGACGGCTTTGCTGGGGATTTGTTCCATGCGCGCTTTGGCCTGCTCCATGCCCATTGCTCCCACAACCAGATTTTCGACCATATCGCTGGCCTGCTCCGCGCCGCACAGGAACGTGCCCTCGCACGCGGCGGCGACTTCGCCGACGCTGGTGGCAGACAACATGGCTTCTTGCGGCAAGACGCCGAACACGGCCACCTTGCGCTTTTCCAGGTAGGGCACGCCGACTCGAGTGGCAAAGCGTATACCGTCGGGTGTGACGGCGTTAATCACCACGCCCATTAACTGGTCGCCCAGCCGGGCGTAGGCGGTCAGCGCGTCGTCAATCAAGCTGACCGGCGTGCGATACTTGACCACGCTCAACACGGGCGCGCCTAACATGCGCGCCACGGTAGGCGTGGCCAGCCCCACGGCGTGCCCCTCGCGCAGGCTGGAGCCGCCTTCCAAAATCACAACGTCTTTATCGTTTTTGACTTCGCTGTAGGCGTGGGTGACGGCGGAGATCAAATCTTGCGCCGGGCCTGTGAGCTGCGACTCGAACAACTCCGGCGTCAGGCACACTGGCGATAACAGTTCGGGGGATATAGTGAGCTGCAACGCTTGAGCGGCAAACAAGGCGTCTTCGTCGCAATAGCGCCCGTTCCCAATATCGCGGGGTATTGTGCCAAGCGGTTTAAAATAACCGACGTTGTAACCGCCGGCCTGAAGATGCCTGCCCAGAGCGAGGCTCAAGGCTGTTTTGCCGGAGAATGTTTCGATAGATGTGATATATAGCGCTATCATTCTGACCTCCTGTTGTGTGACGGGTGTTCTTTTGCAGGAAAAGCTTGCCAGAAATAATATACCGGAATGGATAAAAGGGCAAATAGGGCCGCGCGGCGCGAAATGCGTTCCATCGCGCGATTTGTTGGACTTTTGGAGCATGTGATATACAATTGTGGTAATTGTGCGACCCTGCCACATTGACACGTTATTCTGGCGCGATGCCTATTTGGGGGGCGTGGATGCGAGACAATGCAAGACTCCATCACCTGATGCGTGGCCTGGTGTTGACATTGACGGCGTTTGCCGGGGGCGCGATCATTTTGTTGTGGTGGGCGTTGTTCGCCTTGCCCACAGACCAGGCCGGGGGAATGTCCAGCGCAGAGGGGTTGGTGGTGACCTACTTGAATGTTCCCTCCGAGACAAGCTCTCTTCAGCTTGGGGATGTCTTGGTCAACATTCGAGGATATACTTTGCAGGAATGGCTTGAGCCAAACCTGGCGCGAAGTGTGGCGCTGTTGCGCGACAGCCGTGAGGGCCAGAGCGCTGCCTATGTGGTGCGGCGCGGTGATGCGTTGACGACGGTCACGTTGCCGCTGGTGCGCGTGCCTCCCCTGGAAGGGTTAAAACGCGTCGCGCTGATGCTGCCGGTGGTGCTGAGTTTTTTGCTGATTGGGGCATTCGTGGCCTGGCGCAGGCCAGGCGACCCGGCGGCGCGAGTGCTCTTTTTGTGCTTCTGGGCGATTGTGTTGAATGTTGCCGACGATCCCATCAATGAAGCTAACCTCACTTGGCTGTTTGCGCTCAACCCCTTAATCCATTCGGTTGAAATTGTTACATTCTGGTTGGTCGCTAGCCTGGGATTGCACTTTTCACTTATTTTCCCCCGGCCTCATCCCTGGGCGCAGCGTTGTCCTTGGATCGTGTGGACCATTCATTTGGTCAACCCCGTTGTGTGTCTGGTTACGGCGCTGATGGTGGGCGGTCCGGTATTGTTTGGCCTGTTCACCTCTCAAGCCGAGTCGGCGCGTTACGTGGTGGGGGGAGTGGAGACGCTGTGGATGATGGCGAACGTGGCGCGCAGTATTCTGGTGGCGCGCACGCCGGTCGAGCGCGCTCAGATGCGCTGGTTAGCGTGGGGAACGGCCGCTGGCGTTGGCCCGTGGTTAACTGGCTTTATCGCGCCGCTGTTGATTGGCGGCGTGCGGCTGGGCATTGTCCAGACGGCGGTGTTGTGGCTCTTGCTGGCGGCCTTGCCATTGGCTTTCGCATTTGCCATTTTGCGTTACCGCCTGATGGACATTGACGCCGTCATTCATCGCAGCCTGGTGTATGGCGCGTTATCGGCGGTTCTGGTGGCTGTGTACTTGCTCCTGGCCACCGGCCTGAGCCGCTTTTTCCTCGCGTTGAGCGGCAGGTCCGATGATACGACGGTTGTATTCCTGGCGACGTTGGGCGCGGCGCTGGTGTTCGCGCCGGCGCGCACGCGCGTCCAGAGGGCCATTGATCACGTGTTTTATCGGCAGCAGTTGAACTTGCCGGCGTTGTTGGCCGAGTGGAGCAAGACGCTGGCGACAACGCTCGACATACATCACCTGGATGCGCTGATGGTTAAAGTGGTGCCGGCGCGCCTGGGATTGGAGCACGCCGGGATGTGGACGTGGAATGAATCTCGGCAGTGCTTTGTCAGGCCGGACGGCGAAGAGTTGGCCGGCGGCGAGGCGCGCCGCGCTTTGCCGGATGCGCTGTTGGCGGCCAACGCGCCCATAATCATCAACCCGCCGGATGCGTCCCCCGATCCTGTCTTGACGCCGCTGCGCGCGCTGGGCATGGAAGTGGCGTCGCCGCTCGTCGTCGGCGCCAGGCTGCTCGGCCTCTACGCGGTGGGCGCCAAACGCTCCGGCGCGTGGTACAATCGGACGGATATCGAGTTTTTAGAAACGCTGGGGCACCAGGCCGCCGTGGCGCTGGAAAACAGCCGCCTGATTGAGCAACTGACCGAGCAAGAGCGGATAAAGCACGAGCTGGACATTGCGCGAACCATTCAAACCAGCCTGCTGCCTGCGCGCGATCCTGATTGGCCGGGATTGGAAGTCTATGGCACCTCGTTGCCGGCGCGCGAGGTGGGCGGCGATTTTTACACTTATCTGACGTTGAGCAATGGCGCGGCGGCGGTCGCGGTGGGGGACGTATCGGGCAAGGGTGTGCCGGGGGCGCTGTTCATGGCGGTGGCGTTGGGCGTGATGCGAGTGCAGGCGCGGGCTATTCATAATGCCGCCGACTTGCTGCAGGCGTTGAATGGCGCGCTTTACGAGCAGATGGCTGCCACGCACATGAACGTGGCGCTGTTGTATGCCATTTTCGAACGGGCGGACGGCGGCGCGTGGCGGCTGTGCGCGAGCAATGGCGGCCTGATCGCGCCGTTGTTGCTCTTGCATACTGGCGAGTGCGAGTATATGGACACGGGCGGTCTGCCGTTGGGCGCGGCAGAGCGCGCTTCGTACGATCAAGTCCAGGTCAGCCTGTCCCACGGCGATGTGGTGGTGTTGTGCAGCGATGGAATTGTAGAAGCCATGAACGAGTCCCGCGAGTTGTTCAGTTTTAGCCGCTTGCAGCAAACTCTGGTCAGTCTGCGCGGCTGTGATGCGGCGGGAATTGCGCGCGGCCTGATCGAGGCGGCGCGCGACTTTGCCCGGCCATCGGAATTCGACGACGATGCAACGATTGTGGTCATACGCCTAGTTTGATAAAGGAGCAACAAGATGTTAATTTCACACGGCACGATTGTAACGTTAGACGAAGAGGATCGAATCATCGAGGACGGCGCGGTGTATGTCGAGGACGACAAGATCGCCGCCGTCGGCGCAGCGGGCGAACTGGAGGCGCGTTATCCGCACGCTCAAAAGCTTGACGCCAGCGGTATGATGGTCATGCCGGGCAACATTATCGCCCATACGCATTTCTATGGCGCGTTTGCGCGCGGTATGTATATCCCCGGCGAACCGGCGCGCAACTTTGTGCAAATCCTGGAAAAATTGTGGTGGAAGCTGGATCGCGCGCTTGACGAGGAAGGCGTCAGGTTGTCTGCGCTGACCTGCCTGGCCGATGCCATTCGCAACGGCGCGACGACCTTGTTCGATCACCACGCCAGCCCCAATGCCATCGAAGGGAGCCTGGATATTATTGCTGAAGCGGTGATGCAGGCCGGCGTGCGCGCCTGCCTGTGCTACGAGGTGACCGACCGCAATGGCGACCTGGGGGCCAAGGCCGGCATTGCCGAAAATGTGCGTTTTGCGTACAAGGTCAATGGTATGCGCGCCAATCCCCAGTCCCCAACTTCCCATCTCCTCGCAGCTTCTTTTGGGTTGCATGCTTCGCTCACACTTGGCGACCGGACGTTGGAGCACTGCGTTGCCGAGGCGCAAGCGCAGGGTGTGGGTTTTCATACGCACCTGGCCGAAGACGCCGCCGACGAAGAGGACAGCTTGAGCAAATATGGGGTGCGCATCGTGCCGCGCTTTAAGCGTTTGGGGCTGCTTGGCCCCAAGACGATATGCGCTCACGGCGTTCACCTGGACGATGCCGAGTTGCGCCTGCTGGCCGAAACCGGCGCCAAGTTGACGCACCAGCCGCGCAGCAATGCCAATAACGCAGTCGGTGTGGCGCCAGTACAGAAAGCGCTCGATGTGGGTGTATGCGTGGGCCTGGGCAATGACGGCTTTTCAAACAATCACTTTGCAGAAATCAAGATGGCGTATCTGGTTCACAAGCTGAACGAGCGCGACCCGCGCGCCATGCCGGGCGACGTAGTAGCGCGCATGGCGTTCACCAACAATGCGCGCATTGCCGCAGACTATTGGCCTTCGCCTGTGGGGCAACTTGTTCCCGGCGCTTACGCCGACGTGATTTTGCTGGACTATTATCCCTACACGCCGCTCACCCGAGACAATTTCCCCTGGCAAGTGATTTTTGGGATAGACGGCGCTCACGTTCACACCACAATTGCGGGCGGCAAGGTGCTGATGCAAGATCGCAAGCTGCTCACGCTGGATGAACACGCCATCGCCGCACAGGGGCGCGAGTATGCACACAAAGTGTGGAAACGCTTTGCTGAATTTGCATGATTTGCTGGGAGGTTCTATTCTGCTGGGCAGTTTAGCCGTTATCGGCTTACTCTGGCGACTGGAGTGCTGCTTGACTTGTGCAACCCAAATGCCGCAAGGCCTGGAGCGTCTGCGTTGTTGACGTAAAGTGGATGGCTTGCAGACCGGCGCGTTGCGCGCCCGTCACGTTTTCCGCAAAATCATCCACGAACACAGCCTCATCCGGTTGTACGCCCAGGCGCTGGCAGGCGGCGTGATAAATGCGAACGTCTGGCTTGACGATGCCTTCTTCAGCCGAGATGACGACGGCGTCAAAGGCGTCCGCCAGATGGTATTGGTCCAAGAGGTGGCGCAGGTGAGTGGAGAAATTGGATAAGAGCGCTGTCTTGAGGCCGGGGCGCAGCGAGCGGATGAACGCGACAAGTTCGTCGTCTAATCGGTCGCCGGCAAAAAAACGGCGGCGAAAGTCGGCGGTTTGTTCTGGCGAAAGCCCCTGCCGTTGACCGACAGCGTCCCACAATTTCTGTTCGCTCCACTCGCCCACCTGGCAGCGCGCCCACGCCGGGCTGCCAAAGACGAGTTGCCCCACGCTGCCCGGCGGCAGGTTATACTGCGCTTCCAGGGCGCGGCGGGGCTGCGGATCGAACGTGCGCACCAGCACGCCGCCCCAATCAAAGATAACGGCCCGCAGTCTTGTTGTCACAGACATTGCTTCATCTCCCGGCCAAAAATTAGACCCTCGTCTTCTGCAAGAAGACGAGGGTCTTGGCTGAATTATAGGCAGGCCACTTCCTAGTGGCTGCGCCTGCGCCACTCTTCTTTCAAATCTAGCGCCTGTATATTCTCCATTTCCAAAAAGTCTTTGAGCAGGCGTTGGAATTTGCTGGCCTCGTCAATCATTGGAAAGTGCAGTGACTCTTTCAGAGGTAATAATCTGACGTAAGCCTCGTCAACTGACTGCAGCCAATCGGGTTGGGGCGGCGTGACGATGGTGTCCTTTTCTCCGTGCACGATCAAAGTCGGCAGTTCGCTCGCATCCAGGATGGGGCGCAGGTCAATTGACCCCAGCGCGCGCGCGCTCAAGGTGACGGCGTTGATATCTGCCTTATCGGCTTCCATGGCAATATCGGGGTAGGCGGCTTGAGCCTGTCGGCGGCCAATCATACGATCGAGCACGTTATCATTGCCTGTAGATAACTTGCGACTGATTGCCGTGCCGACCACGGGCAGGCTGACCACCATCAGGCGGTCCACTTTGTCTGGTTGGCGCTCGGCCAGCGTCAGCGCTGCGATGGCGCCCAGCGCGTGGCCAATGATTGGGGCGCGGACGATGCCCAAGCTGTCCATAAAAGCGCCCAGCAAGTTGGCATAAGAGTCAATATCGTAGCGGTTGATTGACTTGTCGCTGTCTCCGAATCCCCACAGATCCAAAGCGTACGTGCGGTACCGGTCCGACGCAAATTCCATAGTCGGCATCCAATAGCGCCACGACCCCAGCCAACCGTGGACAAAGATCACTGGCCTGCCGCGACCGATAGCTTCGTAATGGACTAGTCCACTCTCAATGATAATCGCGCTCATGACGTACCCTCACCGTTCGTGTAATCGGCAGCGGGTTAACTGATTCCAAGCTGTTTCAAGATTTCTCGTACTCGGCTCACAAGTTCGTCTGGCGCGAAGGGCTTGAGAATATACTCGTGGGCGCCAACCGCCAAACCTTGTTGAATCTCTGATTCCTGGCCTTTGGCCGACAGGAAAACAACCGGGATTGTTTTAGTGGTTTCGATTTCTTTGAGCTTGGCGCACGCTTCATAGCCGGTCATACGCGGCATGCGCCCGTCCATCAAAATAAGGTCGGGATTTTCTTGCTGCGCTTTTTCCACAGCGTCTGCGCCGTTGATAGCCTGCACGACCTCGTACTGACCGAGGCCACGCAAAGTAAAAGTCACCAGCTCGCGAATATCTTTTTCGTCTTCTGCAATTAGTATCTTTGCCATGAACATTCCTCCAACTACCGCAGCCATTTACGTATCGTCACAGTTGTGCCCATACCAGGTTGCGAATCAATCTCGATTTCGTCCATCAAGCGCCTGACGCCGGGCAAGCCCATCCCCAGGCCGCGATGGGATCCTCCATCGTCTCGCATCACCTGCGCCACATCAGTAATGCCAGGCCCATTATCTTTGCACACAATTTCAATGCCGCGCTGGGCAGCATTCTCGACCGGGCGCAAGGTCACCAGGCCGCTTTGAGCGTGCTGGACGATGTTTCGCACCAATTCCATCATGGCCGTCGTAATGCGCGCCTGGTCCACTACGCCAAACCCCAACGCCCGAGCCATGTTACGTCCCTCGACGCGCGCCACCACGATGTCCATATCGCTGTTGATTGCGACTTGCTTTGTTTCAGCCATGCGGGCGTTTCGCATCCTTTAACCTGGACGGGGCCATCCAACCTATCCATTGCTCCCGTCGTTCCAAGATTGTTAACGCTCAAGCCGAAGTGGCGCCATAGACCCACTTGCACACGCGCACGCGTGTGCCACGCCCCACGGCGCTATCTACTGCACATTCATCAGCCAGCTGGCGCACTGACGAAATCCCCAGAACGCTTTCTTGAGATGGGGCGGACGGCGCTTCGCTGGCCAGGGCTTGAGCCAGGTCGGCAAGCGCTGGCCCAAGGTCTTCGACGGTGACTTGCATGCCGCGTTGCGCGCTTTTGTTGCCCGGCCTCCCATCTTTTTTCGATGCGCCGTTGCGTTCCACGGGCTGGAAGGTAATGGTTCCTTCGCCGCAGCGCGCAAGCGCGCTGCGCACCAATTCCGTGATGATGGTCTCCCATCGTGTTTGGTCGAGAGGGCTAAAGCCCATCTCGTTTGCCCAGGCACGTCCTCGTTTAATCACGCTGTACATATCCGATTTGTTCTTTACCACTACCGTTTCAATTTCGTTGATTCTTGATACCGACACCTGATTCGAGTGCTCCACGTTGATTTCCAGACCATCTGGCAGGCTATCGGAGAACTCTGCTCAGGCCGCCGTCCCCGGCGCGCGGAGCGTCTCTCCGACAAGCTCCTAGGTTTTGTTTGTTTCTGGAGAATTAATCATTTCAATTGGCATGACGAGCGATTCTGCCACCACCGGCAGCGTAAAGCTAAAGGTGGTGCCCACACCCACTTCGCTTTCCAGCCAGATTTCGCCGCCATGCATCTGAATCAATTGCTTGACAATCGCCAGCCCCAATCCAGTGCCGGCAAATTCCTGTACATACGTATCGTCCGAACGGAAGAAGCGGTCAAAGACCTTGAGTTGATCCGCTGGTGAAATACCAACGCCCGTGTCAATGACGTCTGTCTGCACCATTGGGCCGTCAACGACGTGGGCGCACACAGTGATTTTTCCGCCTGGTTGTGTGTACTGGTAAGCATTGCTCACCAGGTTAGTCAAGATTTGAACCGTGCGGTCGTGATCCGCGTTGACGACGGGCAGGTCGGTGGGCGTCTGGACGACAATCATCAGGCCCTTTTCTTCAATCTTGCCGCGCAGGCTGGTTACCACTTGTTCGATGACCGAATCTATGCGCAGCGGTTTGATGTCCAGTTCGACGCGGCCCGATTCGAGGCGCGAGATGTTGAGCAAGTCGTTGACCAGGTCCGACAGGCGGTCGGCATTTGACTTGATAATGCTCATAAAGTGATATTGCTCGCCCGACAACTGGCCCGCGGCGCCCAACAATAGCAAATCCGCATAACCCTTGACGGACGTCATGGGGGTGCGCAGTTCGTGCGACACGGTGGCAACAAAGTCGCTCTTGGCGCGGTCCACTTCTACTTCTTTTGTCATGTCGTGGAAAATAGAGACGGTGCCCAGGTACTCGTCGCCCAGCATCACGGGAGCGATGTGCACGCGCACGTGGCGGCCTTCGATTTCCAGGCGTTGTTCCAGGCTGGGCGTCTTGAGGCGACCGCCTATCGAGGTCGTCCATTCGTGCACCACGTTTGCCCAGGCTGAACTGCTCGCGCCATACAGTCCCAGCAAATCGTCTGTGAGCCGGCCAATAATTTCGTCGCGGCTGGAGCCGAGCAGACGCTCCGCAGCAGCGTTGAACAGGGCCACCCGCCCATGCCGATCCGCTACCATCACGCCGTCGGCCACCGCCTCCAGGATCGCCTGGCTCTTGGAGGCCTCTTCTTGCTGCACGCGCAGCATCTGCCCCAGGCGTTCGGCTGATTCACGAATCATGCGATAAAGCTCGGCATTGTTGATCGCCGTAGCCACCTGGGCGGCGGCCGCCTCGACCAGTCGCAAGTGCGCTTCGTTAAAGTGATTGACTTCCGAGTGGACCATGACCAGCGCGCCCAGCACATCGTCCGTCATCATCAGCGGCACAACCAATGCCGAGCGCGGCTGGCTGCCCGGACCCCCCTCGCCATCTACCCAGTACGGATCATTTTTCAGGTCGGGCGCAATCACAGCTTTGCGCCTGCGAATGCACCAGCCGGTCAATCCCTCGTTGCGCCTGAAGCGTCCCGGCATCTTGCCAAGCGGAACGGGGCGATTGGCGTCAATCATCGCCCGGCACGTTAATGCATCGGGTTGGGTTCCCGTCAACAAAACCAAGGCCCGCGACGCCTGGATATTTTCATTGACCAGCGTCAGCGCGCGGTTGAGCACGCGGTCGAGATCCAGACTGGTTTGCAGTTCGCTAGTGATGCGGAACAAGGTTTCCACCCGGTCGCGCTCGATGGTGAGTTGGTCGAGCGCCTGGCGCAGGTCCTCGGTGCGTTCGGCCACGCGCTGCTCCAATGCCTGGGTAAAGCCGCGAATTTCGTCGTACAACTGGGCATTGGAGATAGCCACGCCCGCCTGATTGGACAGCGTTTGCGCCATGCGAATATCGGCGTTGGTAAAGCGGTGACCGGGCACGTTGCTTACAAGCTCAATCAGGCCATACACGTCTTCGCGGACGATGAGAGGCAGCATCAGCAGCGACTTGGAGTCTTGTTTCTCAAGGATAGCTACTTCGTTCGGATCGGCCTCCGGGTCATCCGTGTACACCATGACCGGCTGGCGCATGTCCAAGACGCGCCGGGTGAGGGGGTAATCTTGCAAGGGATATATGGAACCGGTAGAAGTAGGGCCTTCCACTTGATGGAGGCGGTCTACCAATGTGATAACGTGCTGTTTTTCTTGGTCCCATCTGGATAGCGCGCAGCCTGTCACTTTGATTACTCGGGTAAGGTGGTCGGCCAGCGCCGTAAACACGTCGTGAAGCTCCAGCGAGGCCGAAATGGCCGAACTGGCGTCTAGCAGGGCCGAGAGTTCTTGAGTGCGCGACAGGGTCTCTTCGAACAGGCGCGCGTTCTCGACAGCCGCCGCAATACGGTCAGCGAGGGCGCGCAGCAGGCGGATATCGTGCTCCGCGATGCGCCCGCGCCGCTCGCGCCGGTAGCCTGCTTCGACCAGGCCAATGTTGCGGCCGTGCGTAACCAGCGGAGTAAAGACGCGCACCAACGCGGCGTGCCCTTCGCGCTCGAACATCTCGCGGTCAAAACGCTCGTCCCAGCCTTCGATTACTTCGGTCTTGCCGGTGCGGACAATATCGGCCATGATGTCTTTGTCGTCCAGGCGGCGGCGCGCCAGGCGTATTTGCGATTCGGACACGCCCGTCCCGCGCACGGCCCTTACCTCCCCGATCTGCTCGTCTACCAGCGAGAGAACCACAAAGTCAAAATCCAGCGCTTTGGCCACGCCCTGGAGGGCTACGTCCAACGTCTCTTCCAAAGCCAGAGTGCTCGACACCGCTTCGCCGCTGTCGTACAACGTAGACAGCTCCCACACCCGCCGCTGCAAATCCGCAAAGAGGAGCGCATTCTCAATGGCGCTGGCGGCCTGGTTGGCGAATACTTCGAGGGTTTCAATCGTCGTGCGCGAAGGTATATTCCCGTCGCGTGGAGCATCCACCGAGATCAAGCCCAATACGCGTTCCTGCGTGCCGCGCAGCGGGACAAATAACATGTCTTGGGAGTGCCAGCGCCCCGGCTGGCGAGGCTGATCCGTCACTTCGATCGGATTGTAGACGTGCAAAGCCGCCCGTATCTCGCGCTGTTCCGCCGGGATATAATAGCTTTGGCTGGTGCGGAATTCTTCGCGCAGCACGTCTTGCATAGTGTTCCAGGGTTGCTGGATGGCTTTTAATTCTTCGAAATCCGCTACTGGAATGCCTGCCGCCGCGACGCGCCGCCGTATCGGCGGGTCCCCCTCGACGATGCTGATAATTACGATGTCATAGCCGACCGTGTCTTGGATGGCGTGCGCTACCGCGTCCAGCGTATCTTCCAGGGGTTGATCGCTGCGGAACGCCTGGCTGATTTCGAACAAGGTCGCCAGTTGTTCGGCGCGCTGGCGCAGCAATTCGCCGCGTTCAAATTGTTCGTCGTAGCGCTGGCGGTTGCCAATCGCGATGGCCGCCTGCGAAGCCAGCGCCTGCAAGTATTCCGTGTGGTCGGGCGTAAAGTGCGCCACGGTCGAGCTTTCCAGGTTAATCGCGCCTGCCACCGAACCGGCGTAGCCGATGGGCACGCAAAGCTCTGATTGAGTATCGGGCATGATGCGCATATAGCCTGCATCTCGGGTTACGTCGCCGACCATGATTGGCAGGCCGGTTTCGACCACGCGGCCAATAATGCCTTCACCATAGCGTTGTTCACTGACGGCCAGTCTTTCGGCCACATCTGGCGGATAGCCGTGCGTAGCGCGCACGGTCAGGGCGCCCGTGCTGAGGTCGAGCAGGTGAATGGAACCATACTGCGCGCGCGTGGCGCGTATGGCCTCGTTCAAGACCAGCTCAAAGATTCGATCAAGATCAAAGGTCGTGTTGAGTTCCTGGCTGATGGTTGACAGGCCGGTCAATTCTTCGACGCGTTGTTGCAAGCGCACGTCTGTCAGTTGATACAGGCGCGCGTTTTCCAATGCGATGGCCGCCTGGGCCGCGATTGTTTCCAGCAAAACGCGATGTGAGTCGTCGTACATGTTCGGGTTGGTATAATGTTGTACGGCGATCACGCCTAACAGGCGATCGCCCATCAGCATGGGCACGCCCAGCCACGAAGCAGAAGGTTGCCCCACAACCTCCACCCCCATTTGTTGCACGGCCTCGGCGGCATGGGTTCGCAGCAAAACTGACTTGCGTCTTTTGATAATGTGCCCTACCATCCCCGAGTCGGCCGGACTACGCATACCAGGTGGGGTTTCCTGTGGATTGCGGCTAAGGGCAAACTCGACCTCGTTGTGTTCCTGGTCGTATAGCGCGATAAACATGTTCTCGGCGTACATCACGCGCCGGGTTTGTTCGTAGACGAGCTGCAGCAATTCGTCTATGCGCAGCGTGGACGAGAGCGATTGACCGATGTCGGTCAACATGGCTAGCTCGACCAGTCGCCGCCGTGTTTCGCCGAACAGGCGGGCGTTTTCCAGCGCAATGGCCGCCTGGTTGCCGATAGACTGGAGCAGCTCGACGTGGCTCTCGTCGTAAGCCGATGGATTGGTATAGTGTTGCACCGATAACACGCCCAGCACGCGCTCGCCCATCATCAGCGGCACGCCGACCCAACTCGCCGGCAGCGTGCCAATGGCGTCTATGCCTCGCTCTTGCAACTGCTGCGGCACATTGTCGTGCAAAAAGAGCACCTGGCGGGTCTTGATCACGTACTCGGTGATGCCATTACCGAACTTGCGCCGTCGCCCGGTGCGGGGCATGTCGGCCCGCGTGTCCAGGGCGAACTCGATTTCATTGACGTCGGGATGGTACAGCGCGATGTATAAATTCTCGGAATACATCACGCGCCCGGTCTGATCGGCAATGACTTCGAGCAGGCCGCGCACGTCCAGCGTCGCTGAAAGCGCCCGGCCAATGTCCGCCAGCGTATCCAGCTCGGTCACGCGGCGCTGCGTTTCGGCGAACAGATCGGCGTTGCGCAGCGCCACAACGGCCTGGCTGGCAAGCAGCATGAGCAGGCGCAGGTCATTCAACTTGAAGATGCGCTGCTCGGCGTTATCCAATACGACAAGCGCCCCTAACGTGCGATCTTGCCAGGTGAGGGGGGTGCCCATAGCGGCGGTAAAGCTGGCTTCTGCAAACTGAAAAGATCGTTTGGCCCAACTCTGGTAATCGTTAACGATGAGCGGCTGCCCGTTCCGCAACATTTCCCCCACCAGCCCTTCGCCTTTCTTGAGCACGACGCCGCGATAGTCGTGCCCCATGTTGTAGCTGGCAATCAGGCGCGCCACTTGTTCGGCCGGGTCGTAGCGATGCAGACTGCCGCCCTTGGCGTGCAGCAGTTCGACCGCTCGTTGGACAATAGTCTCTAGCAACTGGTCAGGGTTCAGCTGGCTGGCAATGTCTACCGCCGTCTCGTGCAAGGCCGCCATTTCTTCCATTCGGTGCATCAGTTGGCCGTACAGTTCAGCATTTTGTAGCGCGGCTGCTGCCTGGCTGGCAAACAAGGTCATCAACCGGATGTCGTCCTCGTCAAATTTGCGGTTTTCGACGTCGGCCACGACGTTAAGCACGCCGGTCAACTCATCTTGCCAGATGAGTGGCATGCCGATGACGGCTGTGATGGCATCGTCGGCGTAATGCGCCGAGCGTCCCTCCCAATGGGCGTAATCGTTGATAATCATAGGCTGACGTTGTTGAGCGATACGCCCAGACAGTCCCTCTCCAAATCGGATGATCGTTCCCGTTACGTCTCGGGGCATGTTGTAACTGACAATCACCGTGAGGGTTTGGCGCTCAGCGTCAACGCGATACAGCGCGCCGCCATGGCCGCGCAAGAGCGCCGCGGCGCGTTCGATCATGACGCGCAAGATGCGTTCCGGCTCGAGTTGGCTGGTAATCTCGACGGCCGCTTCGCGCAGCGTGGCCATTTCTTGAGCTGATTGGCGCGTTTCTTCGTACAATCGCGCGTTTTGGATGGCCACGGCGGCCTGGTTCGCCACAATTTGCAGGGTTTCCAGGTGCCTGACGTTAAATGCGCCTGGCTGGTAGCTTGCCAATTCCAGGGTGCCGATCAAGTCGTTGCCGAGCAAAAGCGGCACCCCGGCGAACGCTCGCAAAGGGAACTCGCCCAGGTCCACCTTGGGCAATAATTGCGATTCGGTCTGCACGTCAGCCACCAGCAAAGGTTGTCGCTTTCTTGCAATCCAACCGGTATGCCCTTCTTCCAGGCTGTACACATTTCCCGAGGCGAGCTGAACCTCAACGCCGCCGCGCCCTCGCGTGCGCAGCACTTGCTCTCGCTCCTCCCACAGATTTATTTCGCTCGCGTCGTAGGGCACCAACTCACGCACCGATTCCAGGATGGAGTCAAGCGTTTTGCTCAAATCCAAACTCGTGCTGATGGTGCGTGTAATTTCCGCGACGATTTTCATCTCTCTGGCGCGGCGCCGTTCTTCTTCGTACAACTGCGCGTTCTTGTACGCCACGGCGGCCTGGCGCGCAAAGGACTCGATGAGTTGTTTTTCATCGGCAGACAGGCCGACCTTGCCAGAGCGCGTTGCCACTTGCAGCGCGCCAATGGTTTGATCGTCCGAAGTCAAAGGCAGCGCCAGCAAACTGGCCAATACACGATCGGTGGGCGTCTTGGGGGTAAAGCGGCGGTCCATCTGAACGTTTGCCAGAAACAACTCGCGCTTTTCTTCAGCGACCCAGCCGGCGGCGCTTTCGCCCCTCTTGAGAGATTGGGCCTTGTATTCGGTTATGCCAATTCCCCACGCACCTCTTACCACCAGAGTGTTGTCCTGTTCGTCTTGCAGATAGATCAAGCATTGGTCGGCTTGAACGGCGCGCGCGGCTTCGTGGGCCAGGCTGTTCAAGACATTTTCCAGGTCTAACGACGTGATGGCGCGCCCCGCTTCGAGCAGTTGCGTCATCTCTTGTACGCGGGCCTGGGCCGTTCTTGCTTCCTGACTTTTTTCTAGCGCAAAGGCTTCGAGTTGGGTTTGTGAGCTTTGCAGGCTTTGCGCCATAGCGTTAAATTCGTCGGCCAGTTGCTCGATCTCGTCGCCCGTTCGGATGATGATACGCTGCATAAGCTGGCCGCCAGCCAGCGCGCTTGCGCCCTCGCTCAACACGCGGAGGGGATGCAGCACGCCGCGCTGAATGTACCACACTAATAATGCAGCCAGGGCCGACAAAATCACTCCTAACCCAAGCGCCAGTTGCGAAAGGTTGTTCATCTTGGCATACGCATCTTGGGTTGGTTGTTCAACAATCACTCCCCACCCCGTGCCCTCGATTTGCTGGTAATAGGCCAGGACCCTCCCACATTGTTCCTGCGGCGGCAACTCGCACAACAAGCCTGTATCCTGGAATGTTACCTGTCCCTGGTTTTTTTTGTCGCGTCCCAGGTAAGCCTTCACTTCTGGCACTCCACTCACGTCTGGCAGCGTATCATCTGGCCCTTGCACTACCCTGCTTTCGCGATAGGCGATCAGACGGCCCTGCTCGTCTACGACGTATACGTATCCCTTTTGGCCAACCTGGATATTCTTCACGACGTCCCACAAGGGGGTCAGGTCTACTTGGGCCGCCAGGGCGCCAACAATCTCTCCGCCAACACTGTAGACGGGCGCGGCCATTTCCACAAACAGCGCGCCAAGTTGTTCTGAAATATACACGCTCCCCAGGTAAACATTGCCGTTAAGAGCCGCCTGCACAGCTTCAGAGCCGGCGCGATTTCTCAGGGCGACCTGGTGATCTGGCACCAGCCGGATTTTGCGTGCCGTTTCCCGTCCGGCTACGTCTATCACGGCCAGATCATAAAACTGGCTGTGCGCCGCCTGCACTTGTTCGAGCAGGTTGCGTTGTTGTATCGGGTCGCTGCTGGCGTAGGTCAATCCTCGCGCGGCATCAGTCAACTGATCGCGGAACGGGTTGACGTATCCCGCCACCTGGGAACTGGCCTGTGCAGAAACCTGACGCTGGCGCTCTGCAGCGTACTCTTGCAAGAACTGAAAGATGCTCAGCATCATGAGTCCAACCACCACAGCCGTTACTGCAATCATGATGATAAATGGCAGGCTGAGCTTCCAGTTCAAATGAATCTTGGGTCGCACGGGACCAAACTTGTTTGCCATGCGCTATCGCCTGTTAGTATGGAATCACTTGTAGGGGGATCCCTCGAGAACCAAGCGGGCAGGCAGAATATGCTTCATCTGATATCCAACAATTGCACAAATTTGAATTGTCCGTCTTGAACCTGCATACCACTGATCGAAATCAGGGTCGTGTCGCCGTTTGAGTCAAAACTGAACTCGCTGGCGCCTGTGAATTCTAGTTTGTCCGCCATGGCTTTTAACACGCCGGCGCGATTTTTGGTCCGAGCTTCTCGAAGCGCGGCGAGTACCGCCTGCGCTGCGTCGTAGCCGTAATTCGCAAATGCCTCTGGGGGGCGGCCATATTTTGCCTGATAGGCCTCAAAGAATGTTTTTCCAGTCTCTTGCAATTCGCTGGGTGGCACCCCCACCAGGGTTGCATACACCCCCTCCGAGTATTCGCCAACGCCTTTGACAAACGCTGTATCCACAATCGCGTCAGCCCCCATAAAGGCGCTGGTAATTACCGGCTTGGCGGTCCGCATCTGGGTGAGTAACGGGATCACGCCATTCGCCGTATACCCTCCAAAGTACACCAGGTCTGGTTTCCACAGCCGCAGGTTCGATATCGTAACAATAAAGTCGGTGGCTGTTTTGTCAATCGTCTCACGTCCTATGATGCGCAAGCCAGCTGCCAGGGCGTTTTGCTCAAACAAATCGGCCAGGCCCTTGCCATAGGCTTCACCGTCTTCAATGACATAGACTGTGCGAAACCCTAGAGCTTTGGCCCATCGCACCGCCGCCGGCGCCTGCACATCGTCGGTAGGGCAGGTGCGATAAAATGTGCGCTGGCCGGTTGGATAGAACTTGGCCGGCTCGCCGGGCGCAAAACCAACTTTAGTCAGCCCAGGCCACGTGGCGCTGGGGCTGATCTGCAACAGGCCTTCTGGACTGGCAATGGGAATGCTGATTTTGGCTGCGCCTGAATTGAATGGGCCGATGTACGCGATGACACTCGGGTCGCGTACAGCTTGTTCGACGTTCGCTCGTTCCAATTCCGCGTCCCATTGCCCCATCTCATTGCCGTCGTCGAGCTTGACAAGTTCGAGCGACACATTGCCTATCTGCCAATCGGTCTCTGACAGGGCCAACTCTACCGCATCCACAATCGAGCTGCCTGCGGCAATGCCGCGCATGGGAAAGCTCGTCACAATTTTCAATCGAGTCTTGGGGGCGCTGCACGCCGATAGCACCCCGCTCGTCACGAGCAGGGCGATGGATAGAATACTAATCCATCGTTTCTTCCAACATCCCTTCATGCGAAATTCCTCTGGCCTGGTTATGCTCTCGGAGCAGCTATGCTCCCAGGGCAGCCCGCCGGCGCGCCTCGGCGGCCGATTCGGTGATCTCGCGAATATCGGCGAACTCTAACGTCGCCGAAGTCACCAGGCCGATGGCTAATTTCATAAACGGATATTTTTGATCGTTATAGACCAGGGCTCCTGCCTGGCGATCCTTGAAATCGTAATGGGTGGCCACCTCTGCGCTAAAGCGCTTGGATAGTGCGTCGGCCGTTGCCTGGGCTTTGTCTTGCACGGTGATGATGATAAAATCGTCGCCTCCCACGTGGCCGATAAAGTCTTCGGGCGTGCCTAGCTGGTCCACCGTCTCGCCCAACAACAAGGCTGCAAAGCGCAATACCTCGTCGCCCGCGACAAACCCATACTTGTCGTTGAATGGGTCGAGGTTAGAGATACCGATGTACAACAGCCCCCACCCCTTTTTGCGCATCAACAGCCGCAATTGTTCTTCGATCAACTTGCCGCTGGGCAATCCCGTCGTCGGATTGGTCAGGCTCTCGCGCTCGGCGCGGCGAATGGCGCCCTGCACGCGCAGGCGCAATTCTTCAATGTCAAACGGCTTGGTGATATAATCGTCGGCGCCCAGTTCCAGGCCAGCAATCTTGTCTGACCGCTCGTCTTTTTGGGTCAAGAAGATGATGGGAATGTGGCTGGTTCTAAGATTTGTGCGCAACTGTGTGCAGACTTCGTAGCCGTCAATATCCGGCAGCATAATATCCAGCACGACGACGTGCGGCAATTGCTGTTTGCACCGGTCGAGCGCTTCACGGCCACGCCCGGCTACAGTCGTTTCATAGCCTTGCGAAGAGAAATAAATGCGCAACATGTTCGAGATGTCTACATCATCTTCGACGACCAGGATACGACCTTTACTCATAATCAACCTCCGTCGAACGTTTAGTCGGTTTCTTTCCCGGAAGCTTGCTCCACCTGGGTCTGCGGCGGGCAAGAGGCAGACCGGCGAGCGCGTCGGGCTTGGGAGCGAACGCGCTCAACGTGTTCTTCAGGCACAGCCCGCTCAAAACTCCGAAAGCCGCCCAAGCGGAAGCCGTGCTTGTCGGCCAGGGCAGTGATTTCACGCACTTTGTCAATCTGAATGTGTTTGCCGAGCGTATAGTGTTCGTAACGGCCTTCCAGCGCCAGTGTCATAGTCTCGGCCATGCAGGCATACGCCATGCGCGGCGGAAAGCCAAAGTCAAAATGAAAGTCTACGTCGCCGGGCACTTGTACCATGCCCCCCTCAATCACCAGCACGTCGTCTCGCTCTTGTACCACTGCGCGCGACACATCTCGCGGGCGGGCTACGTCGCACACCACTGCCCCCGGCTTGAGATGTTGGGGGTGAATGATGGTCTCCAATGCATTGGTAACGGTGATGACCAGATCGGCTTGACGCAGGGTCATAATGTCAGTCGTCAGCTGAGTGCGCGCGCCGGCGGCTTCTACCCGCGCCTGGATGGGTCCTAGGCGCTCGATCTGTCGTCCGATCAAAATCATCTCTGGCACATCGTGCGCCAGCAATTCGGCGCACACGCCGCCAATGGCGCCCGACGCGCCGACGACGGCGGCGGTGGCGCTGCGCAGGTCAATTTCCAGCCGGCGAGCGGCTTCTTTGACGGCCATCACGGCAATAGCCACGGTGTAGCTATCGCCGGTGGTCACGGCCAGGTCAAGTCCTTGGCTGATGGTTACCCCAGCGTCGCCCACAACCGACGTGAATGCGCCCAGCCCCAGTAACTTGGCGCCCAGCCTTTCGGCCAGGCGTCCGGTCTGGATGATTTTATTGTACACCTTGTTTACGGGCAATGTCATCATGCGCTGCGGCGTGTACGGGCACGCCACAAACCATCCCTCGATTTCTTTGCCGGTGGCTGCCGACCGGATGCCCGTAATGTGTGAAATGTACACCGGCGGCCAGTAACCTGAAAATAGATTGATCAGCGAGGTGGGCAATACCTTGCCTAGCAATGGATATTTGCGTTCCACATCGCGCTTTGGATCAATTGGGTGGATGATAAATGCAAAATTATCCATCAGGTCACTCACCAGCGTTGTTTGGACGGATCATAGTCGCGCGGGTGCTTGCTCGCTCCATCTTTGAGCTTGAGATGATCGCTGTCTTGATATTTCACATTCTTGGGGATCACCCGGCGTTCTGGTGACGCAAACAGAATGACGTCTGATTCGACCATGCGCGCCGGGTAAATGATCAACCCGGAACCGAGCCGGCAGTTATGTCCCACGCACCCGCCCAAGACGGGCATATCCAGCTTGACCAGCTCGTCGCGGTTAAAGACCTTGATGGGGTCTGCCAGCAAGTTGTAATCCGTAAACGTGTTGCCGGCTCCGATGAATGTATCGCGCCCTACCACGCACATCTGCAAGCATGTGTTCTGAGCCACAATCGAGTTTTCCATCAACGTCGTCATGAACAGCGAGGCGCGGAATGGCAGAAAGCACCGGTCGCACACGACCGAGAGTGATAGTTGCACATCTTGCCCCAGGTTGACATGATCGCCGATGAGGCAGTTGTCAATCACCACGCCGGCATTGATAAAGCAGTTTTCGCCAATGGTGGTGCGGCCAATAATCGTCGCGGCGGGGTCAATAATGGTGCCTTTGCCAACTGTCACGGCCACCGAGCTGCGCAGCACGTGGCGGCGCTCCAGCATGGCGCGCCACAAGCCGCGCATCTTGAAGCCCAGGTCGTGTTTGAGGCGCTCCTCGGAGCGAAACCCGCGCGCAAACAATCCAAAGATACTATTGGCAACGTACAGGTGAACCCAATGTTCGACGGATATAAAGGCCCTGCGCGGCACCCAATAGGTCAGGTCGCCTGACTCGTTGGCCATGTAACTGGGCACTCGATAATAGCCATGTTCCTTGGCATCAGTGTCTATCACTAGAGGCCGGATATTCATCAAGTCTTTTCCAAAAGGAAAATACCACAGATCGGCGACGTATACGTCTCCCTCGCGGTGGATGCCGCGTTGAAGTTGGAGTGCGTGATGGACGATGGCTTTGTCGTCCAGCGAAAACGCTACCCGGCAGGCTTTACCTTGCTGCCTGGCCTTTTGGATGAACGTATCAATAAACTCTTGATCGAAGTAAAGGTTGTCGCGGTAGACAATCGTCTCTATACGTTCGTCCGGCATTTTTTCCAACGTGTCTATGTCCGGCCTTTCCTCTTTGCAATACTGAGATAGCACATCGCGCTGATTGAGCCACAGCGTCTTGTTCATCACGCGCAAATCACGCGCAGGCTCGTTGAAAGGCTCGATATTGTGCTTATCGGGAATTACAATTCTACGCATACGGTTTTACACTTTTAATCCGGTCATTCAATCCAATGGACGTTTGCCAATGTTAAACGAGCAAATCGGATCGCCTGCCGCAATACACTGTGTCTCTTCAATCTGAAAGTTTTTACCATTACTCACCCAATAAGCGGATTCTTGCAAAATACCTACCGCCAAATGGCAACATGGCTCGCTGGCGCGGCGTTCCCAGCACACCGGGCAGCGCTCAATCACCCAGATAAAGTGATCGTCATCTTCGCTCAGGCGCACAACCTGATCGCTAAACTTGTTAAAGGTCTCTGAAAAGACCTCGACGCCTATTTTGACTTTTGTCTCGAGCGGCAACATTCGAGATGCCAGGTCGGCGATGCCCAGCACCGGCCCGAATTCGCGCAATCCGTACTTGAAGCAGGCCCGCCCAGCGCGCAAGGCCAGGCCGCGCGCGCCGCGCGGCCCATACATCTCTTCCAGCGCCCGCTGAATGCCAGATACCTCTTCGAATTTTACCTGCCGGTCAAAATTATTGGGTGGATAGTTGTTAATCAGGTATTGGAGGCGCGCCAGGTTTAGCACAGCATTGACGCCGTTGCGTCCCATCACCTCTTCCATCGCCAAGAGAATAATGCGCCCCATTTTATTGGGGTAATAATATACACTATCACTCATGCAACCTGATTTCTTGCGCTATCCAATAGCTAAAGCTTGAGAAAATCTAGCAGCGCTTCATTAAAGCTGTCTGGTTCGTCCAGCATTGGAAAATGCCCGGATTGTTTAAACATGATCACGCGCGCGTGGGGTACTCCGCCGGCCAAGACGCGCGATTGCCCCGGATTGACAATAATGTCTCTTTCACCAAATACGCCCAGGGCCGGTATGCGGATGTGTGGGATGCGTGGCCGCAGGTCGGTATGGTGCAAGTCGCCGATGCTGCGGAAAAATGATTCGGTGCTGGTTTGGGATACATCGTGAAGAATCATTTTCTTTACCTTGTCTGTATCATAAACCAATACCATCCGAATCACCACGTTGAGAAGGATCGGGAAACGCCATATAAAACGAGCAATCCAACCCACACCACCCATTTTGAGGAAAAGATGCAGTGACCGGCCATCAATAGGCGACCCTACCACTGCTACTTTGGGTATTTTATCTGGTTGTTCCAATGCCAGGCTCAGCGCTACCGTCCCTCCCATTGAATGTCCAAACACGGGCGCCCTGAGAATCCCCAGGCGTTCCATAAATTGATCCACCATTTGGACGTATGAGGATACCTGGAAAGGCAGGGCGCTGGATTTGGCCGACTCGCCAAACCCCCAAAAATCGAGCGCATATACTTTGTAACGTCCTCTGTCTGCAATTGCCATCATAGAGTCTTGCCACACGCCCCAGGAATTTATCCAACCGTGCAGCAAGATCACGGGCTGCCCGCGCCCATAGGCCTCGTAATGCACAATGCCCTGTGGAGTGACGATTGAACTCACGATCCCCTCATATTGAATTGCCAGCGCCACACCAACGCGTAGAGGAATCCGGCGGCATCACGGGGAAACGGCCCCGCCGGGCCACCAGGTGGTCTCACACTGTGGTGACCACCTTTGGGGCGGCGTACGGGTGCCTCCCCCATCTGCTTCTTCAGACCTCACACGACACCTGGTTCAGGGCAGCGGTTTTTCCCACACCGCCTGCAACCGGCGCACGGCCCACCCCACGCGCTGACGATAGGCTGAGCCAGCGCGCAACAACACAATCAAAATGAGCGCGTCGCCCCGGCTGGTGAAATAACGGCACACCAATTGATAGCCTGTTTGACCGCAAATCACAATCTCATTTACCGGATCCAGGCGCGACAGCCGCTCCACCATCGTAGATAAATTGGCCGCGACAGCCGCCATCAATTCGGCTTCTGGACCTGCACTGGCGACGAGTAACCCGTTGGCAGATGCAATGGCCGCTGTCTGAAAGCTTCCGCGCTTACACAAGTCTTTTAACACCTGCTCGAGCGCAGCTTGTTTAAATTTTTGCGGCATGTGGGACTCCCCGCGCAGATGCCCTAGAATGATTTTAGCGCAAAGTACGCTACCGTAAGATTACAATTCTGACACAGAAATGCAATTTTTCAAATAATCGCCCAAGAACGGTGTGGTTGCCGCTTTTCCTTATCTTTACGCAGATTGTTCGTCCATCCGTTCTAGAATTGAATAGAGCAGCTCGAGCAAGATTTTTTTGACGCTTTCCTTATCTACAGCCACGCACGGCAGTAGCTTGATATTGCCGTCTATCTTGAGCGCGATGCGCAAGTCGTCGGTGCCCCAAGCATCTTCGCAATCTTGCTTGTTGGCCGCCACAACGTACGGCGTGGCGGCGTAGCCGCGGAACGTATCCAGGATGCTGCGGGCCTCGCGGAATGTCTCGGGGCGGGTGCTATCTACGACGACGACGAAGCCGAGCATACCCTCAGACAAAATTTCCCACATGAAATCGAACCGCCTCTGGCCAGGCGTGCCAAACAAATAAAGCACCAGATCTTCGTCTACTGTGATGCGTCCAAAGTCCATTGCCACGGTTGTGGACTCTTTGATCTTTTCCGCTTCGCTCGAGATTTTGCGCTCAGTAGACACCACGTCTATTTCACTGATGGTACGGATAAATTCAGTTTTGCCAGCCGAAAACGGACCTGTCACTACAATCTTAACTGTTTGCATGGGCCTTAATGCCTCCGTAGGGGGATGCCATGGGGAGTAATCCTTATAATTGCCTGATTCGATCAATCAACCGCGTCACGACCGAACGCTTGACGGCCGGAGCCGTTGGAACCCGCGGCGCCGGCTCACCCGGTTTGGGCGGCGCCTTGGGCATGCCTTCTGTCCGAACGAGCTCGACCAGACCCGCTTGAAGCATGCCGTACACAATCTTGCGAATTTGGAACTCACTCATATTGTTGGACTGAGCAATTTGCCTGATGGTGTTGCTGGGCTTGATGAATGAAATCACCCGCCACTCTTCAACGCTCAAGCTGATATTCCTTAACCGTGCGTCCGGTCGGTCGGTAAAGCGCAACATCATATCCAAATCGGGCAATTCTTCTTGTAGTCGTTCAAACTCTTTGAGTCGCCGACTGCCCTCCATGATGACATTTTCCAGGTCAATTGGAACGGTGATTCTGTCTTCGGCCGGCAATAAGGTAGGCTCGAAACGAAATACTCCATCTGCCCAACCGAACAGCCGATACACAATGTCGAGTGTGTAATCGCGTACGCTCTTGATGATGTCGTTCTGCGTCACGTAGCCGGCTTGCATAAGCATGACGGCTAACGTCTTGTCATCTCTTGTATCGGCCCGCTCACGAATGGTACGCGCCTGCTCTTCGGTTAACTTGGTCGCTCGCAGAAGGATTTCAGACAGGCGCCCATCGCCGCCGCTGGTTGCGGCGTAAATCAGCTTGCCTTCTTTGAAGCATACTTGAACTGCACTCCCTTTGCTTTCGATGGTCAAGGTGCCCGTCTTGCGAGCCAGGTTAACCAGGTTGAGCAGTTGCGTGGTACTGAAATCGCGTAGATTGCCTTTTAAAGCCATTGTGCCCCGCCTTGTACACCACTGCTTAGATATATAATAACTAGGTAGAATAATTGTTATTCGACGATTCCGCCCGGGTGAGTTGCCCACGTTATCACACCAGGCGCGCTACAACCGTGGGTGCATTACCTCACCTGAGCAAATTATACTCTGTCTCTGTATGCAAGTCAAACGAAACGCAAGTTGGCAAATCGTTCTGATAGGTGATGGTGTATAATAGCCTCCATACGGTTCAATCAGAGGAAAAAAACGGGGGGCCTCGAATTCCCGATCTGTAAATACTTGGAGGTTTAGACTATATGAAGACTCGCTTTCTCGAGCAACCTGGCCGGTGGCTGTTGCCGGTCATTGGCGTCATTATTGTTGGGATGTGGATATTGCCGGCTTGCCAGTCGCCCACGCCTCCGCCGACGCCCACTCCCACACGCACACCGCGCTCAGTCAACCCGACCAATTTGCCCACCACGCCTGCGCCTATCCAGGCTGCCACGCCGACGCCGGTGATGGCGGCTACTCTCACGTCTACGCCAGACGCGCGAGTGCAGACCGAGTTTCCGCCGGATGTAAATCCACTCACCGGCGAAAAGGCAGCCGATCCCGCCGTGCTCAACCGCCGGCCATTGGCTGTCAAGATTTCCAACTATCCACCGCTCGTTCGCCCGCAGCACGGATTGGGCCAGGCTGACCTGGTGTTCGAGCACCCGGCCGAAGGCGGCGTAACGCGCTTTACGGCAGTGTTTTACGGGCAGACGCCCGATCTGGCCGGCTCGGTGCGCAGCGGGCGCTATCTCGATCTGGAAATCCCCCAGATGTACAAGAGCTTTTTTGCTTATTCCGGCTCAAGCGGCGGATTGAAGCTGAGGTTCCGGGAATCGAATTTCTTTGACCGCATCATGTCGCCTGATTTTGGCGTGCCGGAATCGGGCGATCCCTATGCGCGCATTCCGCAAGGTGACAAGCCGTTCGAGCATACCTTGTTCGCCAAGCCAGCGTTGTTGTGGAAGTGGGCCGATACACACGGCCTGGATAACACCCGGCAGGACTTGCACGGGCTGGCCTTTTCTGATGCGCCCACGCGCGCCGGGCAGGCGGCGGCCAAACTCGTCATCCCGGCGTCTGCGGGGGATTGGGCCGAGCAAACCAAGTGGACGTACGACGCCAGCGCCGGCAAATATTTCCGCTCGATTAACGGCGTTCCGCACACAGCCGCCGCGACGAGCCAGCAGTTGGCGTTTGCAAATGTCATTCTGGTGTTTGCGCCTCACGTGATTGATTGCCAGATCAAGGAGGATAACGTGGGCTTTGAGGCAGCGTGCAACGCGGCGGGCCACTACTCCCGGCAGATTCAGCTTTGGAATGTGGACCCCAACCAGCCCGGCGGCAAGGCGATGGTTTTCCGCGACGGGCAACTGTTTGAAGGAGTGTGGAATCGCAAGCAGCCTTCTGATATGCTGACGTTTTCCTTTGCGGATGGCGATTCCCTGCCGCTCAAGCGCGGCAGTTCGTTCTTGGAAATGCTTCCGCTGGATTTTCAAATCAGTGCGGAATAGGGGCGGGACGGGCATTGGGGGCGGTTTGCAAAATGGCCCGCAGGGAGAGGGCCATCTTGCTCAATGAGCGCCCGGTGAACAGTTACTCTATCACCACTCAAAAAAGGCCACGTGCCCGCGAATGTTTTCGATCATTTTTTCGCGTGTGGACGGGTCGTTGATTTCGGGCACGGATCCTTCGGGCGCGTATACATCGTAAGGTTGAATGGCCGGGCCAAATTCGCGCCAGCCGTTTGTCAATGCCCTGAGTTGTTCCGCGGTCCGTAAATAAAAGCGGGTATCCAATTCACGGAAAAAAATATCCACCACTTGTTTGACCGCCGGGGTGATGCCTTGCACCGGCGCGATAAAGCTCAGCGCCAGGTGGCTGCCCGGAGCGGCCCACGTATGCAAGGTTTGGAGCGCGCGGCGCAGCTTGTTATCGGACAGGAAATAGGAAATGCCCATGAAAGTAAAGGCCACTTTGCGTTGATTGCCGAATAAATCGCACAAGGCCGAGTGGTTGAGCATTTCCTCCGGCTCGGCGGCGTCGCAATGGATGTAGCGCACGTTGGGGACCGTGTTCAAAAGTTCGAGCGAGTAGGCCATGGTTAACGGGTCTACGTCGGAATAGATGACTTTGCAGTTGGGGCGTATGGAGCGCGCCGCGAGGTGGACATTATCCTGGGTGGGCAAGCCGGAGGCAAAATCAATGAAATATTCGTGACCCAACTCGGCCAGGTAACGCACAGCTTTGCTCAGACATTGCCGTCCTAATCGAGCGCCGGTATCCCAACCAGGCAATATCTTGATAAAACTCTCACCTTGTACGCGATCCGCTTCAAAGTTATGAGTACCGCCCAGCAAATAGTCATAGACGCGCCCGGGATTGGGGCGGGAAATGTCCAATGTCATCATGTCCTCCTCGGTTTGGTCTCGTGGCCGTACCAGACTTTAGAATTATAGTGCGGAAAGCGCGCAAAATCAAGTTGCCGGCGCAAAACAGGCTTCACACGTGTGAAGCCTGTGGATTGCACGGCGAGGGTCACCACGCCAGTGCGTCTACTTGCGCCAGGATTTGTTCGGGGGTAAAGTGCTGGAGCCGCATGGCCTTGGAAGTGCAGGCCGCCGCGCACGTGCCGCAGCCTTTACACAGCACGGCATTGACGGAAGAAACGCCAAGCAGCGGATCAATAGCCGGCGCGCCATAAGGGCAGACCTGTACGCACATACCGCACCCGGCGCACAAGTCTGGGTCCACGATGGCCGTGGCCGATTCGACCGGCACGATGCCGCGGATGAGGGGGATGAGCGCGGATGAAGCAGCCGCTTTGGCCTGGGCAATTGTGTCGGGGATGTCTTTGGGCCCCTGGCAGCAGCCGGCCAAAAAAACGCCCTCTGTGGCCGTATCCACAGGCCGCAACTTGGGATGCGCTTCCAAGAAAAAGCCATCGGCGGAGCGGGAGAGCTTGAGCAGCGCAGCCACGTCCGAAACGTCCTGGCGCGGTTCCATTCCCACAGCCAACACCACTAGATCGGCTTGATGTTCTACCGTGCGGCGCAAGAACGTGTCTTCCACACGCAGCGCCACGCGGTCACCCTTGCGATAAATTTCGGATACGTTGCCGCGGCGATATTGAATCCCGGCCTGCCGCGCCTCGTCGTAAAATTCTTCGCCCTGCTTGCCAAACGTGCGAACGTCCATATAAAAAACCGTCACCCGCGAATCGGGCAGTTGCTCTTTGAGTAGCCGGGCTTGCTTGGCGCTGACCATGCAGCACACGCGGGAGCAGTACGGGTTGCCCAATGGCGTGTCGCGCGAACCGACGCATTTGATAAAGGCAATGTCTTTGGGCGTTTTGCCATTGATGGTCAGGTTGCCCTCGGCCAGGCGCCGTTCCATTTCGAGCGTGGTCACGACCTGGGGGTATTGGCCGTATCCGAATTCCGGCTTGCGGCGAGGATCGAATACGTTATAGCCGGTGGCGACGATAATGGCGCCGATGCGCAGGTGGAAGGTGGACGGGCTAAGAGTGGAGGGTTCACTTTCCGCTTTCCACTTTAAACCATCAACTTGCACCTCGAAATTGCCGACGAACCCTTTCACCTCTGTGACGCGCGCATTGAAAAAAACGGTGATGTTGGGATGGTTCTGAACACGCTCGGTGAGCGCTGGCAGCCACGCAGACACCGGCTCCAGTTCAGGAAAAGTGCGGCTGAGGTTGGCGACGCGCCCGCCCAACTGGTTGCTTTGCTCGACGATGTAGGTCGGAAAACCCGCGTCGGCCACGTCCAGCGCCGCCGCCATGCCGGCCGCGCCTCCGCCGATGATGACCGCGCCAGGTGTCACTTCGACCTCGCGTTCCTCCAACGGTTCCAGGTAGCCGGCCTTGGCCACGATAGACGCCACCAGGGCCTTGGCCTTTTCCGTCGCGGCTGCTCTATCTTGGTGCACCCACGAGCATTGCTCGCGGATGTTGGCCATCTCGACCTGGTATGGATTGACCCCGCCATCTTGCGCCGCTTTGCGAAACGTCGGCTCGTGCATGCGGGGCGAACACGAGGCCACGACCACCTGTTTCAGTCCCATCTCTTCGCTATCTTGCTTGATGAGCGCCTGGCCTGGCTCGGAGCACATGTACATATAATGCCGAGAAATGGCGACGCCCGGCAACTTGCCGGCGAACTCGGCTACTTGCTCTACGTCTACCGTTGCGGCAATGTTGAAACCGCAGTGGCAAATGTATACACCGATTTTAGGTTGGGGATTCATAACCACTCCACCTGCGTGCCACGTGATACGCCATGATGCGCCCCAGCGTTCTGTCCATCACGTAGCACGTTTCACAATGCCAGATTCACCAGCTCCATAATGTCCATCACTTGCAGCCGGTCATCCAGCTTTTGCACTTTGACGGCGTCTTCCAGGGTCAGCAGGCAAAAGGGGCAGGCCACTGCCAACACCTGCGCGCCGGTCTCGGCGGCCTCGTACACGCGCTGGAAGGCGGTGCGCTCTTCCATGTTGGTGCCCTCTACCCACATGCGCCCGCCCCCGCCTTCGCAGCACAGGCTGCGCTCGCGGTTGCGGTCCATTTCCACCAGCTTGACGCCGGGGATGGCCTGGAGGATGGCTCGCGGCTCGTCGTAAATGTGATTTTGCTTACCCAAGAAACATGGATCGTGATACGTCACTCGCTTTTCCACTGGCTTGGAAAAGGTGAGCTTGCCTTCGTTCAGCAATTGGGAGAGGGCTTGTGTGTAATGAAGCACCTCGATGCCGTCCAGCCCATATTCCTTTTTAAAGGTGTTGAAGCAGTGCGGCGAGGTCGTCACCATGCGCTTGGCGCCGGTGCTTTCGATGAGGGGCTTGCCTTCTTCCACCAGCATTTCAAACAATCCCTGCTCGCCTACGCGGCGTACTTCGTTGCCGCAGCAGGTTTCCTCGATGCCCAACGTGCCAACATCCAACCCTGCGTTTTGCAAGACCTTGGCCAGCGTGCGCGCCACCGGCTGCACGCGCATATCGTAGGCGGGTGTGCAGCCCACAAAGTACAGCCACTCGCATCCGTCTTGAGCCGCTTTGATCGTCATGCCGTCAGCCCACGCGGCGCGGCTATCTCGCCCGAATCCCAAAGGATTGCCTTGCCGAAAGATGCCCTGCAGTGCATCGGTAACCGTGCGGGGAATCTTGCCGCTTTCCACCAACATGCTCCGCAGGCCGATGATGAGTTCGGCTGGCTTGACGTCTTTGGGGCAGCGCTCCACGCACGTAAAGCAGCATGTGCAGTCCCACAATTCTTCCATGTGCTCCCATTCCGGCAGCGCGCCGAGTAAGGTCTCGTAAACCAGGTAACGCACATTGAGTGCCGTTTTCATCGAGACGGGGCAGCCGCCGCTGCACTTGCCACATTGGATGCAGTTGTAAAGGGAAACCCGGTCTAACAGTTGTTGTACGTCTACCTGCATGGATGCCTCCCTGTTTCCATCTTTCTACTCTGAGGCGAGTTGACCGGCTCGCCTCAATTCTATCAATGCTGACGAAGCCGCCGCTTTGGCCTGGGCGACTGTATCCGGGATGTCTTTAGGTCCCTGGCAACAGCCAGCCAGCAAGATGCCCGGACGGCTGCTTTCTATCGGGCGGATTTTGGGGTGAGCTTCTTGGAAAAAACCGTCCGGCGAGCGTTCCAGGTTGAGCAGTGCGGCGACCTCTGCCATATCGGTTCGAGGCGTTACGGCGGTGGCCAGTACCACCAGATCGGCCTCAACTTCAACCGCCTTGCGCAGCAGCGTATCTTCGGCGCGGACAATGAGCTTGTCGCCTCGCCGGTACACCTCCGAAGGCTCGCCCCGCCGGTAAAGGATTTGCTCGTGCTTCACGCGATCGTAAAACTCTTCGTAGCCTTTGCCAAAGGCGCGCACGTCCATGTAGAACGCTGTGATGTGGGCGTTGGGCAGTTTATCGCGCACCAGGTGGGCGTGTTTGGCGGTGTACATGCAGCAGACGCGAGAACAATACGGGACACCTGTGTGCGCATCGCGCGACCCGACGCAGTGGATAAAGACGACTTGCTGAGGTTCCTTGCCGTCAACCAAAAGCTTGCCCGCCGTTGGCCCGGCGGCGGAACATAGCCGCTCAAACTCTAGCCCGGTGAGCACGTTGGGGTACACGCCATAGCCAAATTCAGGCTTGGTGCGTGGGTCTATAAGATCAAAGCCGGTGGCGACGATAATCGCCGCCACGTTCAGGTCCACCAATTCTTCTTTTTGCTCAAAATTGATCGCATCGGCGGCGCAGGCTTCTTTGCATTTGAATGTCTTGCCGCACACGCCGCGAGTGAGATAGAGGCAAGCTGTGGGGTCAACCGTATAAACAAGCGGCACAGCCTGGGGGAAAGGAACGTAAATTGCCGCGCGCTTGCCCAACCCTTGGTTAAAAATATCTGAAATTCGCCCGTGCATCCGGCAGGCTTCGGCGCACAGGCCGCACCCGCGGCACTTGTCCGCGTCCACGTATCTGGGTTTCTTTTTTACCGTGACGTGAAAGTCGCCGGCTTTGCCCGCCACCGAGACGACCTCGGAATAGGTCATGAGGTTAATGAGGGGGTGTTGTCCCACATCCACCATCTTGGGCGTGAGGATGCACGCCGAACAATCCAGCGTGGGAAAGGTCTTGTCCAGCTGCGACATCCGCCCGCCAACGCTCGGCTCGCGCTCGACCAGATGGACTGGATACCCCGCCCCGGCAATATCCAGCGCCGCCTGGATGCCGGCGATACCCGCCCCAATGATGAGCGCGGCTGGTTTTGCTGTTGTCATCGGCGATCCTCCTGGGTGTCTATACTTGTTCTACCCGGTGTTTGTGAAACTCACTTTAGCCTACATTTCTTTGAGGCTTTTGTCAATGCCGTAAAGTGTCATTTGCCCTCCCCTGGCTAGTTCTAATGGATTAGTCAGGGTGGGCTAGCTGCGGCACAGCGCGATCAGCTCGCAATCTGCCGTCCCTCTATGAACGCTGTGCGGTTAATTTCTACATATTTGGCCTTGATGCGCCGCTCGATCACCAGGCTCCACACATTGGGGTCAATCTCCATGTGCCTGGAGAGCGCGCCAAGCAAGATAGTATTGGACAGCTTGTCATTGCCTAATCGCTGCGCAATGCCCAGGCCATCTACCAGGATGACCTTATCGGTGCAGTGTTTGAGCGCGGCGACAATGTCTTCCGCCGAGGGATAAGAGGCCGAACCAGCGCTGACTGACATTGGAATGATTTGCTGTGTGTTGGCAATAATCACGCCGCCGGGACGCAGCCAATCGAGCCAGCGCGCCGTTTCGACCAGTTCAAAGGAGATCAAAAAGTCAATCTTGCCTTTCTCAGCCGTCGAAGCGCCCACGTCGGGCGCCCACCGCACGTGACTATCTACCACGCCGCCGCGCTGGCTAAAGCCGTGCACTTCGGATTTTTTAGCATCGTAACCGGCGGCCAGTCCCACCTCGGCGCAAATATCGCTGGCGGTGAGTACGCCTTGCCCACCGACTCCCACAAACAAGAAATCAACTTTTTCGGGACGCATCATCTTCTCCTTCTAAATGTTCCGCACGATGGCGTGGCGCGGGCAGACTTGCAAGCATACTTCGCAGCCGGTGCACAGCAGCGAGTCAATGACGGCTTTGGGGCGCTGCGTCTTTTCATCCAACTCGTTGCTCTTGAGCACTGCCGGGCAGCCGACGCGGAAACACAAGGTGCAGCCATTGCATACTCCCGCGTCTACCTGGACAGTGTTCTTGCGTTGAAAGCCCTGGATAAAGACGCACTTGCCTTCGACGATAATGACTGCCGGGCGGTCGGTGACGACCAGGGCTTCTTTGACGGCCTGGTCCACGGCTTTCACGTCGTCGCCCTGTACTTTCCACACGTCCTTTACGCCCATCGCGCGCACCACACTCTCAATGTCAATGCGCTTGCCTTCGGTGTGTTGCAGCTTTTGTCCACTGGCTGGATTGCCCTGCTGTCCCGTCATGCCGGTGGTGCCGTTATCCAGAATCATGATGGTAGTCGGCGAGTTGTTGTACACCACGGTGGCCAACGCCGGCAGCCCGGTGTGGAAGAACGTGCTATCGCCAATGACGGCCACCAGTTTATCGGGCATCCCGACTTGCTTCATGCCGTGCGCCATGCCGATACTGGCGCCCATCGAGATGATCGTATCCATCGCGTTGAACGGCGGCAAGACGCCGATGCTGTAACAGCCAATGTCGCCGGGAACGGTGACCTTGTGTTTGCTGAGGGCGTAGAATGCTGCGCGATGGGGACAGCCAGGGCACAACGCCGGCGGGCGGGGCGGAATAGAGAGTGTGATAGGGGGAGTTGGAGATTGGGCATCGGAGATTGTAGATTCGATGAGGCCGGCTTTGACGGCGGCCTCGCGCACGATCTGGGTGGTGAGTTCGCCCGTCAACGGTAAGATGTCTTTGCCGTAGCACTCTAGTCCCATCGCGCGAATTTGTTCTTCAAAAAACGGGTCGAGTTCTTCCACGACGACCAGCGTTTCAACCTGCGCCGCAAAGTCGCGAATCATTTGTTTGGGAATGGGATAGCTGATGCCGAGCTTGAGAATACTATAGCCCTCAAAGACCTCGCGCGCGTACTGGTAAGCCACGCCGGTAGTGACAATGCCGATTCTCTTATCGCCCCAGATGATTTTGTTGAGCGGCGACGTTTCGACGTATTCTTGCAGTTTGCGGATGCGCTCTTCGACGACCGGATGCAGCAGCTTGGCGTGCGCCGGGATGATGACATACTTTTTGGGATTCTTTTCAAAAGGTGGCAGGGGCGCCATCTCGGCGCGCTGGGGCGCTTGTACCTCGACCGCCGATTTGGAGTGGCTGAGGCGTGTGGTAGAGCGCAACAGCACCGGCGTGTCAAACATCTCGCTGAGTTGAAAGCCAAACGCCGTCATGTCTTTGGCTTCCTGGCTATCGGATGGTTCCAGGCAGGGGAACTTGGCAAAGCGGGCGTACTGCCGGTTGTCCTGCTCGTTTTGCGAAGAGAATGTGCCGGGATCGTCGGCGCTGACCAGCACCAATCCGCCCCGCACGCCGGTGTAGACCAGGCTAAAGAGCGAGTCAGCCGCCACGTTAACGCCCACGTGCTTCATGGCCGCCAGCGAGCGCGCTCCGGCAAACGCCGCGCCGATGGCGTTATCCAGCGCCACCTTTTCATTGGAGGCCCATTCGGCCACCACCCCCTGGTACAGAGCCAGGTTTTCCAGGATTTCGGTCGAGGGAGTGCCTGGATAGGCGCTGGCGTAACGCGCGCCGCCTTCAAACGCGCCCAGAGCAATCGCTTCGTTGCCAGATAACAGTCGTTTCATCTCATACCTCGTTTAATCGTTTCATTATAGGATACAGTCACCTGCCGGACTCGACCATTGACACTAGTCCTGTTTTTCTTAGGTCGTGTGACAGTTCACAAGTGGACGCCTTCCGCCTCTCTCAACAAACGCGCCAGAAATACTCGCGCTCGATTTGCTCCGCCGGCGCATACTCCTGGCACTGCATATATGCCGCCAGCGCAGGGTAGATGGCGCAGATGTGCTCAAAGATTTGCATAGCAATTCGCCGGATGGAAAAGTGTGCGCCCCGCGCGCCGCGCAGACGGCAAAAATGGAATGCTTCGCGCACATTCATCGTCAGCAGCACGCGCCGGTTGTGCGCGTTGGTCAGCACATAAGCCGCCTGCGCCGGGAAGTCTTGAACTAGCGTGTGATAAGCATCGCTGGCTGCTTCTACGGCCGCGCAGAATTTGTCCCGCAGGCCGGCCTGCTCAAAAGGTAATGGAATGGCGTAGCCCAGGTCCGGCGTAAAGGCTTGGGGTGTTTGCGTCATCATACGGTGGCGTTTGACCTCGTAATATGCGCCCTGATCCATTACACAATCGAATGTCATCGTCACGTGTTCCAACTCGCGCAGCGGCGCATCGAATGGGTCGCGCTGGCCCAATGCTCGTTCAATCACCTGAGCGCGATCTTGGGCGGACATTTGCCTCACCTGCTCCAATGCTTCCGCAAAGCTCACGTTATCCCAGCGGTAAAGACACGCGGCGATGAATTTGGTTTCACCGTCGCGGTCATAATCAACCAGCAAGGTGTTGGAGATGGGGTGGGGACGGGAAGTCAATACCGGATATCCAATACCAGATACTTGTTCCAGGTAAGGGCTGAACTCTGCATACTTGACCAGCGTTGGCGCTTCGGCCTGGGCGACATGTTTGATTTCGCCGCCGATGGCGCGCACTTCGGGCAGCGGATGGCTGAGCATTTTCTTGATGGCGTATTCCAGCACGCGCGCGTTAGCCGTCATGCCCACATTCGCCAGTGTGGCGGCGGGCAGCAAAAAGCGCAAGTGATCCATCCACTTGCTGCGCGTGCGGTTATCGTAAGCCTGATCGCTTTCGTTTTCGCGGCGAGGGTGGGGGGCCAGGACGAGCGCGCGCAGCGGCCCGGCGCACGCTTGATACGTGTCGAACAGCTTGCAGCACGTCTGGCGATATAATTCGGCATGCGGCGAGGCGGCGATCTCTGGCGGCGTGTAATAGCTATCGCAATCGAAAATCTGGTAGCGCGTGGACTTTTCGGTATACGAGGCCAGGCGGTTGTTTTGGATGGTCTCGATTGCCAGCCGGCTGACATTTTCAATCGCCAGGTGCAAGACGGCGTGCTCGGCCACCGACGAGTGTCCATAGCCTACCACCCACTTTTCGTGGAACTGGGCCGAGCTGGCATCTGAAAGCTCGGCGGCAATGTCGCGAAAGGTATCGGGGCTGCGGCTGGTCTTGGCAAATGCCACGGCAATCACTTCCGGGCGCAGCGCGCGCGGGTCGAGCATGTAAATGGAACGAGTTAGTTTATTCACCAATGTTAGCCTGCCTTGCCCAAAATCGCGCGCGCCCGGCCAATATCGTGGCGGATTTGCGACACCAGCTCTGCCGCGCCATTGAATTTCTGTTCGCCGCGCAGGCGGGCGATAAAATCGAGCGCGAGGTGTTGGCCGTAAAGCTCGCCATCGAAATCCAATAAATGCGCTTCGATTGTGCCGTGTCCATTATCGAACGTGGGGCGCGTGCCGATATTGGTCACTGCCATAAAGCGCGACTGCGCCGCGTGCGCGATGCAGGCATATACGCCGCCGGCCGGCACGGCCTTTTCGCCCGGCACATCCAGGTTGGCTGTGGGGATGCCAATCGCGCGCCCCCGGTGCGCGCCCGCAACGACGTTGCCCGCCAGGCGATAGGGCCGCCCTAGATACTCGCCGGCTGTTGTCACATCGCCGGTACGCAGTGCGTCGCGGATGCGGCTGCTGCTGATGATCTGACCGCTTTGCGCGGCGGCGTCCACCTCGTTGACGCTGAACCCCAGCTCCTGGCCGGCTTGCCGCAAAAAGGTCGCGCTGCCTTCGCGCTCGTATCCCAGGGCAAAATCGTGCCCTATCCAAAGCTCGACCATGTGCAATTGATTGACCAGTAACCCAACAAACTCGGCGGCCCGCGTGCGCGCCGTTTCCGGCGTGAAATCAACCACCACGCTCAGGTCCACGCCGAGTTGCTCAAAGAGCGCCAGCTTTTCATCTACAGACGTCAGGTAATAGGGCTTGCCGTGCCCCAGCACAACGTAAGGGTGGGGGTAGAACGTCACCACCGCCGCGCGGCAGTTGCGCGCGCGCGCCGATTCGACCATGCGCCGGATAAGCGCCTGGTGCCCCAGGTGCACGCCATCGAACACGCCGATGGTTAGCGCGGTGGAAAAAGTTGTGGAATCAGTGAGATTGTGAATAACTTGCATGGCATCCAGGCGTAAAACTTGATTCGCGCATTACACAAACACTTTATCCGGCCTCCATGCCGTGGTTTCAGCACGATAGACCATGAGGGCGACAAGCTCGCCATCTGCATAAGCCCGGCAGGCCGGCGCGGCCGGGAGCGGCAAATCAACCTCTTGGCCGTGCCGCACGCGCCGCGCTGTCTCGGCATCCAGCGTAACCGCTGGCAGGTCTTTTAACGCTGCATCTAGCGGGTAAAGTTGCTCCGTCAGCCGATCTGCGGCGATGGCCTGTTCGAGTTGCTGTGGCGTCAGCGCGCGGTCGAGCGTAAACGTGCCGCTGGCCTGGCGCGTCAGCGCCGTCATGTGCGCTCCACAGCCAAGCGCCTGTCCGATATCGTGCGCCAATGAGCGGATGTACGTTCCGCCGGAGCAATGCACCTCTAGGCTCAGATCGGGCATGTGCGCTTCATGCAAAATTATACTACTGATGCGCACCCTGCGGGCGGGCCGCTCAACGTGCACGCCGCGCCGCGCCAGTTTATAAAGCGGCTGCCCCTCGTGCTTGAGAGCCGAATACATAGGCGGCACCTGGTCAATTTCGCCGAAGAATTGTTGCAGCGCGACGCAGAGAGTGCTTTCGTCCACGTTTACGGCGTGCGTGTCAGTGACCTGGCCTTCCGAATCATAGGTATCGGTCGTCACGCCCAGCCGGATGCGCGCCAGGTACGTTTTATCGCCGGCCATCAGGTACTCGGATACGCGCGTGGCCTGCCCGATGCAAACAAGCAATACGCCGTTAGCCAACGGGTCCAACGTCCCGGCGTGCCCCACGCGTTTTTGACGAATCAGCCTTCGCACGTGCGCCACTGCGTCGTGCGAGGTCCAGCCTGATGGTTTATTGAAGTTGAGAATGCCGTCCATCACGAGGGATTAGCCAGCCAGCGATGATACTTGCCCGCCGCCGGGCAGATCAGGTGAGCCAACCTGCATACGGATCGGGCTGGTCGGCGTAAGGTTCATAGCAATGCAGAGGAGCTTCGTGCGCCAGTTCGGCCAGGCACGTATTACAATTGACGCACGTAGATGCATCTGCCTGGCCTGTTTGCAGACGCCGGGGGAGATCCGGTTCGCGGATGAGGGGACGCCCCAGTGA
This sequence comes from uncultured Anaerolineae bacterium, assembly GCA_964651475.1. Classification (GTDB taxonomy): domain Bacteria; phylum Chloroflexota; class Anaerolineae; order Fen-1058; family Fen-1058; genus JBGSMF01. Next base: position 73,408 of record CAZYXV010000002.1, on the reverse strand, counting down.
GATGAGATCAATCTCGCCAGTGTTCAACACGTCTTCCATCACTTGCCTGGAGCGCATGCCGCCCACCAATGAAATGGGGACATTGACGCCCCGGGCAACTTGGATGGCCTTGTCGAGAAAATAGGCCTCGCGCTCAAAGGCGACTTTGCCCTTCATTAACAGCAGCATCCCGCCGATGGCGGCGCGCTTGAAAAGCGGCTGGCCGCGCTGTGCTACTTCGATGGGAACACCGCCCCGGCTGATGTTAAAGACGGCGTCGTTGCAAAAGCCTCCACTCAGTTCGATGCCATCTATACCCCACGAGGCCAGCGCCGCTGCCGTCTGCGCTACCTCGCTTACCTCTATCCCGCCCTTGACCTCGTCTGTGACGTTTAGTTTGACCAGGATGGGATAGTCGGCCCCCACGGCCTTGCGTATGCTGTGGTAAACCTCGTACAAAAATCGCCGCCGCCGCTCCGCATCGCCGCCCCACTCGTCATTGCGGCGATTGGTGAACGGCGAGAGAAATTGGCTGATAAGATAGCCGTGGGCCGCGTGCAACTGCACCGCGTCAAAGCCAGCAGACTGGGTGCGCTGGGCCGCTATGGTGAACTTGTCAATCAGGTTGTTGATGTGAGCGGTAGTTAGCTCGCGCGGCACGGCCATGTAAACAGGATCGCGCACGGGGGAGGGCGCCCAGGTGACGCCGCCGCACAGTTCTTCGCTGGCGGCGCGCCCTCCATGCATGAGTTGGATGGCAATTCGCCCGCCGGCTGCGTGCACCGTCTTGGTGAGTTGTTGGAGGACCGGAATGGCCAGATCGTTGTAAAGTTGAATTTGCTTGGTAAAGGATTGTCCTGATGGATCGACCAAAGCATAAGAAAGAATATCCAGCCCAACGCCGCCATCGGCGATCATTTTATGCAGCCTGATCAAATCGTCGTCTGGAACCCCTGTCTTGCTCGCCATACAATCATACGTGGCGGATTTAATCAGCCGGTTGGGCAATTTGAGTTTGCCAAGTTGAAAAGGTTGAAAAAGTATGGATTGCTCGGGGCTTGCCATAGCAGCACACTCCTGATAGCTCTGATGATACTCGGAGTGGTTCTGATTGTCAAGGCAGCGACGTCAGGCATCACATATCAGGGGGTGGGTGATGGCGCGCTGCTGACATACTGCTTCAAGCGTCCAACCACGCGCTCGGTCGCCTCTTTTAACGGGCCGGGAAGTTTGGCGCCTGCTGCGCTGGGGTGTCCTCCGCCGCCCCACTCGACCGCCAGTCCGGAAATATCAAAACCATTCCTGGCGCGCAGGCTGATTTCCACAGCCCCTTTGTCGTCTTCGAGCAAGACGGCGGCGATGTCTATATCTTTTGTCTCCAACAGCAAGCTGGGCAGTTGAGTGCCGTTGGTAGATAGATAGCCGCACGCGCGCCGCTCCTGGGCGCTGATGGCCGTCCAGGCAATACGATCTTGGATTTGCATTGTGCTCAACGCGCGTCCCCACAGGGCGAGCAGACTGCGCGGTTTGCGCTGGAACAGGTCGGCGATGGCTTGATGCAATGACGCGCCTATCTGCATCAGCCGGATGGCGTGGGCGAGCACTTGGGGAGTGACGTTGGAGGTGCGCAAGGCCTGTGTATCGCCGACGATGCCGTACAGCAAACACGTGGCGATATCGGCGTCAATCGGCATCCCCAGGCCGTCGAGCAGCTCCAACACCATTTCCGTTGTGGATACGGCCTCCGGCTTGACCCAGTTCACGCTGCCGAACTGGGTGTTGGAGACGTGGTGGTCAATATTAATCAGTGGGACGTGTCGGTGCAATTCCTCCTGGTACAGGCGCCCCATACGTTTTTGATCGCCGCAGTCCAGGCTGATAATCAAATCGAACGTTCCGCTCACCTGCGGTTCAATTTGGCTGACAATGTCTGCCGAGCCGGGCAGCATCGCGTAACGTTCGGGAATGGGGTCGCTGCAAGCTGTTACGACCATCTTGCCAGACGCTCGCAGTGCTTTGCCCAAGGCCAATACCCCACCCACGGCGTCTGCGTCGGGGGCGACGTGGGTGAGAATCAGTATCCGGCGCGCGGCGAGGATCGGCTTTTCAAGGCGAGGAGTCATCTTTTGTATCGAGAGGACTGGCCGGCTCCAGCGGGCCAAGCGAATCCAGCAAACGCGAAATACGGTCGCCCGTTTCCAGCGAAGCGTCCCAACGGAAAGACAGATTGGGCGTTATGCGCAACCTGAGCCGGTTGCCCAATTCGCGGCGCAAGAACCCGCGCGCGTGTTCCAGGCCGGCCAGCGCGTCTTGGCTGCCAGCTTGCCCCGCCAGCGAGCTGACGTACACCGTCGCCTGCCGCAGGTCAGGGCTGGCTTCCACGGCTGTGATGGATAGTCCCGCCAGGCGCGGGTCCTGTATCTGCTTTTCCAGCAAATCGGCGATTTCGACCTTGATCTGGTCGCTCACGCGTTGCTGTCGGCGGCTTTGGGGGCGCCGGGCTGGAACAATCCCTGCGGCATCTGGCATTAACTTACGCGCTCCTTGACGTAGGCTTCGACCACGTCGCCTTCTCTGAAATCCGCAAACCCGCTCACGGCCAGACCGCATTCAAAGCCGGCTCTGACTTCTTTGACGTCTTCTTGAAAGCGTTTGAGAGAAACGAATTCACCTTCGTGGATGGTTTGCCCTTCGCGCACAATGCGCGCCTTGGCGTTGCGCAGCACGACCCCTTCGCGCACCATGCACCCGGCGGCCATCCCCACGCTTCTGATCTTGAACGTGGCGCGTACCTCGGCGTAGCCGACGAGCTTGTCGGCGTATACCGGTTCCAGCAGGCCGGTCAGGGCTTTGTCAACGTCTTCAATCAGTTTGTAGATGATGTCGTAGCGGCGAACGTCTACGCCTTGCGCTTCGGCCAGGCGTTGCGCGGCCACGTCCACACTGACCGTAAAGCCAATCACCACAGCATTAGAGGCGGCCGCCAGCATCACGTCTGACTCGGTAATGTTGCCGGTGCCCGTGTGCAAGATATTGACCTTCAGGTCCTCGTTGCCCAGTTTGCACAATGAATTGACAATCGGTTCCGCCGAACCTTGCACATCCACTTTGAGGATGAGGGGCAGTTCTTTGAGCTTGCCGGCCTTGGCCAGGGCGTACATGCTCGTCAGGTCAATGCGCGGGCGGACCGGTTCGCTGGCCTGGGCGCTTTGTGCTGTCTTGCGCTCGGTGGCCATGGCGCGGGCTATTTTTTCGTTTTTGACAACCTCAAAGCGTTCGCCGGCTTCTGGCACGTCGGGCAGCCCCATGATTTCGACGGGGGTCGAGGGTGTGGCTTGCTGCACGGCTTTGCCGTGTTGGTCGAACATGGCGCGCACGCGCCCGGCCAACGCGCCGATCAGCACCGCGTCGCCGGATTTGAGCGTGCCATTTTGCACCAGCAAAGTGGCGATGGGCCCACGCGACTTGTCCATGCGGCTTTCGACAACGGTGCCGACGGCAGGCCGGTCTGGGTTAGCTTTGATCTGGCAATTGTCTGCCACCAGCAAGATGGCTTCCATCAAATCGTCAATGCCCCGCCGCTGTTTGGCCGAAACGGGGATGCACAGTGTATCGCCGCTGTACTCGTCAATCAGCACGCCGTGGTTTGCCAGCTCCTTTTTGACCAGCTCGGGGTTGGCATTGGGTTTGTCAATCTTGTTGAGCGCCACGATGAGGGGAACGTGCGCGGCGCGCGCGTGCGCGATGGCTTCCAGCGTTTGCGGCATCACGCCGTCGTCGGCGGCCACCACCAGGATGGCGAGATCGGTCACTTGCGCGCCGCGCGCGCGCATGGCGGTGAATGCCTCGTGGCCGGGCGTATCCAGGAACGTAATCTTGCGCCCCTCGTGCTCTACCTGGTGCGCGCCGATGTGCTGTGTAATGCCGCCCACCTCGCCAGCCACCACGTTGGTGCTGCGGATGGCATCGAGCAGCGACGTTTTGCCGTGGTCCACGTGTCCCATCACGGTGACGACTGGCGGGCGCGGCAAAAGCTTGGTGGGGTCTTCGTCAGCGTACATTTGCTCGCGTGTCGTTAGAGGGGCCTGGGCAGCCTGTTCTTCGACGATCACTTGCTCGCAAGGTTCGAACCCCAATCCTTGCAAGACGATGGCCGCAGTGTCGTAATCAATCGTTTGGTTAATGTTGGCCATAATGCCGTCGTTCATCAATTCCTTGATGACGTCAATCGGGCTGATATGGGCCAGTATAGCCAGTTCTCGCACGGTTAAAGAACTGGGGACCTCGATTGTTTTTTGAGTATCGTTTGTCATTAAACACCTCCCTTTTCTGAGAGCGTGCTTGAGTTGCGACGTCGTCACCTGGCCTGCACAGGAAACGAAGCGGAAGGACCTCAACAACCTGTGCAGGATCGAGCCCCTCCGCTTCGCGCAGGGTGACAAAACGTTTATTTTATTCTGCTAGTGCCAGGGCAAATTTTTCAAGTGCTGCGCGATTTTCGGCAGACAGACTCGTCTTGAGCGCATATTCAAGATGGTGTTGCTCAAGAGCCAACTGCCAACATGCGCGGGCGCGATGCACATAGGCGCCACGTCCGGGGCGCTTGCCGGTGAGATCTAGCTCGACCTGTCCATCAGGTGCGCGTACTACACGCACCATTTCGCGCTTGCCCTGAGTCTGGCGGCACCCAACGCACGTGCGTTGGGGGACGTGCTTTTGCCGAACCGATTTGCCTTTGACCATCTCAGGTTCCGCGCCTACCCGGCAAGTGTTTATTACTCGTCTATTTCCCACACGTCGCGCGCGCGCCCCGGTTTTCGCTCGTGCCGCGCCACGACCGTCCCCAGGCGCTCGTCAAAGACCAGTTTGCGGTCACGGCGTTTGTCTTTGCCCTTCTTGCCTTTGCCGCCTTTGGCAAGCTCGTCTTCTTCGTCTTCTTCCAGTTCTGCTCCAACCACAAAGATGGGTGGCGGGGTCTTTTGATCGGCCGGTTGGGCGGCTTCCGGTGCAGTCTCACCTGTTGGCGCCTGTTCGACCTGTGGCGCGGCTGCTTCGGCGGGCGCAACCTGTTCGGCTGCCGCGGGTTCGACGGCGGCTGCCTCGGCGCTCGCCGTCTCTGCGGCCACAGCAGTCGCTTCAGCTTCAACGGCTGGCTGCGGTAGCTGGGCCGTTTCGACCGGCGCGGCGGCTTGAACCTCAGGCTCCGTTTGAACGGCGGCTTCAGGCTCGAACCACAAGTTGTTTGCCTCAATCCGGCTCTTGATCTCTGATAATGCTTTAGGCCCGATGCCTTCAACTGACAACATGGCTTCGTCGCCGGCCGCCAGGCGCTGCAAAATCTGGGCGACTGTGGTCAGGTTGGCTTTTTCCAGGTGATTGAAAACACGCTCGCTCAGGCCAATGGTGTTCAGCGAGACGCCTCGCGCTGCTTGCGGAATGCGCGCCAGCAGCGATTCAATCTCGAGTTGACGTTCTGACGGGCCGCCTGCCTGGGCTGGCGTTGTGGTTTCGACGCGGGCGAGGGCGCGCTCGGCTTGCTTCTTGGCGGACGTCGTTGCATGTTTAGCGTCGAGTATGTTGCGCAGCAAGTGCAATTCTTCGGTGTTCCAGGGCAGCTTGAGTTCAGCGTGACGATCGACGACCGCTTTCAGAGTGGGCAGCAGCGCGGCCCCTTGACCCAGTTTGGCGGTCTCGTCTTCATTTTGCACGTATTGGATAAGCTCGGCGGCGGCTTCAGAGGAACTCTGAATGTCAATCCGCCAGCCCGTCAGTTTGGCGGCCAGGCGCGCGTTTTGCCCTTCGCGGCCAATCGCCAGGCTGAGCTGGTCGTCGGGCACGACGACCTGTGCCGTCTTGCCGTGGCGGGGATCATCGTCGGCATATACGGCCATCACGCGCGCCGGGCTGAGCGCCTTGGAAATGTAGGTAGCAGGATCGTTCGACCACTCAATCACGTCAATTTTTTCGCCGTTCAGCTCGTTGACGATGGATTGAATCCGCACGCCTTTCATGCCCACGCACGAGCCAACCGGATCCACGCCGGGCTGCAAGGCAGCCACGGCGATTTTGGAGCGCGCGCCGGCTTCGCGCGCAATGGACTTGATTTCGACGGTGCCGTTGTAAATTTCCGGCACTTCTAATTCGAACAAGCGGCGCAGCATATTCTTGTGGCTGCGGCTGACGACGATTTGGGGCCCGCGCGAGCTCTTGCGCACTTCCATCACATAGGCGCGCAAGCGTTGGTGCAGCGAATATTTTTCGCCGGGCACTTGCTGGTTCTTGGGCAAGGTGGCTTCTGTGCGCCCCAGGTTGAGCACGACGGCCTGGCTCGTAATGCTCTGCACGGTGCCGTTAATGATTTCGCCTTCGCGTTCGCTAAAGTTGGTGTATAGCGCGTCGCGCTCTGCTTCGCGGATGCGCTGCAAAATCACCTGTTTGGCCATTTGGGCAGCCACGCGGCCAAAGTCTTCGGGCGTGCTGTCTACCATCACCATGTCGTTCAACTGGGCGTCTGGCACAGCCGCACGCGCATCGGTTAACGAGACTTCGGTGTTCGCGTCTTGAACTTGTTCTACGACTTCTTTTTCGACAAAGATGTGTGCCATGCCCGTGGCAGCATCAATTTCGGCCACGACGTTTTGCGCCGCGCTGGCATTGACGTCACGGCGGTAGGCCGAAACGAGCGCGGTTTGAAGCGCCTGCAGCACCACGTCGCGCGGCAGGTTTCGCTCTGTGCATATTTGATTAAAAGCCAGCAGGAACTCGCTTTTCATACCTCGCTATCCTCTGAACCTTTTGCAAGAACCAGACTAAACAACCCCCCCGTTTACGGGGGGGTGTTCAAAGCGTATTTCTGGGGCAAAGCGCCTGGATAAAAGAAAAGTGGGGGTTGCCCACTTTTTCATCCAATGTGCTATGCTGTACGTTGGCTATTATATCATGTTCTACATCGCTGTCAACTTGATTTTTCACCAGCCTGCCAGGTAGGGTTCCCATTCGCCGCAATGGCGCGCGTGGCGGCCAAAGATGTATTGCGCCGAAGGGCGCGGCTCAAAAGGAGTTCGCCGCAGCATCATGTGAGCCTCTTGCAGCGTGCGGCCGCCTTTGCGCCGGTTGCACTGCGGGCAAGCCGCGACCAGATTTTCCCAGGTGAAACTGCCCCCGCGATAGCGTGGGGTGATATGGTCAATTGTCAGGTGGGCCGATGTTTGGCCGCAATACTGGCAAATGAATTCGTCGCGGCGCAGGATTTCGCGCTTGCACAGCCGCACGTGCAGGTGCGGGCGGCGGACCATGTGTTCCAGGCGAATGACGGAGGGGCGCGGAAAAACCGACGTGGCCGTGTGGACGTAGCCTCGCCCGTTCGCGATAATCTCCGCTTTGCCTACCACGAGCAATCCCATGGCGCGCCGTGTGTTGCACACGTTCAGCGGCTCGTAATTGCAATTCAGCACCAGCACAGGCTCGTTCATTAGGATCTAAAATTCCCACCTGGCCGCTATGCCGCGGCTTTGCTCTCTGACCTCCAAAATCAATTGGCAAAAGTATATCACGGGGGGAAAATAGCGTCAACCTGCGCGCCACAGGCGAAAATAGGGTAGAAACCCATAATAATAACTGAGCAGCGCGCATAGCCGCAGGCCATGCAGCCCGTCACGGTAGCCGCGCAAGGTGATAAAGCGCCACCAAAAGTGTTTTACAGGCTGCGATACGAGTTGCCGCGCCTTGGGGCGAATATTTTTCTTGCGCAGCGCGTCCACCTCCAGGTGCGCGCGCGCGCGCTGCTTGGCGTGGAATTGCGCCGCCGTATCATAGTTGTAATGAATGAGTGCATTGTTCAAGTGGCCGGCCGGGCCGTTCAGCACAGCGATTTCTTCGACGGGCCGCTCGTAGCGGGCGTGACCATATCGCAACAGGCGCATCTGGTAATCGGGCCAGTAGCCCGCGCCCAACGTGAGTTTGCCAAAGATATAGTTGTGGCGAGGGACGTAATACCCTGCCGTTATGTCGTCGGTCTGGATCGTGCGGCGAATCTCGGCGGCCAATTCCGGCGTGGCTCGCTCGTCCGCATCCACAAAGACTACCCAGTCAATGCCGCCGATAGCATCCAAGGCGGCGTTGCGCTGCTGAGCGTAATTCTCAAAGCGGCATTGAATCACGCGCGCGTTGTGCTGCCGCGCAATGGTGACGGTCTCGTCGGCGCTAAAGCTATCGAATACCAGGACGGCGTCGGCCCAGGCCAGGCTCTCGATGCAGTCGGCGATGTGGCGCTGCTCGTTGAGCGTCAGGACGATGGCGACGAGGGAGGGGTAAGATTGCAAAGTGGGGACTGGCTGCATAGCGGCGTATTATTTGGGCCGATTGCGCTTGAGCATATCGGCCACGCGGCCCTGGTCCAGTTCGTCCTTGCGGCCAGAAGGCGTGGGTTGAGCAGCAGGCTGCGCTGGCGGCGTTGGCGCTGGCGCGGCCGCTTCCGGTTTGGCTTCGCTCACCTCGGCTTGAATTTTGCGCGGGCGGCCCTCCGTCACTTCGGGCACTCTTTCTGCGGGACGGGGCGGCTCGGCAGGCTGCTGCTCGGGCTGTACCTGGGCAGGACGCGGATGGCGAGGCCCGCGCAGTTGGGCGTTAATCATGGTGCGAATTTTGTCTATCAAATTGCTCATTATTTACCTCCAATCTTGAAACGTGACCCGGCTTTACGAAAACATCTCAATCACCTGGCGATACGCGCCAGCGGCGGCGCTATTTTGTCCGGCGCGGCAGATTTCGGCGCGCGCCCCTGCCCGCACAAGCCGGGCCGCCAGGCGTTGTTTCCATGCCGGGTAATATTTGCCATACAGCCGCTTGCGGCTGCGCCACAGCGCCACAATCATGTCCGGGCGCGCCTGGCTCGTGGACTGCCCGCCATAGTGGACAATCTCGGCTTGCGGCACACAATAAATTTTCCAGCCGGCGCGCTTGATGCGCCAGCACCAGTCAATTTCTTCGCAGTACATGTGGTATTCTTCGTCCATCAGGCCAACCTGGGCAATGGCCTCCGCGCGCACCAGGAGCGACGCGCCCAGCGGATGGTCTACCTCGAACGGTTGGCCTGCCGCGTACAGTTGGCGTGGGTAGCGGCCATTCAAGCGGCTGTCGAGCAATCGCCCGTGAAGCGGCCAAAAGTCGAGCGCGATTTGAGTCAAGCCCGGAAAGCCAAAGGCGCTGTGTTGAAAGCTGCCGTTCCCATATACCAGCCGCGCGCCGCACGCTCCAGTTTGTGGCGTGGCGTCCATAAAGCCGACCATTGTCTCTATCGCTCGATCACGCACTACAGTGTCTGGGTTGAGGAGCAGGACGTAGCGAGGGGGGGGAGAGGTTGGAGGTTGGAGATTGGAGATTGGGAATCCCAGTGCGCGCATGGCCTGGTTGTTGCCGCCCGCAAAGCCGGGATTGTGTTGGTTGACAATCAGGCGCACGCGCGGGAAGCGGCTTGCCACCATGTCGGCGCTGCCGTCGCTTGAGGCGTTGTCTATGACTATGATTTGAGGGTGGAGGTCGGAGGGTGGAGAGTGGAGGGTGGAGGGTGGAGATTGGAGATGGGAGATTGAGTCGAGACAGGCGGCCAGCAGGTCGCGCACGTTCCAACTGATGATGACGATGGCGAGGTCGAGGGGGAACATTAGTCTCCCTTTGAAATGTAACGAGCAAAGAGTTGAATTCTGTGTTCATCACTGACACCAGCAAAAGCCTCGAGCAAGCTTTTATAGGCTTCGACAGTGATCAGGATCGGCTCTGCCAAATCGAATCGAGCGGCGGACTTGTCTCTTTCTTCCTCAATCTGAGCAAGTGTACTGGCTGCATTGATAATCGCAGTACTGATTGTATCTTTATCAAGATCGCCAAACAACTGCTTCAAAAGCAGTGCAGTCGTACAGGTAACCCATACTCGAACCAAGCCGTTCTTGAGATCTTCTCCTTGCACACAAAAGTAATATAGATTGGGGTCTTTGGGGGGCGGTACATCAAAATATGGCTGAATTTTTGCCCCAGCGGTTGTGGTTATGGAATATCGCTTTCTGCCTGTCTCGACTTCATACACCCAAAGGTTCCTGCTCGTTTTACGCGCCCCGCCTCCGCTTTCTTTCCACTCGGCCCAATAATCATCAGGATTCGGCTCGAGCATTTCCTCTTCAAAATACAGAAATTCCTTCAGGCTCTCTTGCCAAAGCAGCCAACCAATCCGCATGTCCGGTTCCGCGCCAGGGACATTTTCGGCCACCTTCTGGCGACGCCGTTGAATCAATTCGCTGTACTGGCGAAGCACCTCCTGCGCTATTTTGGTCGGATCCCCCTTCGCTGACGACACTCTGATGGAGCGCGTCGCGGCGGGGTGCATCATGCTGGTTCCGCAATGTTCCCTGATGCTTTTGTCTGATCGGACGCACAACATCTTTTGTTCGACGCCAAGCCGCTTATGCATAACATCTATATTGAGGTTGCTCCAGCCGTGATGTGGAATATTCTTGGCGGCGCAATATACCTCTGCCCAATCGCCTTCCTCAAATTTCCTGCCCATCATCGTGGCAACTTGTGAAGCTAAGAAAGTATGCGCCCTGGCAAACTCTTTTCTCGTAAACACCGAGAGCGTTTTCGGATATCTCACTGCTTTGCTCCTTGTATCTATTCGGCGGGAAACTCGTGGATAACGCGATTCGCTGTATCCCGAAATTCCTCGTAATCTAGATCCACGACCTTGCCAGATTCCATTTGTTCTTTTAACCACAGCGAATACAACTTGCGGCTGTCTAACTCGTCCTGTCGCTTGACATGCATATAGTGGACGATGAACTCGTTGGGGTTTTGCCTGAAGGTGCGCTCTATGAACTCGCGCACTGTAGCATAAGAAGTGACCAAGTGCGAAACTGCCACGCCAGGGGTTGAGGTCTTTTTGCAATGAATTACCAAATCATACCCAACAGCGTTTTCGGAAACAAATTGTTTAAATGTTCCGTGCCGTTTGTTGAGTGTTTGAATTGTCTCAATCCTAAAACCGCTCGACAAAAGAGCTGCCTGGATAGCCGCCCAAACTTGGGCCGACGAATTATGGAACACCAATGTAAGCCATCTCCCCGCCTTGAGCACTCGATACATTTCTTTCAGCGCCTGTGTCATCAATCCGCCATAATCCTCAAGCGCCTTTTTTTGCGAGCGATTGATGATAGCTTCATCAGTCGCGTCTGTGAACGCGCCCAGCCAAGCTTCCCACAGGTAATTCATTTCGGAATAATTGATATTGCCTCCGAATGGTGGATCGGTGAAAACATAGTCAATCGAATTATCTGGAATCGCGCTCAAATCGGTGGCGCTTTGTGTTGATATGCAGAAAGGCGTTTCGGGCTTGTGCCCCCATGTTTCGAGATAATATCGGATGGTCTTGGCTTTTCTCTCGAAAACTTTGAACACATTCTGTTCGTTAAAGATCATCGGCACATTGTAATTGGCAATGTTGCCGCTGCCGCCCCAAAACCTGAACTCGGATAGGCGAGTTACCCTTTGATAAAGAGATGTAACTGTAAACATTAATTTCAAACCTGTTTCAGTGTCCGGCCACCTGCGAGCAGTGTCCCACAACCGCGCCATAACCCACAAATTCCTTGCTGTGTAGAGGGCATCTACAGACTCAAAGCCATGAGTAATAGCTTGTTTGGTATTGTCCCCGTTGGGAAGCCTTGCAGTAGGATACCACAGCTCGTGCGTAAAGTCAGCGCTATTGGCGGCGTGGATGACGTTCAGGTCATGCTCATCTGGAATGGCTTTGGACTCTTGCTGTCCAGAATCACAGCAACGATACCCAACTTGAACCGGATATACACGAGTGCGTTGCAGCTTGCGCTTCTGCAAATGCTGGCCGCAATGTGGACAATCAAACTCGGTTTTGATCTTGCTCTCGCGCACATCCTTGCGCTCGTCGCGGGCCACATCCCACAGCACAAATTCCCGATGGCAGAACTCGCATATCAATCCGTAACTCCATACCATGTACTCCATAGGAACAAGCTTGCCACATCTCCGGCATCTAGTTCCATAGAGCAATATTCCTTCCGCGCGTCCGACGGCAAGAATCTGTTTGACGGCCTGCATGTACTTGCGCCCGTCCATAGGAGTAAGAAAATTCATGGTGATGAACGTTGCCGCAGGTGAGAGGTCAACCAGGATGGGCTTGCAACGCGCTTTAAGCGCAGCTACACCTGTCATGCCAGAGCCGCAAAATGGATCCAGCACGAGGTCACCTGGCTGTGTGAAGCGCTCTATCAAGCATGAAATGGCTTGGGGAGGAACTTTGGTGTGGTAGGTATGAGCGTCATAAACATACGTATTTTTCCCAGCTGCCAGGCTTTCAGGCAATGGAGCTGCTATATACTCCCGAGGCGCAGTCACATTTGACTCTAAAAATTCTCTGAGAGCCTGATTGGAATAAGGCGAATAACACTTGCTTATGAATGTGTCTAGCGAGCGTGGATTGCTTAGCAAAGTCAAATCGTGTTGGTCGTTCAGCGAAATTAAAAGCTGACTGGCAACTTGTGAAAAACTCATTTTGACATTTGTCCTAACAGTGTGCGCTTGGGCGTAGCGAGTATGCCGATCATTTATCGCAATCGCACGTGTCAGCTACAGGAGATGACAACTGGTCAATCGTGATCTGGTGCGGGTCCACGCGGTTGTTGAGCGTTGTGATCTCTACGTCTTCGTGAATCAGGCCGGCCCAAAAATAGAGCGGGTTGCGCGGGGGAATGTGGGTCAGGCGGATGCAGCCGGTGACGACGCCGCGCTTGCCCGGCGCGAGATAGTAAAATTTCTGGCCGTCTATCGTCACAACGTCCAGCTCGGCTGGGCTGCCGACCGCCCATCGAAACGTATAGTTGCGCAGCGACGTATCAAAATCCATCCCCACGCGCCACGCGCCGGATTCTTCCGGGTAGCCGATGGATTTTTCGGGGCGCGGGGCGTTAAAGTTCTGGTCCATCGTATAGCACTCGCCGGACTGCGGCCCACTGGTGCGGATGGGCACCGTGCCGTAATTTTCAACTGTCAGCGTAAAGTACAGCGTGCCGCTCAGCACAAAGCTGGTTTGATTGAACTCGACTTCGCCGTCCACAATTTCGGCGCGCGGCACGCCGGCCTGGGTAATGGTGAGCGTGGCGGTGAGCTGCGCGAATTGGCCCACCAGGTCGGTGGCCTCGGCTACGACGGTATAGACGCCGTCCGGCGGCGGCTCGGCGCCCTGGTCCACGCCGGCGTCGTAATCAAACGTATGCAGTCCTTTTTCACCGGCCTTGCGCAAGCCTGGTTTTTCGGTCACGGGGTATTCGATCCTGTCGGCTCCGAGCAAATAGACGCGCAGTGTGGCGTCTTTGCTCACGGCTACGTTGATCGTCGCCCGGTCGCTCAACCCGTCGCGGTTGGGCGTAAAGATAGGCGGCGAGGCGGTAAGTTTGGTCAGGACCAATGCTTCGGTATCGGCGTCGGCAATGACCAATTGCCCCGTCCGGCGGGCGGTTTCCGTATCGTCGCTGGCTTCCAAAGTCCAGGTATAGACGCCGTTGGTCAGCATGCGGTTGTCAATGATGCCGCCAAACAGCACCTCGTGGACGCCGAGCGTGCGCGGCAGCGCTGTGCGGAAGTCCGAGCGCCGCCCTTGCGCGTCCTGCAAATAGATTGAAACGACGGCGTTGCGCCCCAGCGTATAGGTGACGCGCGCGGCGTCGGCATCGCCGTCGCCGTTGGGCGTGATGGTAGAGGGCGACAGTTCGACGGCGGCGATAAGCGGCGGGGCGCCGCAGCCCGCGATGATTGCCAACAACACGCCCAGCACAATGACGATGCCCAACTGGCGAACAAGTGACAAGTAAGGTTTCTTTAAAGTTGTCATAATTTGAGATTATAACATACTCGAAGAAGCCGGGCAAAACGGGGTTGCTTTTCTGGGCGGATTGGATACAATTGCTTGACTCGCCAGGGCGAGATTTTGAGGCGGCGCGTGATGGGCGCGCTATGTGAGGAATTTTAGATGCAACTGAAATATCGCCAACTGATCGGTGTCTTGTTCGTCAGCGTGAGCACGCTGGCGCTCGAAGTTGTGTTGACGCGAATTTTTTCTGTGACGATGTGGTATCACTTTGCCTTTCTCGCCATTTCCATGGCGTTGATGGGGAGCGCCGTCGCGGGGATCGTGCTGTATTTCTTTCCGGCCGCAGCCCGCCCGCAGCAGGCGCAGCGCTGGATTGGGTGGGCGGCGCTGGCCATGGCCGCTTCGGTGCCCATTGCGTTTATTTTGTACCGCTACATTCCCTTTCAGTTGACGCTTGGGCGGGCCAGTTTTTCGTTTGGGCAGATTGTTGGATTGCTGCTCATTTATCTCGACATGACCATGCCCTTCTTTTTTTCCGGCCTGGCGCTTTCGCTGGCGCTTTCAGCCTGGCCAGAGCAGGCCGGTCGGATTTACTGGGCCGACTTGACCGGCGCTTCGCTGGGCTGCTTGTTCAGCATTGCGGCATTAGAATTGTTGGGCGGCGTGGGCGCAGTGCTGGCGGTGTGCGCCGTGGCGGCCCTGGCAGGATTGGCTTTTCTGTGGAAGCAAAAATACTCCCAAGTGTTGGCGGCGGTGGGCCTGCTGGCAGCGGTGGGCCTGGTGTGGGGCAATGCCACTCACAACTGGCTCACCATCTCGGTGAATAAAGCGGGGGGGCAAGAGCCGCCGCGCATCTATGAAAAATGGAATGCCCACTCGCGCGTATCGGTTTACGATATTTCTTATTATCCCTTTTTCTGGTCAGTGTCCCCCGGTGGTTGGGACAAGACGGTTCAGGGAGGGCGCTATCTTAATCACGCGCTGCTGCTGATTGACGCCGTCGCCGGCACGCCCATCCAGGAATTTCGCGGCTCGCTCGGCGAGGTCGAATTTTTGCGCTACGATCTCACCTCTTTTGCATACCATCTGGTCGAGCGTCCCCAGACTCTGGTGATTGGCCCGGGCGGCGGGCGAGACGTGCTGGCGGCGCTGGCTTCGGGCGCGCCGCACGTCACGGCTGTGGAGGTCAACCCTGCGGTGGTGGCCGCGGTGCGCGGCCCGTTTGCCGAGTTCGCCGGCCATCTTTACGAGCGCCCCGATGTGACGATTGAGGTAGATGACGCGCGGGGTTATATCACGCGCAGTCCAGAACGATACGATCTCATCCAGGCTTCGTTGATTGATACGTGGGCCGCTGGCGGCTCGGGCGCGTTCGCACTTTCTGAAAATAGCCTCTATACAGTGGAGGCGTTTAAAACCTATTACGACCATTTGACGGATCGCGGCATGCTGACCGTGTCTCGGTGGTATTTGACCGAACGCCCGGCAGAGACGATGCGCCTGGTATCTACGGCCATGACTGCCTGGGAGGCCGCAGGCGTGGCCGAGGCGCGCCAGCACGTGGCGGTGGTGGCGCGCCCCAATGCCAGCGGCCAATCCGAAGGGATGGCGACGGCGCTCTTCAAGCGTACCCCCTTTACTTCGGATGAAATACAAACCCTCGAGGCGCGGGCAGCGGAGCTTGACTTTGTAGTCATTTACGCGCCTGGTTTGTCACCCCAGGATGAGGTGGGGCGTTTTATTGCGGCGGACAATCGCGCGGCGCTCGTAGCGGAATATCCGCTGGACATCTCGCCCGCCTCAGATGACCGGCCTTTCTTTTTCAACCTGGTGCGCTTTGGCGATCTTTTGGATTCTTCGCTCAGCGCCAGCGGCGTTTACCGGACGAGCCTGGAGGCCAGCTTGATCCTGGCGGCGGTGATTGGCATTATGGCCGTGGTAAGCGTGACCTTTATCATTATCCCGTTGTGGGTGGGTACGCGGCGGAAGGGACTGGCCCGCCCGTCGGCCAGGTTGCTGGGATATTTTGCGGCGCTGGGGATGGCGTTTATGCTGGTCGAGGTGCCCACCATCCAGCGGCTCACCGTGTACCTGGGGCGACCGGTCTATTCGTTAGCCATTGTTCTTTTCTCGCTGCTGTTGTTCAGCGGCTTGGGCAGTTTGTGGAGCGGGCGGCAATCGGACGAGCGGCTTGCTTCACGCATCACGTGGTTGTTTGCTTTGCTCGTCGGGCTGGTGGTGGTGTACGCGGCGCTGGGAGATTGGATTGTGCAGCAAACCATCGGCCAACCCTTGCCAGTCCGCCTGGCCATCACGGTGATTCGCCTGGCGCCGCTCGGCTTTTTGATGGGGATACCGTTCCCGTCTGGGATGCGTTGGGCCGGGACGCGCCAGCCGGGCGTGGTGCCCTGGCTGTGGGGCATCAATGGTGTGACCTCGGTGCTGGGGTCGGCCTTGTCTATCGCGCTGGCTATTCACGTTGGTTTTCACGCGACGCTCATGTTGGCGGCGCTGGTGTACGGGGTGGCTGGCATAACTTTGCTGCGAGAAGTTAAAGAGACGGGTTGGCGCTACACAGCGCGGCCCGTCGAGGCGGCTGATGTATCGCCTTGACCGCGTTCACGTATTATTCGTTGTCGCAATCCTCTTGGGCGCGGCCTGGCTCTACGCGCCGGCTGTGAGCCTGGGCTTTATTTGGGATGATCCCGTCTGGCTGAGCCGCATTGCAAATAAATCGGTGTGGGCGCTCGCCGCACCCATCGCCGATTATCATTTCTACCGGCCGGTGATACTGCTGTATCACCGCTTGTTTATGAACGCGGATGGCACGTTCAACGCGCCGCTGTTGCACGCGGCGCAGATCGGATGGCACGTGCTCAATGTGGCCCTGGTCTATGCCCTCTGCCGCCGCGTAGGATTGCGCAAGTTCGAGCCGCTTGCGGTCGCCGGCCTGGTAGCCTGCTATCCTTTTTCGCACCAGGCCGTGGCGTGGGCTGTGGCGCATCAACCAGTGGCAACTGTTCTTCAAAACAGCGCATGGCTGGCTTATCTGATTGCCCGGCAGAGCCTGGCCTCGCCTGACCACCGCAAGGCCTGGACGGCCGCCGGCGTGAGTTTACTTTTCTTTCTGGCGGCGCTGACAGCCCAAGAAAGCACGGTGACGCTGGCCGGCCTGCCGCTGCTTTTGGAAGTGATGTTATACTGGCGCGCCAAGGATCAGCGTCCACATGTTGGATTGCCCCTGGTGTATATTCTCATCGCCGCGGCGTTCATGCTCGCGTGGTTTCAACTCCCGCGCCAGGCCGGTTACATCGCGCCGACGTTCAGGGCAACGGTCTGGCTTTATTTTCTCCAGGGACTGCTCTTGATTGGCCGGCCTGCCGGTTACGAAGCGGGACAAACGCTTGCGCCGGCTGTGCTGCTGGCGATGTTTGGCGTGATCGTGGCGTGGCTGTTGGCGGCGGCGCGGCGCGCGGGCCGGGGGCGCCAGGCGGTGTTTGGATTGGCGTTTGCATTGCTGGGAATAGCGCCGTCTGCGATTGGCCTCAAGTATAGTTACGTGAGCGTCTCGCCGCGTTTGTTTTACTATTCCGCTCCTGGCATTGCCATGATGTGGGCGTGCGCCCTCTTGCCGCCGGCAAATGGAACATTGGCCCGCCGGGTGTGGCGCGGCGTGGGAATGTTCCTGGTTGGATTGATTGCTTTACAAAGCGTGTTGTTGGTGAGCGG
The DNA here is from genome assembly GCA_964651475.1 of uncultured Anaerolineae bacterium. Lineage (GTDB taxonomy): Bacteria > Chloroflexota > Anaerolineae > Fen-1058 > Fen-1058 > JBGSMF01. The sequence goes on along the minus strand of CAZYXV010000002.1, from coordinate 55,809 downwards.
CTTTCAGCGCTTGTACGCCGATGGCGCGGCTCATCTGGCTGAGTGGGTTCGAGCCGCGCAGAGTGGAGAACCTCGCGTGCTCGTGATAAACTTTCCCGACCGTTATGCTCCCAAGCAATCCCCCTATCCCCTGGGGTACTGGGGTCTCACCCTGGCGCCAGTTTCAGTTGATTTGGGAGCATTTCCGGCCATCGTGTCTGGCCAATATCCTCGCGCGATTTCGCGCACCATGCCCCACCTGGATGCGGAGGCGCGCGAGGCAGGCCCTTACCGCGTGGACATGCGGGGAATTGCGGTTGAACCAGCCGCTCCACTGTACGAGCTGGCCCGGCAGGTGGATGGGGTTTACGTGTCTCGTTACCTGGCTGGTGGCGGTTTTGAACTTGAACAGCTTGGGGCGGTTATCCCTTCAGCCTCTGCCGCCCCCGCGTGCCGTTTAGCGGTGTTTGAGCAGACGCTTTGCCTCCAGGCGGCCGAGCTTGAGGTGCAAGCCGGACAGTTGACTCTCACGCTGACCTGGCTCAGCTTGTCAGAAGCGCAGCCCCATCATACCATCTTTGCTCACCTGGGGCAGGCCAGCCAGCCGCCCGTTGCTCAAGCCGACGGCGATGCTTGGTTGGGAAATCTGCCTTTGCATGTTTGGCGGGCAGGCGACACGGTTCGCGAGCGGCGCGTCATTCTATTGCCAGACAAGATGCCGCCAGCCCGCTATGAGATTCGAGTGGGAATCTATAACTGGGTCACCGGCGAGCGATTGCGCGCTGCGACGCCGCAGGGCGAGCCGCTGCCGGACAACGCGATGGTGGTTGGCGAGTTCCCGTAAGCGTGTTTGAGCGTAATATTCCCGCTTGCGTTTCTTATCGGATAGGATACAATGTCGTATCTGAAACAGGTTTAAAAACACACATCGTATGTATTCTTATCAAGAGTCACTGGCTTTTCTGGAACGGTTTGCCAATTACGAAAAAGAACGCTCGGTCAGCTACACGCCGGGGACGTTTGACCTGGCGCGTATGGACGCATTGCTGGACCGGTTGGGCAATCCGCACCGCCAGTATAAAATTGTTCACGTTGCCGGCACCAAGGGCAAAGGCTCGGTGTGCGCCATGGTCGAGTCAATGTTGCGCGCGGGCGGGTTCCGCACTGGCTTGTATACCAGCCCGCACCTGCACACATTTTGCGAGCGGGTGCAGGTGAACGGCCAGCCCATCGCGCGCGGTGAGGTGGCGGCGCTGGTGAGCGAAATGTCCCCGCACGTCGAGGCGATCCCCGGTCTGACCTGGTTCGAGATGGTCACAGCCCTGGGCTTGCTGCACATGGCGCGGCAGCAGGTGCAGGTGGCTGTTGTAGAAGTTGGCCTGGGCGGGCGGCTGGATGCCACCAACGTGGTCGCGCCGCTGGTGAGCGTGATCACGTCACTCAGCCTCGACCATACTGCCTGGCTGGGGAACACGCTCGAGCAAATTGCAACCGAAAAAGCTGGCATCATCAAGCCGGGCGTGCCGGTGGTCGGCGCGCCTCAAGCGCCCGCCGCGCTTGAGGTGATTGAGCGGCGCTGCGCCACACTAGCTAGTTCGTTCGTGTTGGTCGGGCGCGACTGGAATTTTGAGCCGGGCGCGATTTCTGGCGAGGGGCAGCATTTCTTCGTCATCCCGCCGGGCCAGTCGCGCTTTGAACGCGCGGCGCACCAGCGCGTGCCGCTGTTCGTGGGACTGTTGGGGCGCCACCAATTGATCAATGCGACGGCGGCCCTGGCGACGTTGGCGCAGTTGGGGCAGGGGGGATTTGAGGTGTCGCCGCGCCACATACGCGAGGGCCTGGCAGACGTACACTGGCCCGCGCGGCTGGAAATTCTCAGCGCCGACCCGCTGCTGGTGTGCGATGGCGCGCACAATGGCGATTCGGCGCAACAATTGGTCGCCGCGCTTGAGGAATGGTTCCCCGGCAGGCGCTGGACGGTTATTTTTGGCGCGTCGTCCGATAAAGATATTGCCTCGATGTTTGACGCGCTGGCGCCGTTTGCCGGGCGAATGGTGCTCACTCACTCGCATCATCCCCGCGCGGCCGACCCGACCTGGCTGGCCGGGTTGGCGCGCGCGCGCGGCGGCCAGGTTCAAATTGCCCAAGATATAGTTGAGGCGATGGATGCGGCGCTGGCACACACCGGCCCCGAGACGGGTGTGGTGGCAACCGGTTCGCTGTTTGTGGCGGCCGAAGCGCGCGCGATGTGGGCACGGCGCGGCGGCCAGGCGCTGCCGGAAAATGATGACGTTGATGATGACGATGACGAGTAAGACGTAAAGGATGTTTTGTAATGCTTATGCCTGAATTGTTCGATGTTGTGGCGGGCGCCAGTTTTCCAGATACCGAGCCGTGGGCGCTCAGTTCCGACCACGCTCCCCTGGCATCGCCGCGCGAGCACGAGGATACATTCGATTGCCCGCTATTGCCGGTGCGTGATATGGTCTTGTTCCCGCGCATGATGACGCCTTTGCTTGTCGGTCGAGATCGCTCAATCAAGGCTATGGAGGCGGCCCAGGCAGGCAATGGATTACTCATCGTAGCGGCTCAGCGCAATCAAGACGCTGAGGATCCATTGCCCGATGACATGTACGCTATCGGTACTCAGGTGTCGGTGGCGCGCATGTTGCGCATGCCCGATGGCACCACCAGCGTATTGACACAGGGACAGCACCGCGTTGAAATTCTCAGCTTTACGCAACTCGAGCCGTACTATCGCGTGCGTGCGCGGCTTGTGTGGGAGTCTGTCGAAAAGCCCATCACCACCGAAGCGTTGATGCGGGCCGTGCTGGCGCTGTTTGAAAAAGTCGTCCAGCTCAACCGCAATTTGTCCGAAGACGCTTACGTGTTTGCGATGAACGTGGACGAGCCAGGGTGGTTGGCCGATCTAATCGCTTCGACGATAGAGTTGAGCGTGAGCGAACGCCAAGAGATTTTAGAGACCTTTGATCCGGCCCACCGCCTGCAGCGCCTCAGCATCTTGCTGGCCAAGCAATTGGATGTGCTCGAAATCGAGGATCAGATTCAGTCCCAGGTGCAGCGCGAGGTAGACCGTTCTCAGCGCGAGTATTACCTGCGAGAGCAGCTCAAGGCCATCCAGACCGAGTTGGGCGAGGGCGATTTGCAGCAGCAAGAACTGGGCGAGCTGCGCGACAAGATCGCCGCCAAAGAGTTCCCCGACGAAGTGCAGGCCAAAGCCGAAAAAGAATTGACGCGTATCCAGGCCATGCCGCTGCAATCGCCCGAAGTGGGCATCATCCGCACCTATTTGGATTGGCTGATTGATTTGCCCTGGAACGAAGCGACGGAAGATAACCTGGACGTGGAACACGCCCGCCAGGTGTTGGAAAGCCGCCATTACGGGTTGCCCAAAGCCAAAGATCGCATTCTGGAATACATTGCCGTGCGCAAGCTGGCCGCCGAAAAAATGCGCTCGCCGGTGCTGTGTTTTGTCGGGCCGCCCGGCACCGGCAAGACTAGCCTGGGCAAATCCATCGCCGAGGCGCTGGGGCGCAAGTTCGTCCGCGTCAGCCTGGGCGGGGTGCGTGACGAGGCGGAAATCCGCGGCCATCGCCGCACCTACATCGGGGCGCTGCCGGGGCGCATGATTCAGACAATGCGCCGCGCCGGGACCATCAACCCGCTGTTCATGCTCGACGAAATTGACAAGGTGGGCGACGACTTTCGCGGCGATCCCAGCGCCGCTTTGTTAGAAGTGCTGGACCCGGAGCAAAACTTTGGGTTTTCTGACCACTACCTGGAAGTGCCGTACAATTTATCCAAGGTATTGTTCGTCACCACGTGCAACATGCTGGATACGATCCCGCCAGCGCTGCGCGACCGTATGGAAGTGATCGAGTTCCCCGGCTACACCGAAGAAGAAAAGGCTTTTATCGCCAAGGGTTTTTTGGTGCCGCGCCAACTCGAAGAACACGGCCTGCAGCCCGCGCAGTTGATGTTTAGCGAAGCCGTGCTTTTAACAATGATCCGCGAATATACTTACGAGGCGGGTGTGCGCAACCTCGAGCGTGAAATTGCCAACATTTGCCGCAAGACGGCGCGCCGCATAGCAGAAAACAAGCGCTTCCGGCGCAGCGTGACGCGCCCGGTGGTGGAACGCTATCTGGGGCCGCCGCGTTACGATTACGGCCTGGCCGAAGAAAAAGACGAGGTCGGCGTGGCGACGGGCGTGGCGTGGACCGAGGGCGGCGGCGATTTGCAGCCGGTGGAGGTGACGCTGATGGAGGGCAAGGGCGCCCTGACGCTGACCGGCCAGTTGGGCGAGGTGATGCAAGAATCGGCCCAGGCAGCTTTTAGCTATACGCGCAGCCGCGCCCAAGAGTTGGGCATTGACCACAAGCTGTTTGAAAAAATGGACATTCACATCCACGCGCCCGAAGGCGCGATTCAAAAAGATGGCCCCTCGGCCGGCGTCACGATTGCCACGGCAATCATTTCGGCCTTTACCGGGCGGCCGGTGCGCCGCGACGTGGCGATGACGGGCGAAATCACGCTGCGCGGCCGCGTGCTTCCCATCGGGGGATTGAAAGAAAAGTCGCTGGCAGTGCGCCGCGCGGGGATCAAGACGATGCTGGTGCCCAAGAAGAATAAAAAAGACTTGATAGATATTCCCAAGCGGGTGTTGCAAGATTTAAATTTCGTGCTGATCGAGCACATGGACCAGGTGCTGGAGCACGCCTTGTTGCCCGCTCCGCCGCGCCCGCCCCGCCCGGGCGGCAAAGCCAAAGCGGCGGGCAAGGCGAAACAGCCGCCAGCTAAAAAGCCTGCCGCGCGTAAAAAGAGCTGACCGGCGGCCTCATTGGGCTGCCGGTCAGTTTTCTCCATCTTCCAAAGACACAAAGCCGCCGTTTTTGAACGCGCCTTCTTTGCAATAGCCAGGGTAACCAGGCGGCTGCGCGCCGTCCACGTCCGTAAAGCCGTATTCGCGCGCCAGGTACCCTGCGCTTAGCGCGTGTCCTGTCTTTTGCATTACGTTCGGATCTGCCGCCAGGGCCACGACGGCTCGCCCGATGTAAAAGGGTGTTTCTGATGAGGCGAAATCTGGTTCTTGGGCAAGCGCATCGCGCCAGTTCTCTTCCGTCACTCCAAAACCGTCGAGCATCGTCTCCGAGCGCAGCCAGCCAGGTGTGAGAGAAACGACAGCGATTCCGTATGCTTTGAGCTCTTCGGACATCAGATAAGCCAACATCACCAGCGAGGTCTTGGAGAGACTGTAGTATACTCCAACGTTGTTGTAGGCCAGTTGATTTCCATCTGTGACCTCGATAATCAGCCCTTGGCGCTGCTCGATCATCAGCGGCGCAGCATAGTAACTGGTGACCAGGTGTGTATGGACTCCGTTGACTTGCGCAGCCAGTCCCTTTTCGATTGGATAGTTCCAGAAGGGTACAGGTTCTTTGCCAGAAAGCATCCCCGTGGTCATATATTGATCGCCCGACATGTTGTTCACCAAAATGTCCAGGCGTCCTTGTTCTTGCCTGACCCGCTCGAACAGAGATTGGACTTGATGGGGCTGGGTGTGATCAACTTGCGCCCAGAGGCCCACCCCACCATACGCCGCGACCATCTGGGCAGTTTCTTCGATTGTTTCTGGCCGGTTGACAGATGAAAGATTGCTCTTCACGCTGCGCCCTGTGCAATAGACAATAGCCCCGGCCGCACCGAGCATGCAGGCGATTCCGCGCCCGGCTCCACGAGTGGCCCCGGCTACCACGGCGACCTTTCCCTCAAGCAGCTTGGTCATTTCCATTCCTCCGTCAGGTTTTACTTTTTAGCAACCGTTCAGTTGATCACACTTGGCTCGTTCTCTGCGTTCGAAATTTTACAGCCAACCCCGGCAAAGGTCAACTAATTCTAAGACAACGTGGTAAAATCAACTTGATCGCTCTCTGAAAACCGACTATTTTCGGCTTGACGAGGCGACAAGTGGAGTGCTATAATGGTTTGGCGCACGCGCCAGATGAGCAAACCGCGAAAATTCATCGTGCATACCTTGAACTGCCTGGGCTTGAATTGGGCAGGGCTGTCGTTTTAAAAGTGTGAGTCAAAGCGCTTGTTGCTTGCTTTGAGTTGCAAAAGGAGGTGATGAATATCGAGGTAGAGTGTTAGACAGGGCCTATTTGTCAGAATCAATTCCATCGTTGTATAGGCTCGAAGCATTCGAATCAAGCTTCTCAGCCACCAGTTGCAATAAGGAGCAAAGAAATGAATGCAGTATTGGCACTCATCGTCGGCGCAGCGGCGATTGCCCTGGGGTACGGCTTTTACGCCAGGACCATCCACAACCAGGTCATTCGGCCCGACGACAAGAAGGCGACGCCGGCCAAGATGTACATGGACGGCGTGGACTTTACCCCCGCTAACCGCAACGTTTTGTTTGGCTACCAGTTCAAGTCCATCGCGGCCCTGGGACCTATCACCGGGCCGATTGTGGCAGTGCAGTGGGGCTGGTTGCCGGCCCTGTTGTGGGTCATATTCGGCACCTTTTTCATTGGCTGGGTGCAAGACTATTCCAGCATCATTTTGGGCGTGCGCGAAGAAGGGCAGAGCTTTGGCGCTCTAAGCTATCGCTTCATCTCTCCCAGGGCGCGCACCATCCTCTTGATGTTCATCTATTTTTACTTGCTGCTCATCATGGGCGCGTTCGGCAAGATCGTCGGTTACGACCTGTTGACCAATCCGGCCGCGCCGCTGGGCGTGTTGCTGGTCATTGCCGTCGGCTTGTTGGCGGGCCAGATGACGTACAAATGGAAGATGGACATTATTTTGGTCAGCGCCTTGACCGTCGTTCTGGCCTTTGTGGGCATTTGGCTGGGGACGCTGCCGGGCGTCAAGGCCATTTTTACGACCATCAGCGGCGGTGAAAAACCGCCCGTGATCTTTGGCTCGGTCACCCAGGCGCAGTTCATTTGGAGCCTGGTAGCGTTGATCATTTGCTACTTTGGCGCAGTGATGCCGATCTGGCGCTGGGCGCAGCCGATCAACTATGTGGCCTTTTGGATTGTTTTTCTGGGCATCCTGGCCGGCACCCTTGGCCTGTTGATTTGGCATCCGGGCTTTCCGGCGGATTTCCCGGCTTTTACCAATTGGGATGGCAACCTGTGCCAGGCGGCGGATTGCACAGGCGTTGCCAAGCTGCCCTTGGCGCTGGGGCCGCTGTGGCCGATCCTGTTTGTGACGATCGCGTGCGGCGCGGTTTCTGGCTGGCACAGCCTGGTCTCGTCTTCCGGCACGGCCCGCCAGCTTGAAAAAGAAGGCGACGCCTTGTTCGTGGGCGGCGGCGCCATGTTCCTGGAAATGTTCCTGGCAGTGCTCTCGTTGCTCACCGCCGTGGTCGGCGTGGGCGCGACCACAGGCTTTGTGGGCACTGCAGAAAAGCCGGGTTACGTGCTGTTGGTAGCGGCTGGCAAGAATGCGGGCATATTTGCGACCGGCCTGAGCCAAATGATGGCCAAGATAGGTGTGCCCACGTCGTTTGGCTTGCCCTACGGCTCGGTCTTTTTGACGTTGATGGCGCTCACCATCATGTATCTGGTGGTGCGCTTTATGCGCGTGGCCTCAGCCGAGTTTTTGGGCGAGAGCGTGCCCCTGTTCAAGAATGCTACCTTTGGCACCATCGTGGCCCTGGTCCTATCGGCGATCTTGATCTGGACCGGCTTCTGGGCGCGCATCTGGGTGTTGTTTGGCGGCGCGAACCAGTTGATGGCCTCGCTGGCGCTGCTGCTGGTCACGTTGTGGTTAATGTCCAAGGGCAAGAACTATATGTGGACGCTGATCCCGTTCTTGTTCATGTTTGTGACCACGATTACGGCCTTGATCATCACGGCCTACAACGTGTTCCGGCAAATTGCCACCACGCCGAACATGCCCATTGACGGCCTGATCGGCAACATTCTGGCGGGCGGCATTGCCATCTTTTTGGTGATTGCGGCCCTGTTCCTGGCCTGGGATGCTTTCAAGGCGTTCCAACGCTTCCGCGCTGGGGCGCCGGCCGAGGCGTAGCTTTTGATAGGGTAAAGACGTGACAAGGTGACATGGTGAGAAGGTGACAATCTGATTTCCGCTCACCATGTCACTTTCGAGTTGTTTGCAGTACTCAAAACAAATCATGCCGCCGGTTCAAGTAGACGTCATTGCACTTTTGCCTGAAGGGTGGGGGATGTGCCTGTCGTGCGAGGCGATTATGGCGCGCGCCAATCTGGACAAGCCCCCCCACGAACGCGGGCTGGACGAGTATCCTGACGAATGGCAAAAAGACTGGCGCCGCTTGTCGGCGCTCGTATTCGATCTCGCGGCGCGTTATGGCGATAGCATCTTGATTCGCGTGTTTGACCCTCGCTCGCTGCAAGGGCTGCTCAAGTCGCTGCGTCATGGCGTGCGCCGCTATCCGACGTTTGTGGTGGCCGGGCGCGAAAAAGTGAGCGGGTGGGATACGACCGGCCTGGAGCGGGCTTTGCGGGCGGCGGGTGCAAAGGCTGGACCGACCTTGTAAATTTTGTGAGAAGAGAGTGAATACGTTAGCTCAGTGGAAGCGGCGCGCGCGGCAAGCGGCCATCGCGCTGGGCCAGATGATTTATGGCGCGACTGTTTACGAGATGGTGCGCGATTTGAACAAGGAGCGCTCCCATCTCGAGCACTTGTTTATATTGCTCGTATTTGGCGACATGCTGGGTTTGCCTATTTTGCCGCCTTATTATACGTTGCGCCTGTTGCCGTATGCCGCGCCTCATATCATGGGTTGGCGGCGCAGTATGTTGCGCGAGCGCGACATGACGGATTTGTGCGATCAGGAAATAACGTAAAACAAAGGAGTTGAAATGCCAGACGAAGAAAAGAAACCCGGTTTCCTCGATGGAATTAAGAGTGTCTTGTACGGCATGGCGGGGCACGATATGGCGCGTTATGCGCTCAAGACGCGCGGCAGTATGGAGCATCTGTTTATCCTCATCACGATGGGAGATTTGTTAGGCATCCCCATCCTGCCGCCGTATTACAGCCTGCGCTTGTTGCCTTACGTGGTGCCCCAGATCAGCACGTGGAAGCGGCGCATGCTGAGGGAAAAGGACCTTACCGACGCATTGGCGTGAAGCGTGTATGGCGTATCGCGAACTGCTGCGTGCGATAAGCCATACGCCATAAGCGATATGCGATAACCAAAGGAGTCATAATGTCACTGAGAGCCACGTTTGAGCAAAATCCCGAAAGAAGATATATCATGTTCGGCGGCAAGGGCGGCCTGGGCAAGACTACCTTTAGCGCCGCCACTGCCTATTGGCTGGCGCAGCAGGGCTACAAGGTGCTGGTCTTTTCGGTAGACCCGCAGGCCAGCCTATCGGACATTTTCAAGCGCGATATTTTCGGCCAGGGGCCGGTCGAGATTATGCCGAACCTGTTCGCGCAAGAGATTGACGCCGACCGGCGCATCAAGGAATACCAGGAAGAGATTCGCAAGAAAATCCTGGACATGTATGGAATGGACCAGGTTCCCGAAGAAATCGAAAATTACATCCAGGCTGCCGCCGCCGAGCCGGCCATGGAAGAAAGCGCCATCTTTGACGAAGTGGTAGACATCGTGGTGGGCGGCCAGTACGATTATTACATCTACGACCTGGTGCCGCTGGGCCACGCTTTGTATTACTTGAGCATGGCGTCGGTCTATGACGAGTGGATAGATAAAATCACGGCGCTGCGCGAGGAAATGGCCGAATATCAGCAGGTGGCGTCGGTCATGCAGCGTTCTAAAGAGAGCGAAGAAGACCAGATCCTGAAGGAATTGCAATATATCAAGTATCGCATCAATACGTCATCCAGCATCCTGACCGATAAGCAAAAGACGGCGTTCTTTTTCGTGATCATCCCCGAAGAAATGATTATCCTGGATACGCAAAAAGCGGCCGGACTGTTTGCCAAGTTCGACGTGCCGCTGTCGGGCTACATCGTCAACCGCGTCATCCCGCCCGAGTTGGGCCAGCAAGACATCCCCGACTATCTGCGCCACCGGCTAGAGATGCAAAAAGGCTACCTGGACGAAATTGACCACGTCTTTGGCGGCGAGGTGGTGGCGCGCGTCCCCGAATTTGAGCGCGATATTACGGGCTTGCCGATGATCGAGCGCATGGCGCAAGCTCTGTTTGCCTAGCTGGGAGGTGGGTCATGATCGAAAAAACAATGCGACAATACCTGGCGGATAGCCCCCGCCTCAAATATATCTTTTTTGGCGGCAAGGGCGGCGTGGGCAAGACGGTGCTGGCCGGCACGGCCGCGCTGTGGGCGGCCTCGCAAGGCAAGCGGACTTTGCTGGCGTCTACAAATCCCGTTCACTCGCTCTCGAGCATGTTGGATCAAAACGTATTCGGCAAGCCGACGCCGGTGACGGGCGTGCCCAACCTGCTGGCGTATGAAATTGACACGCGCGAAACTATCGAGAAATCCAAAAAGGAAATCCGAGAGAAAATTGAATGGTTCCTCAAGTATGCTGAAATCAAGACCAAGGCCGACGAGTTTGTCGAGTCGGCCACGATGAACCCGGCCTTTGAAGAGTCGGCCATGTTTGAAAACATGATTGACCTGATGTTCGAGGACAAGTACGACGTGTACGTGTTCGATACCGCGCCCACTGCCAACGCGCGGCGGCTGCTGGGCATGTCCAGCGTGTACTCGATGTGGGTCAACAAGATGGTACAGAGCCGCGAAGAGGCCATGTCTTTGAAGGACTTGCTGTCTTATAGCAAAAAGAAGAAGGAAAAAGACCCGTTGATGGATTACTTGCTCAATCTGCGCGAGCGGATGGGGCACGCCAAAGAACTGCTGACCGATGACAAGCTGACCTCGTTCTTCTTTGTGACTTTGCCGGAATCGCTGCCCATCGCCGTCATCACGCGCTTTATCAACTGGTTCCACGAGTTTGGCATCCCAGTGGGGGGCGTGGTTGTGAACATGGTGATTGATAAAGCCAGCGTCGGCCCAGACGCGCCGGACTTTGTCAAGAATCGCGTGGCGATGCAAGCCGAGCATATGGAAACCGTCTGGAAAGAGTTTGACGGCCAGGTGCGCGCTATTCTGCCATTGTACGAAACTGAAATACGCGGCGCGGCCATGCTCAAACGCATGGCCGATGCGCTGTTTGCGTAAAGAGAAACCCTGCTTTTTGTAGCCTGCTGCTCGACCCCCGGCTTTTTCGCAAGACCGGGGGTCTGTTTGTTGACGAGGGCTAATAGACGTGATATAGTTGGTCAACAGAAATCACAGGAGCAACATGTTCAAGTTCAAATGGCTGATTTTTCTGGCCTGCATCTCGTTGGCGTCGGCGGCCTGCACGCCGATTACGCAGTGCAATGTACAAGAGGACTTGCTCGTCCCGGCGCAGACCCGCGCGCCGGGAGCGCCGCTCGAGCAAGAATGGTTTCCCACGCCCGCGCCGCTTGCACCCCAACCGCGATTTGGGGTGGGGGTGCCCTCCGGCAAGCTTTCGGAGAAGGTGGCTGGCTGGTTGGGCGTAAGCTGGTACCTGACCTGGTCGGCCAGCTCGTGGGATGCGCCCCCAGGCGTCGAGTTCTGGCCGATGGTGCGCGTATCGCAGACCGGCTTTAGGCCAGACGTAGCCCGCCTGGCGCAGTTGGCTGCCTTGCATCCCGGCGCGACCTGGATTGTGGGCAACGAGCCGGACGTGGTGTGCTGGCAAGATGACGTTCCTCCCCGCCAATATGCCATGGCCTATCACGTCATTTACACAACCATCAAGGGCGCCGACCCGACGGCGCGCGTTGCAGTGGCCGGCGTGGCCCAGCCCACCGAGTTGCGTTTGCGCTACCTCGACCAGGTGCTTGCCAGTTACCTTGAATTTACCGGACAGACCATGCCGGTGGATGTGTGGACGCTGCACGCTTACATCTTGAACGAGCAGCGCGATTCGTGGGGCGCGGGCATTCCGGCAGGTTTTTCAGACATGGTCGGCGAAACTGTCGAGGTGGATCAGCACGACGATATGGGCATCTTTCGCCAGCGCCTGCTGCGCTTCAGGCAGTGGATGGCCGCGCGCGGCTATCGAGAGCGCGAGCTGGCCGTGACCGAATACGGCATCCTCATGCCGCCCGATTACGGGTTCGAGCCGGAACGGGTGCGGAGCTTTATGTGGGAGTCGTTTGATTATTTCCGCACTGCCACCGATCCCGAGGTTGGCCTGCTGTCGGATGGCAACCGGCTGGTGCAGCGCTGGGCGTGGTTCAGTGTGAATGACCGCCTGTACCCTGCCGGCGACCTGGTGAACCCGGTGAGCGAGCAGTTGACGCAAGCCGGTCGTGATTTTGCGGATTATGTGCGAACGCAGATGAATAAAAGATAAGTGGCATGCGAAAGGATGCGATGATGCAAAAGTATGCAATCGTTGCAATGATGGCGGCGGTGTGTGCGATGGGGCTGGTGTTGCCAGCGGCGGCGCAATCGCCGGAAAATACGCCGCTGGCCACGCTGGATATTGCCGTGTGGCCGGAGTATGATCAAGCGGCTGTCCTGGTGATTTATCGCGCTCAACTCGCCGCCGACGCGCCCTTGCCGGCCAATGTGTTTATGCGCGTGCCAGCTGGCATTGCGGAAGGTAAACCTCATGCGGTGGCGGGAAGTAACCCGGCTCAGGGCCTGCTCAATATTCCCTACACGATTGAGGCGCAAGGCGATTGGCTGCTGGTGTCATTTACAACGGCTTACCGGGCCTTCCAGCTCGAGTTTTACGACACGATTGATTTGGCCCAACCCGAACGCCGCTATACCCTGGTGTGGCCTGGCGGCGCGAGCGTGGACGCTGCCGCGTTGCAGGTGCAGGAGCCTTTTGGCGCGCGCGAATTCAAAGTCACGCCAGAGGTGGGCCCAGGGCAGCGTGAAAATGATGGGTTGGTGTATCACCTGGCTGATTTGGGAAGTTGGCAGGCCGGCCAAGCGGCGAGCATAGAGCTGTCATACGTCAAGGCCGACTCGCGCACATCTGTGGAGGCATTGGGGTTGGTCGCGCCCACGCCCGCACCGCAATCTACCCCGGCGCCATCCGGCTCTTTACCTGTGCCAGCGTGGGTATTGGCCGGCGTCGTGGTGGGAGTGGGCCTGATTGTTGTGGGGGTGATTTGGTATCTTTACGCGGGGCGTGATGGTGAGCAAGGTAGATACGCCAAAACGGCAGTGCGGCGCGACACGCGGGGGCGGCGCGGGGTCCCTCACGCTCGCAAACACGTGGCGCCTCACGCGCAGCGCAAAAAGCCATTGGGGCAGGCGGCTCTCCCCTCGGCGGATTTCTGCACCCAATGCGGTCAACCCTTGGACCCGGCAGAAACGTTTTGCCCGCAGTGCGGCGCGCGCCGCTCCGGGTAAGGCAGCAAACCGCTTAGCCGGGTTTGCTGCGAATCATCAACAGCACCACCACTATCACGACCACCGCCGCCAAAACCAACCAGGTACTCCAGCTTGCTCCTCCCGCTGGGGCCGGGATGGGCGTGGGCGTGGGCGGCAACACAAGGGGCGTGGGGCTAGGTTCGGGCGTCTGAGTTGGCTCCACGGTGGGCGCGGGTGTGGGCGTGGCGGCAGCTACTTTTAATTGTTCTTCCGCCTTGGCCAGCACAGCCTGAGCGTATTCATAGTTATGGATGCCGTAACTTGCCTCGGTTTCCACAAAACTAATGTTGGTAAGCGCTTTTTCGTAAGCGATTTGCTGTTCGGTTTTCTGCTCCGCCCTGATATCCCAATTCGCGTGCGCGCTCTTGACGTTCTTGAGTAATTGGGTCAACGCCTGAATCTTGTTCTTGATTTCAGTCTGGCGCGCGTCAATCACTTTTTGCAAACTCGCCGCGTCCATTTGTATGGTTTTGGATTGAGGGTCAGAGTGGCAGGCGCTGCAAGCGTTCGGTTCTTTGTCTTGGGCCTTGCCGGGCATTACGATCTGCCAGTTGTGCGTGGCAATGTCGCCGGCGTCTGCGCTGGTGGCCGTGCCGGGCATGTGGCACGCCGCGCACGTCGCGCCGCTCTGCCCGCCGCGGGGCAAATGTACAGAGGGTTTGCCCTCAACGTCCAAAGCGCCTCTTCCTTCAAACATCTCCTGAGCCGCATAGTGCACTTGTTCACCTGGCGTCAGTGCGAGCTTGCCGCCGTGAGTGGCGTTGTGACAGGAGACACATACTTTATAGCTTTCTTCGCGCAGAAGCGAGTTAAAAGGCCGCGTGCCTTTTTGATGTGGCGCATGGCAAACCTGGCAAGTGACGCCGAATTGGGCTGTCTTGAGAGTGGGGGTGACCATATCTTGTCCGCCAGGCTGCGCCGTGATGGCAATGTAATCGGCGCTGTGACAGCCCAGGCACGTATCGTCGGTTGCATTGGCCCGGCGGAGATTTTCTAGCGCCTTGGCGTGCGCGCTCGAGCTCCACTCCAGGTATTGCAGGCGATAGTTCTTGGCGTGACCGTCAATCCACCAGTTTGCGTCCGTGATCACGCCGGTGGGCTTTACGGGCACAAAGTTCTTGCCCGTCAGCGGCTCGCCGTGGACGTAGCCGATGGGGTAGCCGTGCGCCTGGCCGCTTGCTTGTGGGCTGGAGCCGTTCGTGTGGCACTGGCCGCAAAGCGTGGCGTCGAGCGCCTCGATCTTGTTGATCGGTATATTATCTTTGGTAGGCGCTTGAGCGTGCTCGCCGCCCGGCCCGTGGCAGGCCTCGCAGCCAATGCCCAGTTCAACGTAGGGTAAGGTCTTGTCGCCGACCTTGTAGATTCTGGCGGCTTCCACGTTCAGCCCCGTAGTGTGGCAGCCCGCGCAGGCGTTTAACCAGTCGTCGCCGGCTGCGGCAGGTTGCCACGTATTATCCGTCTTGGCCGGACCTTGGCCGGCAATGTTCCATTGACCGGCGCCTATCACCAGCCGCCTGGTCTTGGAATCCCTGAGAATGTAGCGTTGGCGGTAACGCCAGCCCATAGTGAATACTATGTCTTTGGCATCGTACTTGAGCTTGGGGTCGGTGATGACTTGGGTAAAGCTGGCAAAATTGGCCAGGATAGCGTTAGTGATGATTTTGGGATCCTGGATCATTCGAGGGTGCAAACTTGCCGCCCAATTGGTGTGCTCGGCGGCGTGGCACCCGGCGCACGTTTGCGACCCGACATATTTGCTTGTGGGAGGTTCGACGTCTTGGGCAGACGCGACAGTGCCCCCAACGACAATGACCGCCGCCAGCAGCAGCCCAAGCGCGATGAGGTATTTATGCTTGTTCATTTCTTATCCTTTCCAGTCAGGATGACGCTCCCAGGGCGACGCTTGAAGAAAACCTCTGCTGCTAGCAGGTTGTCAGAGTGGCCGACGCATCCCTATGTGTTGGCGGGGCTGGCATAGAGATGCCAGCCTGCTCTCCGACAAGCTCCTCGTCTGATAGAGCCAGCCTTAGAAAATTACCTGTTTGTGTGGGGTAAACCAATATCTATGGCGCATTTTATCATTGGCGTGTAGAACAATATAGTGACGCTTGTCACGTCAAAAACGTGATGCTAGTCACCTGCCGGATTATTGGGCGGGATCACTCCCCCGTAGCCCATCATCGTGATATTGACATGCCAATGTGAGTATGATATAGTCAAACGGCGCGTTTTGCGGGAGGTGAGTATGAATATCAAGTTTCTCATCGGCGGCGTGCTCATTTTAGGCGCGGTCATTTTTTTGATTGTATCGGCGGTGCAAGGCTCGGCGCAGTATTTGTACACGGTTAAGGACGCGGTCGAAAAGCAAACAGAGCTGGCCGATGGCAAGACGATTTTGCGCGTGTCTGGCTTTGTGATTGGCCAGAGCATCCAATATGATCCCAAGACCCTCGAACTTGCTTTCGATATTGTGAACACGCACGACGAGCTAGACTCGCCTCGGCACGTCTTGCACGTCGTCGCCAACGGGCACGTTCGACCGGACCTGCTGCAGCACGAGGCGCAGGCGACCGTCACCGGCAAGCTTGGGGCGGACGGCGTATTTTACACGGCTCAGGGCGGCGATAGCTTGCTTTTGAAATGTCCCACGCGCTACGAAGAGGCCATCCCCACGCTTTCTGCCGGTGCGCCGGCCACGGCGTTACCGTAAACGTTTGGAACCCTACCTGAAAAGTCTTTGCTATGGTAACAGACATTGGATTGATGGCTTTGATTTTATCGGGGCTGTGCGCCGCGTTCGGGCTGTTTGCGTCCGTGTGCGCTGTGACTGAAAAACGCCCCGATTGGGCTCAGGCCGGCCGCAACGCCGTGGTGGCCATTTCCCCCTTGCTCACTTTATCGGTGCTCACCATTATTTATGCCAATCTGGCCGGAGATTACGGGCTGGACTATACGTTCCAGGTCAGCAGCCGCGCCACGCCGGCCGTGCTCAAGATCACGGCGCTGTGGGGTGGGCAAAACGGTTCGTTGTTGTTCTGGGCGTGGCTGATGTCGTTATTTTCGGCCGGCGCGCTGCTGCGCAAGTGGGACGAGAACCGGGAGCTATCGCCTTACGTTGCCGGAATCTTGTCGGTCATTCAATTCTTTTTCATCAGCCTGGTGGTATTTTACGCCAACCCCTTTGCCAGGCTGTGGCAATTGCCCGGCGGAGAGATTGTGGGCGCGGTGTTGCCGCCGGCCAATGCGCTGGCCTTTGCGGCCGCCGACGGGCGTGGACTGGCGCCGCTCTTGCGCCATCCCGGCATGATTATTCATCCCCCCTTTCTTTACCTGGGCTTTGTGGGCTATGCGGTTCCATTCGCGTTTGCCGTGGCCGCGCTATTGTCTGGCCGCTTGAACGATGCGTGGATTCGCACCACGCGCCGTTGGACGTTGATGGCGTGGCTTTTCCTTTCGATGGGATTGCTGTTGGGCGCGCGTTGGGCGTATGACGTGTTGGGGTGGGGCGGATACTGGGGCTGGGACGCGGTGGAAAACGCCGCGTTATTGCCATGGCTTTCGGGCACGGCTTTTATCCACTCAGTCATGATCCAGGAAAAGCGCGGCATGCTCAAAATCTGGAACATGTTCCTGATCATTTTTACGTTTTGCCAGGTGATCCTGGGCACGTTCATCACGCGCACCGGCGTGATTTCGTCGGTGCACAGCTTTGCCCGCTCGTCCATTGGCGCGCCCTTCTTGCTCTTTACGGGCGTCACATTGATTGGCTCGGTTGGGTTATTGTTCTTTCGGCTGGACGATCTCAAGAGCGCAAACAAGTTGGATAGACTGCTTTCGCGCGAAGCGGCGTTCTTGCTTCAAAACGCCCTGTTTATGCTTATCAACTTTGTGGTGGCGTTGGGCACCTATTTTCCCATCCTTTCCGAATTGTTGACCCATAACAAGATCACCGTGGGACCGCCGTATTACGAGCAGACGGTGGGACCGCTGCTGGTTCCCTTGTTATTGTTGATGGGCGTCGCGCCGCTGGTCAGTTGGCGCACCGCCTCGCTGCCGGCGTTAGGGCGCGCGCTATCGGCGCCGGCGCTGATCGCATTAGCGGCGGCGGCGTTGATTTTCGTGCTGGATGGCAAGAACGGTTTTGCGTTGTTGGGCTTTGGGCTGGTGGCATTTACGGCCGCTATCACGGTGATTGAATACGCGCGCGGCGCGCGCGCGCGCCACACGGCCGCCCGCGAAAGTTATCCGCTGGCTTTGTGGAATTTGATTGGGCGCAACCGGCGGCGTTATGGGGGCTATCTCGTTCACGCGGCGGTGGTATTGATCGGCGTGGGCGTCATTGGCACGCACTTTTACCAGGTCGAAACTCAGCGCACGCTAGAGCTGGGGCAATCGCTTACGATCAATGATTACGTGTTGCGTTTCGATGGCCTCGAGGTGACGCCGACGGCTGAGTCAGATAAACAGGTGATTACAGCGCGGGTTAACGTGTCGCACGGCGGCGGCGCGGCTGGTTCCTTGCGGCCATTCCAAGAGATATACGATAACGGCGAGCGGATGACGCCGCCGGCCTTGTTGTCGTCGCTCAAAGAAGACCTGTACGTGTTGGTGGCCGGCTGGGAGGCTGACGGCTCTACGGTGACGCTCAAGGTTTTTGTCAACCCTCTGGCGAACTGGTTGTGGATCGGCGGCGTGGTGTTTGTTCTCGGCACGCTGGCGGCGGCCTGGCCAACGAGTGAAAGTGTAAGGTTGAAAGTAGAAAGCAAAACGTGGCATACAGGAGGGGTAGCTCCATGACACAAGATGCAAGTTGCAAGACGCGCCACGCATCACGTATCACGTTTCACATTTCCCTTTTTATCTTCCTCTTTCTGCTTTCTGCCTTTCCTGTCTTTGCCCAAGACAGGCCAGTTACCGACGACGAGGTTAACGCCGTCGCCAAAAAGCTTAACTGCCCGGTGTGCGAAAATATCCCCCTGGACGTGTGCGACACGCCAGCCTGCATCCAATGGCGCGATCTGATCCGTCAAAAATTGGCTGGCGGTGAAACGCCGGAGCAAATCATTGTCTATTTTCACGAAACGTATGGCGACCGCGTTTTGCAAGAGCCGCCCAGGCGCGGGTTTACGGGTGTGTTGTGGGTTTTGCCTGTGGGCGGTGTTTTGGCCGGGGCGGCGCTGCTGTGGTGGGCGCTGCGTTCCATGCTGCCTGGCGCACAGGCCGGTCAACCTTTACCCACACAAACCACTGAGACGCAAGATGAATATCGCCGCCGCCTGGAGCGAGAGCTTGAGGAGATCAGATGACGGACGACGAATTGCAAACGGCAAATGGTGGTCTTTGGTCGTTGGGCGTTGGGCGTTGGGCGGCGCTTGTCGGGCTGGGGCTTGTACTGGCCTTTGTGGCCGTGTTGGCTTTGGGGCTGCGGAACCGCAACGCCAGCCAACCGCTGGAAGGCACGACGGCGCCGGATTTTACCTTGCCCCTGTTCAGCGGCTACGAGGCCGGCCTGGGGCCGCAGGCGCGGCTGGCGGATTTAAAAGGCAAGGTGGTGGTGGTTAATTTTTGGGCGTCTTGGTGCGTTACCTGCCGCGACGAACAGCTTTTTATGGAGCGAGTCTGGCAGCAGTATAAAGACAAAGGCGTGATCTTTTTGGGCGTGGACTATCTGGATTCCGAGCCAGCCGCGCGCGATTATTTAAAACAGTTTGGCGTAACCTATCCCAATGGCCCGGACCTCAAGACCAGGATTTCGACGGCGTATCGCATCCGGGGCGTGCCGGAAACGTTTGTGATAGACAAAGCGGGCCAGATCGTCAAGTTTTACCCTGCGCCGTTCTCAGAATCCGCGAGCCAATCTGAACTTGTCGCCGTGATTGAAAAGGCGTTAAAATAATCAATCGGTCAACCGGCAACCCTGTAACCGATTCATTGGTGTCAACTTAAGGCATCCTGAGCTTGTCGAAGGATGCCCTCCGCGCACAGTTCGACGGCTCGACTGAGCTCGCCGAAGTCAAGCTCACCGTGCTAAAGTTGACACTAATGTAACCGATTGACCGAGTAACGAGCAATGAGTAACGAGTAACCAACATGGACATTGCAGCGATTTTGATTGGATTGGCCATGGCGAT
This sequence comes from uncultured Anaerolineae bacterium, assembly GCA_964651475.1. GTDB lineage: Bacteria > Chloroflexota > Anaerolineae > Fen-1058 > Fen-1058 > JBGSMF01. The sequence continues at coordinate 36,259 of CAZYXV010000002.1, read as the reverse complement.
CCTGGTCGCCGCCTATGTGGCCGAGCCGTTGATACACGCAAAACGCCCAAGTTTAAACCCTGAAACCGAAAATCGAAAGTCGAGATTAGAGGCCGAATATCGCGTGGCGTTGGAGGCGATTCGAGACCTGGACTTTGATTTTCAGACTGGCAAGATCGTGGAAGAAGATTATCGAACGCTGCGCGAGCGCACTGCTCAGCATGGCGCCGCCTTGCTAAAAGAGTTGGATCAAGCCGTTATAAAGTCATCCGGGCGCCAGGTTGCCCAGCGTGTTTCGAACGAGATCGAAGCGATGGTGCAGGCGCGGCGCAAGGCCGGCGCGGCTCGCACGTGCCCGGCGTGCGGCCGGCCCGTTCAACCCGGCCACCGCTTTTGCGGCAAGTGCGGCGCGTCTCTGGAGGCAAACACTTGAGGTCATCAACAAAGAAAAGATCGGCCCAAGTGGATCGCTTGTTTGCGTGTGGGGCGCTGATCGCGGCGGCCTTGCTGATGGTTTATTCCACCGTTGGCGCGGCCCCCGCCGTGGACGCGCCCGCGGCGGCCGTGCAAGCGCAGCCGCCTCTTTCTTCCACCGTAATGCTTACGGGGACAAAGGGCGCGGTGGTGGGGCAATTGATCAATGGCACGGCGGGCGCGGCGTTGTCGCAGCCGGCAACATTGATGCTCTATGCGCTTGCGCCGGATTTGGAGACGGTAATGTTTACACGCACGGCGCCATCGGATGCAAGCGGGCAGGCGCGCTTTGAGGGACTGGACGCCGCGCCAGGCGTGCTGTACGCCGTCGTGGTCGAATATCAACACGCGTTTTACTTTTCCGAGCCGCAGCACTTTCCATCCGGTCAGACCACGCTGACGCTGCCGGTGACGATATACGAAGCGACGAGCGATCCTGGCGTGATTCGCGTGGATCGGATGCACGTCATTTTAGATTTGCTGCCAGGCAGCGTGCAGATAGGCGAGTTGATTGTGGCGTCGAACACGAGCGACCGCGCGTTTATCGGGAGCGACGGCGCTTCACTGCGCGTGGCGCTGCCTGGCGAGGCGAGCGATCTCGCATTTCAGGACGGCGTGTTGGGAGGGCGCTATTTTCTTGCCGGCGATGGCTTTGTAGACACGGAGGCCGTGCGTCCCGGCCAGCAAACTCACCAGATTCTCTTTTCATTCGTTTTGCCTTATAATGGCAAGTCGCTCGATGTGGCTTTGCCCATTTCTTACCTGGTGCAAAATATTAACGTCTTGCTGCCCGACATGGGCGTGCAGCTCGATAGCGCGCAACTGACGCCGGGCGGATCGCGCCAGACGCAAAACGGAAACTATTGGCTTTTTAACAGCATAGAATCCCTGGCCGCGGGGCAGGTGTTATCATTTCGCCTGACCGGCGCCGTCAAGGGCGCAGGATCATCCGCCCCGCTGTCCACCTCGCCGTGGGTGATGGCCGGCGCGGCGGCGGCGCTGGCAGCGTGCGTGGGCGTGGTGCTGTGGTGGCAATCGCGCCGGGCGGGACAAGACGCGGACGCACCGGACGATCAAGACGAGTTGCTCGATGCCATCGCCGCGCTGGATGACGAGTACGAGGCAGGCCGGATAGCTCAAGAGGATTACGAGCGCGAACGCGCGGCGCTCAAGGCGGAACTGGCCCGGCAAATGACGCTTGACGAATGACGAGATAGTCTTGGTGGGTGGTCGTATGATCCGGGTCAAGAATCTCGTCAAATCTTTTGGGCCGGTGATGGCTTTGCGCGGCGTAAACCTGGCGGTGGCAGAAGGTGAGTTTGTCACCATCGTCGGCCCGAACGGCGCGGGCAAAACCACTTTGCTGCGCATTCTGGCTACCCTGTCTCGACCGACGATGGGGCAGGTGATCGTCGGCGGCCACGAGCTGCCGATCCACGCGACCCAGGCGCGCCGGCAAATTGGCCTGGTCAGCCACCAGACTTTGTTGTACGGTGATTTGTCGGCTGAGGAAAACCTGGCCTTTTACGGACGCCTGTACCAGGTGTCCGAGCTAGAGCCGCGCGTCGCCGAGGTGTTGGATATGGTGGGCCTGGCGCATCGCCGCCGCGATTTGGCGCGCACGTTCAGCCGCGGCATGCAGCAGCGTTTGGCGATTGCGCGCGCGGTGCTGCATCGTCCTTCGCTGATGCTGCTGGACGAGCCGTACACCGGGCTGGATCAAGACGCGGCGGCGCGCCTGGAGCGCGTCATGTCGTCGGTGGGAACTGAAGGGCGCACTGTGTTGATGACGACGCACGATCTGGAACGCGGCCTGGCAGTATCCGACCGTGTAGTGATTCTGGCCAAGGGGCGCGTGGCGTACCAAGCCAGGCGCTCGGAAATAGATAGCGCGACGTTTATCGAGGCGTACCGGCGTTATACGGCGTGACGCATTACGTATTGCGCAATACGTGCGGTTGAAAATCTGAATCTTGAAATTCTTACGCATTGTTCTTGCCATAACTGCCAAAGATCTGATGACCGAGTTGCGCACGCGCGAAATGGTCAGCTCGATGCTGACCTTTTCTGTGCTGGTCATTGTGGTATTCAACTTTGCGTTCCAGTTGCGCGCCAGTGACGTGCGCCTGGTCGCGCCCGGGATGCTGTGGGTGACGATCACCTTTGCCGGCACGTTGGGGCTGGGACGTTTGCTGGCTATCGAGCAAGACAAGGGCTGCCTGGATGGGTTGCTGCTGGCGCCCGTAGATCGCAGCGCCATTTACCTGGGCAAGATGCTGGGAAACGTCTTGTTTATGATGGCCGTCGAGGTCATCATTTTGCCGCTATTTGTGGTATTATTCAATCTGCCTTTTATTCGGGCGGAAATCGTCCTGGTGGTGATGTTGGGCACGCTGGGCTTTGCCGGCGTCGGCACGCTGCTGTCGGCCATTGCTGTCAATACGCGCGCGCGCGAGGTGATGCTGCCTATCTTGTTGTTCCCGGTGGCTCTGCCGGCGATTATCGCGGCGGTGAAAGCGACGGCCGGCGTAGTGGATGGTTTGTCGTTTGCCGAATGGCGGCAGTGGCTAAATGTATTGGTCGCGTTCGACGTGATCCTGGTGACAGTTTCGATGCTGACGTTTGATTTCATCGTGGAAGAATAGGTGGGGGCAGGATGCGAGGCAAAGATCAATGGAGTGGGGCGCTGGTTGCGCTGAGCGGCGTGATGGTCGTTGCGGCGCTGGCCATGGCCTTGATGATCGCTCCGCGCGAAGCCAGGATGGGCGATGTGCAGCGCATCTTTTATTTTCACGTGTCGGTGGATTGGGTGGGTTTCCTGGCCTTTTTCGTCACGCTGGTGGGCAGCGTGCTGTACCTGCGCACCTCGGGGCGCGCGTGGGATATTCTCGCCGCCGCCTCGGCCGAGATTGGCGCCGTGTTTTTGACCATGGGCGCCGTCAGCGGCAGTTTGTGGGCGCGCCCCACCTGGAACGTGTGGTGGACGTGGAATCCGCAGCTCACGCTCGTCAGCTTTACGTGGCTGCTTTACGTGGCCTACCTGGGGCTGCGCGGCGCAGTCGAGGACCCGCAGCGCCGGGCGCGCTTTTCGGCGGTGTATGGCATCGTCGCCTTTATCAGCGTGCCGTTGACCTTTTTGCTCAACCGCCTTTCAGCTTTTACAGAACATCCCGTGGTCGTCGGCCCCAGCGCCTCGACGTCCGGCGGCGTGGGAATGTCGCCGCTCATGTTTGCGACCATGGTGTTCTGCGTGTTGACGTTTACGGTAATTTACGCGACCTTGCTGCGGCTGCGTATCCGCCTGGAACACCTTGCGGATGACGTGGCTCTGCTGCGCGAAAAAATTCTAGTGTTGTAAAGAAACCAGATTTTTCCTAAAAACCTGGTTTCTGGAGAAGTTTATGGACGAAAATGCCAAGTTCTTGTTTCTAACGGCAGCGTATGCCGTGTTTTGGATGGGCACGTTCGGGTACGTGTTTTTTATGCACCGCCGCCAGCGCGCGCTCGAGCAGGAACTCGACGCGCTCAAGGCCTTGCTCGACCAGCCCTCTTCACCACGGCAGGCGAGCGATGACTGACGACCGACGCTCCTCCAGTGACCGGCGATGGCGTTCGTCGTTTGGGACGTTTTTGCACGCCTGCGCCTTTGTGCTGGGGTTCAGCACAGTGTTTGTGATTTTGGGGATGGCCGCGACGGGAGTGGGGCAATTGCTGGGCGACTCGGTGGGGCTGTTGGCCAAAATCGGCGGCCTGGTAGTTATTCTCTTTGGCCTGTTCACCCTGGGAGTGGTGAATATCCCCTTTATGAACTATGACACGCGCCAACAATTTTCGGGCCGGCGTGATTGGGGATTGGTTTCGTCGTACCTGATGGGGATATTTTTTTCGGCGGGGTGGACGCCGTGCGTGGGGCCGACTTTGGGCGCGATTCTCACCCTGGGCTTTCAGGAAAGCACAGTTGCGCAGGGCGGGTTTTTGTTGGTGGGCTACTCGTTGGGATTGGGCATTCCGTTCTTGTTGACGGGCCTGGCCGTGGACCGCGCCACGCTTTTGCTGCGCAATCTGCGCCGCTTTATGCCGGCGATCAAGATGATTACAGGCGGCTTGTTGGTGTTGATTGGTGTGATGTTGCTAGTGGATGCTTTCCAGGTGTCTACCCCGGCCTGGATCCCGACGCTGCGCAATCTTAGAATCTGGACGGTGCAAAGCCCGTTCCAGCAATCATTATTTAGCGTTGAGGAAGGATTGGCCCCAGGCGGTGCATCGCCCACGTTCTTTGTGGCTATACTGGCGGGATTGCTGTCGTTCCTGTCGCCGTGTGTGCTGCCATTGGTGCCGGCCTACGTCAGTTATTTGAGCGGGCACGCGGTGCGGCAGGTGGAAAATAGAGTATGAGCGACGTTGTTCTTTACACTCGACCCGGTTGTCTTTTGTGCCAGGAAACTTTAACCTGGCTGTCAGAATTGGGCGTCAGTTGCAAGACGATTGACGTGACGGGTGACGTCGAATTGTACGAGCGTTACCGGCACGCCGTCCCGGTGGTGGTGGCGGACGGCCGCGTGTTATCGGCGCCCTTTACGTTTGAAACCCTATCACATTTTTTGGGGTACGTTCAGCCGCGCGGCGAGGCGGCTTCCGGCGGCGCCCGACTGGCGAGCAAAATCGCGGCGTGGCTGGCGCGGCACTGGTTGGCCCTGATTAATACCTTCATTGCCATTTACATAGGACTGCCCATCCTGGCGCCGGTGTTGATGGCGAATGGAATGGAGAGGCCGGCGGGCGCTATCTATACGCTGTATCGCTTTATGTGCCACGAATTGCCGCAGCGCTCGTATTTTATCTACGGGCCGCGCGCGGTGTACTCGCTGGAACAACTGGCCGAGGCGACGCACACAAAAGAGTGGGGAGCTTTTCCGTGGCCGATCTCGCTCAACGCGTTTGTGGGCAATCAAGAAGTGGGCTACAAAATAGCCTTGTGCCAGCGTGATCTCGCCATTTATGGCGCCATGCTGCTTTCTGGCTTGGTGTTTGGATTTGTGCGCAGACGGGTCAAGCCGCTGCCTTTCCGCTTGTACCTGCTGTTAGGCTTGTTGCCGGTTGCGCTGGATGGCGGCAGCCAGTTGGTCAGTTACTTTGTATCAGCCTGGATGCCGGGCGTCGTGCCCCGCGAAAGCACCTGGCTGCTGAGAACGATTACTGGCGCGCTGTTTGGATGGACATCCATGTGGCTGGCCTTGCCCACACTCCAGGCCAGCTTTACGTCTGTGGACGAACAACTGGCGCCCTAGCATTACAGCGCAAGGTTAGCTTGCTGCGCCGTAATGATAGGGGTGTGACCAAAATCAGTTGGTCGCCTACGTAGGGGCAGGGCTTGCCCCTGCCCAATGCGGGCAACTGCAGGGCTTGCCCCTGCCCAATGCGGGCAACCGCAAGGGTTGCCCCTACGCCTCAACCAGAATTGGTCACATCCTAATGATAGGAGCGTGGAAAAATGGGCGAGTTATCCGTATCGCCCGGTAATGTAATCTTCGGTTTGTTGTTTTTGGGGGCGAGTGAACACCTGGGTGGTTGTGCCAAACTCGACCAGTTCGCCCAGCCAGAAAAGGCCCGTCTCGTCGCTGGCGCGCGCGGCTTGCTGCATGTTGTGCGTGACGATGACGATGGTGTAATCTTTTTTCAAGATTTGCATCAGTTCTTCGATTTGCAGCGTAGTGATCGGGTCGAGCGCGCTGCACGGCTCGTCCATCAAGATGACGTCGGGCTGGACGGCCAACACGCGCGCGATGCACAATCGCTGCTGCTCGCCCAGCGATAGGCCGAGCGCGTCGCCGCGCAGGTTATCTTTCACCTGCTCCCACACGGCCGCTTTTTGCAGGCTCTGCTCGACGATATCGTCCAACTCGTCTGCGCGCGCCAGCCCCAGCACGCGCGGTCCAAAGGCCACGTTGTCGTAAACGCTCTGCGGGAAAGGATTGGGTTTTTGAAATACCATTCCCACGCGCCGCCGCAGGTCAACCACGTCCGTGTTCGGATCGAGTACGTCAACGCCGTTCAACAAAATCTGGCCGCGCGCGCGCGCGCCGGGCACCGTGTCGTTCATGCGGTTCAGGCAGCGCAAAAAAGTGGACTTGCCGCAGCCGGATGGGCCAATCAGCGCCGTGATGTGGTGTTCGATCACGTCGAGCGAGATTGAGAACAAGACCTGGTTCTCGCCGTAAAAAAAGTCTAGGTTGCTTACTTTGATTTTGTCCATGTGCACCACCGCCCGGCGTCAATGGCGCGCCACTCGGGTTCCTCGTCTCGTGTAGTATACCATCAATTGGCTTTTTTGCCCCCAGTTTCCCTCTGTGTTATAATCCTGCACGTGATACACCGCATCATCTCGCTTGCCATTGTGATTGTGCTGCTCAGCGCCTGCGCCGCCTCGTCGGCTTCGACGAGCGAACCATCCGCGGCGCTTTACTCGATCCAAAATATTGGGTCGGATACGATGGTCAACCTGGCGTTGGCGTGGGCCGAGGCTTACCAGGCGGCGTACCCTGACATCCGCATCGCGGTGACCGGCGGCGGGTCGGGCACGGGCATTGCGGCGCTGATTAACGGCACGGTGGACATGGCCAATGCCAGCCGCCAAATCAAGCCGGAAGAGGTGGAGCGCGCCCAGGCCAACGCTATTCTTCCTGCGGAACACATCGTGGCGCGCGATGCCATCGCCGTGATTGTCCACCCCTCTAATCCGGTTGGTCATCTCACGCTCCAACAAATCTCGGATATGTATACGGGCAAGCTCGTCAATTGGCAGCAAGTAGGGGGCGAAGACCGGCCTATTGTGCTGCTTTCGCGCGAGACCAACTCGGGCACGCACGTGTTTTTTCTGGAAGAGGTGATCCGGCTGGGCAATGCGGAGAGCGAGGTTTTGTTTTCACCCGAGACGCTGCTCTTGCCGTCTTCGGAGGGCATTACGTCCGAAGTGCGGCAAAATCCCAATGCCGTCGGGTACGATGGTTTGGGGTACGTCACGTCCGACGTCAAGATGCTGGCAGTGGCGCGCGACGCCAGCGGGCCGTTTGTTTTGCCTGGCATTGCTACCGTCAACGATCAGAGTTACCCCATTGCGCGCGACTTGTACATGTACACGGCGTCCGACCCGAGCGGGCCAATTTTAAAATATTTGGAGTGGATTGTCAGCCCCGCCGGTCAGGCGATTGTGGCCCAGTTGGGCTTTGTGCCACTCACTCTCACCGCATCTCAGTAGAGCGATTGACATGGCAAACAAGACGACGCGCCGCAATATACACCCTGGCGAGATCATGGCCGAAACGTTGATCCGCACGTCGGGGCTTTGCGCCATTGCGTTTATCCTGCTCATTTTTGTGTTCCTGGCGCGTGAAGGTGTGCCCGCATTTTTCGAGGTTAAGGCGGACGTATTGTTCAATACGCGCTGGTACCCCATCGAGAGCTTGTACGGCCTGTGGCCGCTGATTTTGGGATCGCTGGCCGTAACGTTGGGCGCGGCGGTGTTGGCCGTACCGACCGGTTTGCTGGCCGCAGTGTTCGTGGCCGAAGTCGCGCCGCGCTGGCTGCGCGAGATCGTCAAGCCGGTGATCGAGGTGCTGGCCGGCATCCCTTCCGTGGTGCTTGGTTTTTTGGGCATGTTGGCGCTTTCGCCCGTGGTGCGGCAAGTGTTTGGCGCGCCCACCGGCCTGACGGCCTTCAGCGGCTCGTTCGTGCTGGCCTATATGGCGCTGCCGACGATCATCAGCGTGGCCGAAGACGCCCTGGACGCGGTGCCGCGCTCGTATCGTGACGCGGCGCTGGCGTTGGGCGCAACCCGCTGGCAGACCATCTGGCGCGTGACAGTGCCGGCGGCGCGTTCGGGCATTCTCACCGCCATGATGCTGGGCGTTGGCCGCGCTATCGGCGAAACTATGGCCGTGATGATGGTCACCGGCAACGCCGCGCGCATGCCGTTGACGTTGGATAGCCTGATGCGACCGGCGCGGACGATGACGGCCACCATCGCCGCCGAGATGGGCGAAGTGGCGCAAGGCAGCACGCACTTTCACGTCTTGTTTGCGATTGGCATCGTTTTGTTCATCGTGACCTTTTTGGTTAACCTGGCCGCGTCGCTGGCGATTTTCCGGCAGGCGCGCCGGGCGGAGCGGTTGCTGTCGTGATGTCGCGCCAACTGGTACAACGCCTGGGCTTTGCGTTTCTCGCCGTCGTCACCGCCGTAGTGGTGCTGCCGATTGTGGTGGTGGTGGGCTATATTGTTGCGCAGGGCTGGCCGGCCATGTCTTGGACCTTTCTCGCCGAGATGCCGCGCAACGGCATGCGCGAAGGCGGGCTGCTGCCGGCCATCGTCGGCACGTTGTGGCTGACGGCGGGCACGGCGGTGTTCGCCGTGCCATTGGGCGTGGCGATGGCGATTTACCTGGCCGAGTACGCTTCCGATAATTTTTTTACGCGCCTGGTGCGGCTATCCATCATCAACCTGGCCGGCATCCCCTCGGTGGTGTATGGATTGTTTGGATTGGGATTGTTCGTGTTGTTTTTGGGCTTTGGCAGTTCGATCCTGGCCGGCGCCCTGACGCTTGCCATCATGACGCTGCCCGTCATCATCAGCACGTCCGAGGAAGCGCTGCGCGCCGTGCCGCAATCGTTCCGCACCGTCAGTATTAGCCTGGGGGGAACCAAGTGGCAAACGATCCGGCAAGTGGTGCTGCCCCAGGCCTTGCCCGGCATCCTCACCGGCGTGATTTTGGGACTGGAGCGCGCCGCCGGGGAAACGGCGCCCATCTTGTTTACGGTGGCGGCGTTTTTCTTGCCGCGCCTGCCGCGCAGCATGTTCGATCAAACGATGGCGTTGCCTTATCATCTATTTGTCATCAGCACCCAGGTGCCCGGCATGCCGGTCAAGATTCAATACGGCACGGCGCTGGTGTTGCTGATCTTTGTCTTGTCCATGAATCTCGCCGCGGCCGGCTTGCGCAGCTATTACCGGCGGCGGCGGCAGTGGTAGCCGGGCGGGAGGCTAGAGACGGTGGATGGGCGCGCGCCGAAAATCGGCATAGAGCATTTGACGTTTAGCTATCGCGATGGGACCGAGGGCCTGCGCGACGTCAGCCTGGAAATTTATCCCACCGAGATCACGGCGCTGTTCGGGCCGGCGGGCGGCGGCAAGTCCACGCTGCTGCGCCTGATCAACCGCTTGAACGATTTGACGTCTGGCACCAGGATGAGTGGGCGTGTTTTGTTGGATGGGCAAGATGTTTACGCTCCGGGCGTGGACGTGATCGCGCTGCGCCGCCGCGTGGGCATTGTGTTTGCCCAGCCGGTGCCCTTGCCCATGACTATTCGCCAAAACATTGAATACGGCCCGACGTTGGCCGGGGTGCGCCGCCGCGCTCGCCTGGCAGAGATAGTAGAACGCAGCCTGGCCCAGGCGGCGTTGTGGGACGAAGTCAAGGATCGTTTGGACGATCCTGCTATCGCGCTTTCGGGCGGGCAGCAGCAGCGACTGTGCCTGGCGCGTGTGCTGGCCCTGGAACCGGAGGTGGTTTTGCTGGACGAGCCCACGTCTGGCCTCGACCCGATTTCGACTGCCAAAGTCGAGCAATCGCTGCAAGAGCTAAAAGCGAGCTATACCATCGTCATCGCGCCGCACAATATCCAGCAGGCGGCGCGCGTGGCCGATCACGCTGTATTTCTGTTGCAGGGCCAATTGATCGAAGAGGGCGATGGCAAGACCCTGTTTACTACTCCGCAGAACAAAAAGACCGAAGAGTACGTTACAGGACGTTTTGGATAGAGGCGGAGAGATGAGCGCCGAGATTGACAGGCTTTTGAATGACGGAATTGCGGCGGCCAAATCTGGCAACGACGCTATCGCGCGAGAACTGCTCTCGCGCGTGGTCGAGCGGGATCCGCGCCACGTACCGGCCTGGTTGTGGCTGGCCTCGGTGGTTGAATCGGAAGGGGAATTGAGAACGTGCCTGGAAAATATCCTCGCGCTCGACCCCGGCAACGAAACGGCGCGCGCGCGGCTGGCCATGCTGGAAAGCATGCAAGCTCCCGCCCGCGTAGAAGCGCCGCCCCCTGCGCCTTTCGTAGTGGATGATTTCGCGCCAGAAACCTATCCCGACGAGCCGCCTTCTGCGCTGGCGCGCGCCGGGGGGATGGGCTGCCCGTACTGCGGCCAAGAATTTGGCATAGACGTTCGCGTATGTCCCTATTGCCGTGGCCGCCTGGTGATTGCCAGGCTCAAAGACAGCCCTTTCCCCAATCGCATCTGGCTGCTGGCGGCGAGCTGGGTGCTTTTGTTGCTCGTATACGCTACAATGGATGGGCTGGCTATTTGGGCGTTGAGGGCGCTGGCATCCGGCGGCAGCCAGCCTGCTCCTCTCACGAGCTATGGAAAGAGCGTGATCACGAGTTACGTGCTCAATCCGATGGCAGGCCAGGAAGCTGCTACGTGGACTGTGTTGCTGCGCGTGTTTATGATTAGCGAAGGTGTTCTGATAGGATGGAGCCTGGTTATGGCCATCGTGTTGCCCGCGCGGCGTCCCGGCGTTGTTCCGGCGGCGGGCTTTGTACTTTTGATCGGCCTGGTGTTGCAGGTCTTTGAAATCATTGTTGGCTTTTACGTCAGCCTGCTCAAACTGGCCGCCACGCTGGCCGTCGGCGCTTTCCTGGCGACGAGCCTGGGCGACTTTGTGTGGGAAAGTGCGCGGTACGAGTTGGGGCTGGACCGCGGGCTAAAGAGCGCTCTGGACTATTACAATCGCGGCCGGCGCTATCGCGAGCAGGGCATGCTGGCGAACGCGATTTTGCACTGGCAACGCGCAGCGGCGATGGAGCCGGACCGGGCGGCGTTCCACATTGCGCTGGCTAACGTTTTATATCAGGCGGGACGTTACCGCGAAAGCGGCGAGCAGATCCAAGCCGCGCTGGGCAGGCTGCCTTTCACATCGCCCGAAGCGGAAGATTTGCGCCGTTTTGCGGAGCGCGTTCAGGCCAAGGTGGATGCCGATGGGCGTTAGCCCATGCCACGCACGCGCGGGTAACGCAGCGCGACGAATGCCCCATAGGCCAGGCAAATTGCGGCCCCCAGCCCCACTGCCAGCGGCGCGCCCACCCAGTCCCCCATCAGGCCGGCCTGCATGCCGCCCGCGCGCATCATCCCCTGAAAGGTGAGCGAGTAAAAGCTCATGATGCGCCCGCGCAATTCGTCCGGCGCGGCGATTTGAATCAGTGTATTGGCCAGCGCGTTTTGAACCACAAAGCTGACGCCAATCCCCACCAGCAAGAGCAATGACAGCGCGAACGAACGCGAGACAGCCATTCCCAACAAGAGCGCCGGGAAGGCCAGGTTGCCCAGCGCCAACCATCGCCCGCGCCGCGCCGTGGCAGGTAGCGACGCGACGAACAAGGCGCCCATCACCGCGCCCAGGCCGGTGGCGGCCATCAGCAACCCATACGTCAAGGCGTCTGGCGACTGGCAGTTCAAGAGCGCGCGCGGCCCCGTGCACATCAGATCGAGCATGGGGCGTGCGCTGTCGTTTAAAATGTTTTCCGCAAAGACCGGCAGCAGTGTGTTGTACGGCATCGAAAGAAAAGCCGACACGGCCACCAGGCTCATTAAAACCATCACGGTCTGGTGGGTGACGATATAGCGCAAGCCTTCCATCAGGTGAGAACCTAGCTTGGGCTGGCGCGATGCGCGCGCCTGCGGCGGCAGGCGCATCATCAACAAACCGGCGATGACGGCCAGGAAGGTGACGCCGTTGATGAAAAACGCGCCCGCTTCGCCCGTGGTGGCTACTGCCACGCCGGCGATGGCCGGGCCGATCGCGCGCGCCGTATTGAACACCGTCGAGTTCAACCCAATGGCGTTGGTGAGATCCTCTTTGCCCTCGACCATCTCGACGACAAAGGCCTGCCGGGCCGGCACGTCTACGGCGTTGGCCGCGCCCAAGAGCACGGCCAATACCATCACGTGCCACACTTGCACCGTGCCCGTCCACGTCAACGCCGCCAGGATAAAGGCCTGAACCATCATCACCGCCTGGGTAATCACGATGATGGATCGCTTTGAAAAACGGTCGGCCAGCGAACCGCCCCACAACGACAATGGCAACAACGGAATCGCCGTCACCAGGTTGACCAGCCCCAGCATGGTGGCCGAGCCGGTCAGGCGATATATCAGCCACTGCTGGGCAATCGTCTGCATCCACGTGCCGACGAGTGAAATCATCTGCCCAAAAAAGAACAGGCGATAGTTGTGGTGGCGCAAGGCGCGAAAAGTTGAGGAGAGGCGGTGAGACATGCCCCCAATTGCCGGATCGCTAGTTGCCATACATTTTCATTTCCCTGTGTGTCCAGACGTTTCCAAACCAATCCACTCAATTGAATCAATGTTTTCAAAGCGGCGCGCCATCGCTTGCATGGCCTGCGCGTTATTGTCAATCAGGATAAAGCGCCTGCCCAATTCGAGGCAGGCCGCTCCCGTCGTGCCGCTGCCGGCGAAAAAATCCAGCACCACGTCGCCGGGATTCGAGGATGCCAGGATGATGCGCTTGAGAATGCCCAGCGGCTTTTGGGTCGGGTAGCCGGTTTTTTCTTTGCTGTTGGTGGCCACGATGGTGTGCCACCACGTGTCGGTGGGCAGCTTGCCGCGCGCCGCCTTTTCTGGCCCCACCAATCCGGGCGCCATGTAAGGGATGCGCTCAATGTCGCCCACGTTGAACGTATAGTGATTGGGGTCTTTGGCGTACAGCAAGATATTGTCGTGTTTGGGCGGCCACTTTTTTTGGGTGCGCCCGCCGTAATCGTAGGCCCAAATCACCTCATTTAGAAAACACTCGCGGCCAAAGATGGCGTCCAGCAGCACTTTGCAATAGTGCACTTGACGATAGTCCACGTGAAAGTACAGGCTGCCCTGGGGCGCAAGCACGCGATGCGCCTGGCGCAGGCGCGGCTCAAGAAACGCCAGGTAGTCGTCAAACTGGTCGGCAAAAGAGGCCGAGCCGAGCCGGATCGTTTCGTAGCGCTGCCCCTGAAACCCTGTGCGGTCGCCGCTTTCAGAACGCACGGCTTTGATGCGCGTGCGGCTCTGCGCTTTGCCCGTATTGAAGGGTGGGTCAATGTAGATCAGATCTACCGAGTCGCCCGGCATCCCCTGGAGGATGGGGAGATTGTCGCCAAAGTAGATGCGGTGGGTCACGAGTTGCCAATCACTCAATCTACAATATCCCAATGACTTGACAAGCGGAAATCATACTATCATCTTTAAGCACACACAACCCGAATTGAATATCATCATCGGAAAAATATTGGGGCGACAAGTCTAAAAGTTCTCTTGTCTTGCCAATTGCATTCTGGAGGTTCCTCCGCAGTGCATCCTCTGGCGATGCGCCTTCTATGTCCTGTATGAAGTGGTAAGTGGGATGGTCGCCTTCTCCATCGTAATAGAATACCTGATAGGCTTGACTATGCTTTGCCACTGCCCTTACTCTCCTGATACGTGCCGCTGTTAAACTGCACCAGTTTTTCCCATAATACTGCGCCGGACTCGTCGCAAAAGTCTATTGTAAACTCGCGCACATATTTATTGAGCGCGTTGTTCCACGCGCGTTCGTACTCTTGGCGATGCCCGGAGATGACATCGGTTTCCATAAAACGAACGAGTTTCAGGTAAAAATCGGGATCGCCAGTAAGCTCTTCCCAAAATGCCTGGCCATATACATCGCGGTAGTTGATCTTTGATTTTGATGGCTTGGGTTTTTGCTGCCCATAAGCATGGCCAAGAATTGGATCAAACTGCTTCCCCAACTTGGTGAGGCGTTGGCGCAAGGCGCGAAATTCGTCATCTTGCCTCTTGCGCTGGCTGCTATTGAAGGGATTAGGGCCAGATTTGACGGAAATGGCCTTGTAGACGGACGGCGTTTCTATAGCAATGTCAACGCCTTCGCTGGGTGAAACAACTCCACCTGATACAGCTTTGGCAATTGGTTCAAAAAAGGCGTCTCCAAAGATGCCTTCATCGGACGAACTCAAATAGGCCGTCAGGATGCCAGCGACGATCTCGTTGGCATTAAGTGCACCCATCGCTTTAAAAAGGTAGGGGTTCTTGTGCTTGAGGATTTGCTTCAACTCGAGTTTCTCAAGCCTTTGCATCCGGCGTTGGTAAAATTCGTGCAAGTGTTCTCCAATAAGCTGCATCAACTCTTTATTATTCATGTGGCTTCGCTCACAATTTCGGCGTAATCAAATAGTGTCATCGGAATTTCGGCAATGGCAGTTTGGGCTAACTCAAAGTATTCGGGCTTGATTTCGATGCCGATAAATCGCCGCCCCAGTTTTCTGGCTGCTACCGCCGTGGTGCCCGATCCAATGAAAGGGTCAAGCACGACATCGCCCGGCTTGGTAAAAAGACGAATAAACCACGAAGGAAGATCGAGAGGGAAGGCAGCGCTGTGGTTTTTGTTGGTAACTTCGGTAGCCAGGTGCAGAACATTGGTGGGGTATACTTTATCACGCCCAATCCAGTTAGCGACTCGTTTCCCAAAGCCACTTTGAGAACGAGATTCATCTCTGACGATGTCATTTTGGGTTAGTTTTGCCAACCGCTTTTCAGACCATTGACCAACGGGCACCATGACTTCTTCTTGGAACATTTGAAAATGCTTTTGTCTGGTAAAATGGTAACAATGCTCCCACGCATCTCGAAAACGGTTCGGCCATTTGCCAGGGTAACAATTTTTTTTATGCCAGCAGTACTCGTCTGTCCAAAGCCATCCTTGCTTTCGCATGGCAAGAACAAGCTCTATTACATAGGTGTGGCGTTCACCATCTATCACTGGCTCTTTGATATTCAAAACAAATGAGCCATCTGGCTTGAGCACACGCTTGAGTTCAGTCGAAATGGGCAGAAACCACTCAACATATTTGTCGGGGTGTATTCCACCATAACTGCCTTTGCGGCGGTCGGCGTAGGGCGGAGAGGTAACAATAAGATGTACACATTCATCTGGCAGGGTCGGCAAAATGTCGCTGCAATCGCCCAAGTACAATGTATCTAATCTAAAAGCTTGTTCTTTGGCCTGTTTCTTTTTACCAGGTAGAGAATTGCTTTTCATTTTTGTTCTCACCAAATTCACACCGATAGTAGAGTGGTCATTATACGCCCAATCACAGCCTGCGGCAACCTTCAAGGGTTTGCCTATCCCCTAGCTTATGGGAGGATCGGAGATTGTTTTTAGTCATTTAGAACTATCCTCACTTGCGCCAAGCCCCTCATGTGCTATAGACAGTCGCTTGCCATGCAGACTATAATCTTTAAAGCTCATAGCTGTCAGCTTTTGGCAGAAGAGCAATTTTGTGCTGTGGAAATGAATGAGGTATACTGTTAGCTGACTGCTGAACGCTGACCACTGAACGCTGACCACTGGAGGCTAAAATGATTGTTGCGGAACAAAAGCCACTGGCTGAAATCAAGGAACTGATTGCCCAGGCGAACAAGGTGCTTGTTGTAGGGTGCGGCACGTGCGTCACCGTGTGCTTTGCGGGCGGCGAAAAGGAGGCCCAAATTTTATCCTCTTCGCTGCGCATGGCGACCAAGCTGGACGGCCAACCCAAAGACGTGAGCGACGTCACCGTTCAACGCCAATGCGAGTGGGAATACATTGATCCCCTCAAAGACAAGATCAAGGACGCTGACGTTGTCCTGTCGTTGGGCTGCGGCATTGGCGTGCAAACGCTGGCCGAGCGTTTTCCTCAAGCCATCGTCGTGCCTGGCTTGAACACGACATTTCTGGGGATGCCCGTCGAGCAGGGGATATGGGCCGAACGGTGCGCGGCGTGCGGCGATTGCATCTTGGGATTGACGGGCGGGATATGCCCCATCGCGCGTTGTTCCAAGAGCCTGTTGAATGGCCCGTGCGGCGGCTCGTCCAATGGCAAGTGTGAAATCAACGACGAGGTGGACTGCGCCTGGCAGTTGATTTACGACCGCTTGAAGGCCCAGAACCGGCTCGAGTTGCTCATGGAAGTGCGCCCGCCCAAGAATTGGCGGACAAGCCGCGACGGCGGCCCGCGCAAGATTGTGCGCGAAGATTTGCGCCTGGAAAAGAAACCCAACGAGTAAATTTTCACCGCCGAGACCGCCGGGTATTGAGTTTCTTTGCGCTCTCTGCGGTAAACATGTGGAGAGGATCTATGAGCGAGACAAACGGCTATAAATCTGGCAGCAACCTGGAAAAAATTCTGCGCGCGGGCCACTTTGCGGCGACCGGCGAGCTTGGCCCGCCCAAGAGCGCCAACATCGAGGTCATCCGCAAAAAGGCGGGCTTGCTCAGGGGCGTGGTAGACGCGGTCAACATTACGGATAACCAGACGGCCGTGGTGCGCATGTCATCTATTGCATCTGGAACGCTGGCGCTCCAGGCTGGCCTCGAACCGGTCATTCAAATGACTTGCCGCGACCGCAACCGCCTGGCGATGCAAGCGGATCTGCTGGGCGCGTACGCGCTCGGCATGCGCAACTTGTTGTGCCTTTCGGGCGACCACCAGACCATGGGCAACCATCCCACCGCCAAGAACGTGCACGATATAGACTCGATGCAATTGTTGCGCATGATGGCCGACATGCGCGACAAGGGCGTCTTTCAGTGCGGTGAAGAAATCAAGGACGGCGCCCCGCGCTTTTTCTTGGGCGCCGCCGAAAATCCGTTCGGCGATCCGTTTGATTTTCGCCCTTATCGCCTGGGCAAAAAGATCAAGGCAGGCGCCGATTTTATCCAGACGCAATTGATTTACAACGTGCCGCGTTTCCGCGAATTTATGAAGCGCTGCGGCGACCTGGGGCTACTGGACAAGGTGTATTTGCTGGCCGGTGTCGGGCCGATCAAAAGCCCCGGCGTGGCCAAGTACATGCGCGACCAGGTGCCCGGCATGGACGTGCCCGACGAAATCGTTCACCGTATGGAAGCGGCCGGCAAAGGCATCGAGGATAAGAAGGCCAAAGCCGAGGCTTTCCGTAAAACCGGCATTGATATTTGCGTCGAGATTATTCAGCAGGCGCGTGAGATTCCCGGCGTGGCCGGCGTCCACATCATGGCCGTCGAGTGGGAAGAGGCCGTCCGGCCGATCCTGGAAAAAACGGGCATGTTGCCGCGCCCGGTGGTAGAAGCTAAACCCTAGTCACCCTCAACTTTAGGAGATGCAACAATGAAAAAGATGACGGAAGCCAATTTGCGCGATGCGTTTGCCGGCGAAAGCAAGGCAAGTATGCGCTATCTTATCTTTGCAGAGCGCGCCGATAAGGATGGTTATCCCAACGTGGCGCGCCTGTTCCGAGCCACGGCTTACGCGGAGCAGGTCCACGCCACCAATCACCTGCGCGCCCTGGATGGCATCCAGGGCACCGCGGCGAATTTGACGGAAGCGATTGCCGGCGAAACATTTGAGGTCGAAGAAATGTATCCGGCTTACAAGGCGGTTGCCGAGGTGCAGGACGAGAAAAAGGCGCTGCGCCCGATGAACTGGGCGCTGGAAGCTGAAAAAATTCACGCCCACCTGTACACTTTGGCGCGGCAGACTGTTGAAGCGAATCAAGACATTGCCGCCGCCGATATCTGGATCTGCCCCTTGTGTGGCTATACGGTGGAAGGCGAGCCGCCGGACGTGTGCCCGATATGCGGCGCCAGGCACGAGCGTTTCATCAAGTTCTAGGTTTTAACGCCAAGGCGCAAAGAACGCCACGGCGATTTTTACTTTGCGTCTTGGTGGAAAATGCGTATTCTGATTTTCGCCGACGTCCACGCTAACTGGGAAGCGCTGGCCGCGCTTCAGCAAGTGGAACAGAAACCCGATGCGGTATTGTTTTTGGGGGATGCGGTGGGGTTGGGCCCCGATCCCGACCGGTGTGTGGCCTGGCTGCGTCATAATGCCACGCACGCCGTCGCCGGCGATTGCGACGCGGCTGTGTTTGACGCCGACGAGTTATACACAGGCTCGGATGCCTATGGGTGCTGCGCTGTTGGCGCGACGATTGAATACGCGGCGCGCCAACTGGCGGCGGCGCAGCGTGATTACCTGGCGATGCTGCCGGAGACCAAGACAGTCGAACTAGACGACACCCGGTTTTTGATGACACACGCCGGGCCAGACCGTTTGTTTGACCGGCACACGTTAATGTCGGCGTCCAAAGACGCGCTGGAGAGCGCGTTCAAACATGCGCTTGCAGACGTGGTACTGGTGGGGCACACGCACTGTCCTGGCATACGCCAGGTGGCCGATAAAGTGATCGTATGTCCGGGCAGCCTGGGCCAGCCGCGTTATGGTACACCCGACGCCACGTATGCCGTGTGGGACGCTGGGACCATTGCGATCCGGCACGTTCATTACGATCACGATACCACCGCGGGCAAGCTGGCGGCGATTCCGCTGGAAGGCGAGTGCAGGGAAAAATTGAGGCAGATGTTAGAGCGGGGAATGTGAAAGTAATGCGTGACGGGTGAGGCGCGAGATTATCACACGTCACGTATCTTGCAGGGGGTTGATTGTGGCGACTGAAATCTCTACAAAACTAGCCAAAACTATCGAAGAAGCAACCGGGCAAAACGTTTACCTGTGCTATCAATGCGTCAAGTGCACCAGCGGCTGCCCCATGGCAGAACACTTTGACCTGGAGCCGAACCAGGTGATGCGCATGGTGCAGTTGGGCGACGAGAGCGTGCTGGAAAGCAAGACCATCTGGACGTGCGCTTCGTGCCTGACGTGCTCGACGCGCTGCCCGCAAGGGCTGGATATTGCCGGCATCATGGACGCGCTGCGCATCGAGACGCGCAAACGCGGCATCAAGCCCGCCGTGCAAGACGCCGTCACGTTCAACGATATTTTCCTGGGCACCATCAAGTTGATGGGCCGCGTGTACGAACCCGCTTTGCTCGGTGTGCGCAACTTGCGCTTTAGCCTGGAAAACAAGCAGCCAGCCCGTTTGTTGCAAGATATGGATATGGGGGTTTTGCCCATCCTGCTCAAAAACAAGATCAATCTGTTCCCCTCCATTCACCTCAACCCGCTCAAGGTGCCCAGGCACGTCGAGCCGGTCGCGCCGGCCGACAACAAGATTGGCTACTACCCTGGCTGTTCGCTTCACTCGCTGGGAGCCGAGTTTAACGTTTCGACGCAGGCAGTTTGCAAAGAATTGGGGCTGGAACTGGTCGAGCCGGAAGGCTGGGTGTGCTGCGGCAGTTCGCCCGCCCACAACACGGATCACACCCTGGCGGCGGCGTTCCCGCTCAAAAATCTGGCGCTTTTTGAAAAAAGCGGCCTGACCGAGGTAGCCGCGCCGTGCAGCTCGTGTTACAGCCGCTTCAAGATGGCCTCGCACGAGGTGGTGCATAACGAGCACCTGGCCAACGAGGTTGAGCGCATCATTGGTTACCGCTACCGGGGCAGCGTCCGGGTTTTGCACATGCTGGACGCCATTGTGCAAAAGATTGGGACGGAAAAAATCGCCGCGCGCGTAACCAACCCGCTCAAGGGATTGCGCGTGGCGTGCTATTACGGCTGCCTCTATAGCCGCCCGCCAGGCATCACCGGCGCCGAACACCCCGAATACCCGATGGCGATGGACCACCTGATCCGCGCGCTGGGCGCCGAGCCGATTGATTGGGACGGCAAGACTGACTGCTGCGGCGGCAGCATTATATTTTCCCAAGCCGGGCCGGGGCTGGAATTGGCGCGCAAGGTGCTGCAAGATGCTCACGCCCGCAAAGCCGACGTGATCGCTGCCGTTTGCCCGCTGTGCCAGTTCAACCTGGACGGACGCCAGGTGCAGATGAAGGGATTGGGATTAGCAATGCCCACGCTGTACGCCACGCAGCTCATGGCGCTGGCGTTTGGGATGGACGAAAAGGCCATGCAGCTCAACAAGATCATGGTTGACCCCCGCCCGCTGCTGAGGGAAAAGGGACTGCTGGCCTGACCCTTAAAGCCAAGACCGCCCAAAGCCGGATTTTTGCAAGATCCGGCTTTTTTGTGCTTTGCCGTCATTGGTGCCAACCTGGCATCCTGAGCTTGTCGAAGGATGCCGCCCGCGCCAGGTTCGCCCTACACGTCCAATCATAACCCCCTACAACGTTACACCTTTCACTAGGCAAAAAAGCTGGACGGTGTATAATACTACCAGACCACGGTCCGCGGGCGCGGCCCGCTGTGCCCCAATCAATACCTGAAAGGAGCGTAAATCATTATGAGCGATAAATATGCCCTCCGGGCGCGCGACATCATGACCCCTGACCCAATCTGCATTGCACAGGACAAGACAGTGACCGAAGCTATTCTCTTGATGCGTTCCAAAAAGATTCGCAGCCTCATTATAGACCGCCACGACGACAACGACGCTTATGGCATCGTCACCTATTCCGATATTGTCACCCAGGTGTTTGCGCAGGGTCGGGACCCGGCTCAAGTCCAGGTCGGCGACATTGCCACTAAACCCCTCATTGTCATTAACCCCAGCTTGCGCGTCGAGTTGGTGTCCAGGCTGTTTGCGCGCACCGGCATCAGCCACGCGCCCGTGCTTTCGGAGCATAAAATCATTGGCATGATTTCCAAAGCCGATCTGGTGCAGAATCTTGTCTAACCGGAAATCGGAAGTCGGAGGCCGGAAATCCGACACCCGACATCCGGTCCCCCCTTCTCAAAAAATACAAGGAGTTAAGAATGGCCGATAGAAAAAAAGTTTCGCTTGGCACACTGTTTGAAAAGATGGAAAAGGGCATCCCAATTACCATGCTCACCTGCTACGATTATCCCACCGCCGATTTGATGGAAAAAGCTGGCATAGATATGATTTTGGTGGGCGATAGTCTGGGTATGACGATCTTGGGCTACGATAGCACGCTGCCGGTAACGCAAGACGTGATGATCCCGCACGTTCAAGCGGTGCGGCGCGGCAGCCCCAATTGCTGGCTGATCGCCGATATGCCCTACATGACGTATCAACCCTCTGTAGAAACGGCTATCCGCTGCGCCGGGCGCTTTATGGCCGAGACCGCCTCCGACTCGGTCAAGCTGGAAGGCGGCGCGGAGATGGCTGACCGCATTGAAGGCATCGTCAAGAGCGGCATCCCGGTGATGGGCCACCTGGGACTCACGCCGCAGAGCGCCAGCATGTTGGGCGGCTTCAAGGTGCAGGGCAAGAGCGCCGCGCAGGCCAAGAAAATCATTGACGACGCCAAAGCCATCGAGGAAGCGGGCTGTTTTAGCATCCTGCTGGAAATGGTGCCCGACCGTGTGTGCGCGCTCATCACCGAACGCACCAAAATTCCCATCGTCAGCCTGGGGTCCGGGCCGTACGCGCATGGCCAATTGTTGATTTACCACGACATGTTTGGGCTATACCCCAAGTTTAAGCCCAAGATGGCCAAGTTGTTTGGAGACGCGGGCAAGGTCATTTTGGGTGGATTGAAGCAATACGCCGACGAGGTGACCGACAAGACCTTCCCCCAGCCCGAAAATTGGTTCGGGATGAAGGACGACGAGTTTAACGAGTTAAAGAAACTGTTAGGCGATTAGAAATACGCAATACGCAATGCAGAACCCGTGTTGCGTATTACGTATTTCGTATAAGGAGGACTGATGGCTAAAGAATTGCGCGATCAACTAAAAATCCCCGCCAAAGCTCTGGCAGATATTAACGACTTTTTGACTGATCCCAAAAATCCATTAATCAATGACATCCTCAAGGTCATTAAAAAGTATGGCACGATTGAAGAAATCAACCGCAGATCAGAAGAGGCGCGCAGCCTGCCCAACCTGATGGCTCGTCTCAAGGCGATCAATTCGCCTTACGTGCCGGATTTGGAGTGGTTGCTGGAGCAGCGCGATAGGGGAGTATTCATCAGCATCCCCGACTATCGCCGCAAGGTGTTGGGCGAGCAAGCCGCCGCGATGAAATTCAAAGAGCCGTATGCTGTCACATTGGAAATCAGCGCGTTTCAGTATTTCCCTTGGATTATTACCCAGGCCAGGCAAGCGATTGCCAATGGCGAATTGATGCCGGGGCGCTTTATCCGCGTGCGCTACATGAAGGAATCCGAAGCCGACCAGGGCGACTTGTTAGCTGGCATGGCGGCCATGCAAATCGTCGGCGCGTCTTACGTGGACACGCTGGATACCAAGGGCACCGATGGCTCCAATGTTCACCTGGGCGGGCCGGATACCATCACCGGCTATTTTGGCGGCATCGGCCAGCCCAACGAATACGCGCTCAGGTGGCTGGACGAGTTCTTGTACTATTACGTCAATTACGGCATTTACCAGGTGCTCAACATCAACCCTGGTACGGTGCTGGTCAGTTACCTCATTCACCGCCTGGGCGTCAACAACGAGTTCAAGATTTCGGTGTATATGGGCAATGACAATCCTTATCACATCTTGTACACGCTGATGATGGCCAGGTTGTTTGCCCGGCCCGACGGCACGACGCCGCTCATCGGCTTTAACCTGAGCAATTCTGTGAACAATGCCACCATCGAGATGAGCGCGAAAATTCGCAAGACGTTCGGGTTCGAAGACGTGGTGCGCATCGAGCACCACATCACCGAAACGTACAAGAGCATTGTGCGCCAGCCCTACAACCGCCGCGACGAATTGGTCGAGGTGGCCAGGAAGGTTAAAAACATTTCGGCCAAGCACGAAGGCGGCGACCCCGAGGTCGAGATTACGCGCGAGCATCCCTCGAATATCCTGGAATATTTCCTTCCCAAGGCCGACGTTGAGGCCAAGGGCCTGATGCCCATCTTGCTGGGCAATTATATGGACAAGCACGCCGCGCTCAACCGCACGGCGGAAGAGTTGACGCGGAACGGGTTGGCCTTTATCGCGGCGCGGAATTTGCATCGGAAAAAGTAGAAAGTAGAAGGTAGAAAGTTAAAGTGGGCGGGGCATTGGCTCCGCCCGATTGCTTTGTAGGCTTGGGAGGAAGTATGCTGAAATTGCCACATTTCTGGCCGCAAATTCCCAATGAGATAAAAGCAAGGTTCGGCCAAAAACATTCCGGCAGACAACGGGCTATGGCGGCGGAAGGTCACCTCTTGCTGGTTCTCCACAAAGCGCCTCGGCCTGGCAGCCGAGAACGCCAAGGCGTCTTTTTCTGGCGAAAGCCAGACGGCAGTTGGGATAGCTCGCAGGGTGGGGGGCTGCTGCGGTTGACAGAGCACGTTGACGAATACGAGTTGGCAGAAGCGAAACTCAGCCGGGAATATGAGCACGCCAAGGAGGCTGAAGATTATTTTCAAATTCTTGCGCAAGTCGCGCCGCTTCACCATGCGGCCAAGAGCTTGCACCACACCCTGCAAGCAGCGCGAGAAGCTATTCCCGACGATCGCGATCTCATTGATTTGCGCGACGAGGCGTATGACCTGGAGCGGACATTGGACTTGCTCTACCTGGACGCCAAGAACGCGCTCGATTTTTATATCGCAAAGCAATCTGAGGCAGAAGCCAGGCTCAGCATGCGGTCAATCGAAATTGCCAATCGGCTCAACGTGCTGGCGGCTATCTTTTTCCCTCTCACGGCTCTCGCCAGTATATTCGGCATGAACCTGCATAGCGGGGTCGAAAATAGCCCGATCTGGACATTCTGGGCTGTGCTTCTGGTTGGAGTCGTGTTGGGCCTGGTGATGAGTTGGTGGGCGTTGAGAGGGGCGCAGAATCAAAAAGCGAAAAAGAGCGGCAAACCTTGATAGGATTGTAAAGATGATGTAGAAAGTGACAAGACCATGCCCTGTTGTCTTGTAGGCGATGGAAAAGTATAATACGTTTGATGTGAAATGAGTTTCTACCTTGTCATTGCGAGGCGCGAAGCGCCGAAGCAATCTCCTTAACCGTAGCAATGGGATTGCTTCGCCGCCCTCCAGGCGGCTCGCAATGACAAATCAGGGCAAGTAGCTCCATTTCACATCAAATGCATAATCAAAGCTGAAGGCTGATGGCTAACCGCTGACCGCTACAGGAGTTAATATGAAACTTGCAATTGCTGGTAAAGGCGGCGTGGGCAAAACCACGCTCGCCGCACTGCTTGCTTATATTTACGCCGAACAGGGACAGACCGTGATCGCCATAGACGCCGATCCTGCCGCGTCACTGGCAAATGCGTTGGGACTGCCGCCCGAGCTTGCTGCGCAGGCCAGGCCCATCGCCGAAATGGACGCCCTCATCGAAGAGCGCACTGGCGCCAGGCCCGGCACCATTGGCGGCATCTTTTCGCTCACCCCCCGCGTGGACGATATCCCCGAGCGCTTTAGCGTGGTCCATCGCGGCGTCAAGATGCTGCGCCTGGGCAGCGTGCGCGGCGGCGGCATGGGCTGCATCTGCCCTGAAAGCGCCATGCTCAAGGCGCTGGTCACGCACCTGGTTCTCTATCAAAACGAAACGCTGATTATGGACATGGAAGCCGGGCTGGAACATCTGGGCCGCGCCACGGCCGGCGCGGTGGATGCTTTTATTGCCGTGGCCGAGCCGGGCAAGCGCAGCCTGGATACGGCGCTGCGCATCAAAAACCTGGCTGCCGAAATCGGCGTGAAAACCGTCTACCTGGTGGGCAACAAGATTCACGACGAAGGTGAGCTAGAGTTTGTCAGGCAAAACGCCAATGGCCTGACGTTTATTGGCTACTTGCCGTTTGATCCTCAGGCGGGTGAAGCTGACCGGACGGGGCAGGCTGTGTTCGATGCTGCGCCCAGGCTGGTCCAGGCAGCACGAGGGATTGCGGGGCAGCTTGTCCAAAACAGGTGACGCATGACAGATCACATTGGAATACTCGATGTGTTTTTCAAGCCCAACGGCGTGGCCGTCATTGGCGCCAGCCGCGACCCGGCCAAACTGGGTTATGCCGTGCTGCGCAACGTTGCAAAGCACGGCTATGGCGGGCCGGTCTATCCCATCAACCCCAAGGCTAAAGAAATCTTGGAGTTGACGAGTTACCCGTCAGTGCTGGACGTGCCCGACCCCTGCGAGTTGGCCGTCATCATCGCGCCGGCGGCGGCTTCACCGACGATTTTGGAGCAATGCGGGCAGCGCGGCCTCAAGGCGGCCATTGTGATTTCGGGCGGCTTTTCGGAAGCCGGCCCGGCGGGGGCCGAGTTGGAACATCAGTTGCTTGGCATTGCGCGGCGTTACGGCATGCGCTTGCTCGGCCCCAATTGCATCGGCATCGTTGATACCCACACGCCGCTGGACACGACCTTTGGCCCGCACATGCCCAAGACGGGCGTGATAACGTTCGTGTCGCAATCCGGCGCGGTGTGCGGCGGCGTGATTGACTGGGCGCTGGGCGCGGGCATTGGCTTTAGCCGCCTGGTAACGCTGGGCAACCAGGCCGACGTAAACGAGACGGATGTGCTGGAAAGCCTGGCCGACGACGACGAAACGCGCGTGATTGCAATGTACCTGGAAGGCGTGGATGGCGGGCGGCGCTTTGTAGACGTGGCGCGGCGCGTTTCGATGAAAAAGCCCATTGTCGCCATCAAAGTGGGCTATACCGAGGCCGGGCGGCAGGCGGCGGCTTCACACACCGGCGCGCTGGCCGGCGCAGATAATGCCTATCGCGCTGTGTTTAAAGAGACAGGCATCGTCCGCGTGCCCGATCTCCAGGCGCTTTTTGATGCGGCCATTTCGCTGGCCAACCAACCGCTGCCCCAAGGCGAGCGCGTGGCGATTCTCACCAATTCGGGCGGGCCGGGCGTGCTGGCTTCGGACGCCGTGGCCACTTTTGGCTTGCAATTGGCCAGGCTCAGCGACGAGACACGCTTTTGCCTGCGCCAGTTCTTGCAGCCCCACGCCAATATCAGCAACCCGGTAGACATGCTCGGCGGCGCGAATGAGAGCGATTACGCGCGGGCGCTGGACACGCTGCTGCGCGATCCCGGCGTGGACGCCGTGTTGGTCATCAACGTGCCCCAAGTGCTGGTGCCGGCCCTCCGCATCGTGCGCGAAATTGCCGGCGTGGTACATCGCTTCCAGCATCCTCCCGAAGGCGAGCAGCTTTCGGAAAGGACCGACAAGCCGGTGATGACGTGCCTCATTGGCGACGTGAGCTTGCCGGACGCGGTCGAGTTCATGCGCCAGGCGCAATTGCCGCTGTTCCCATTCCCAGAGCGCGGCGTGGCGGCGCTGGCGGCGATGGAGCAGCGGCGCAAATGGCTTGCAAGAATTTCAGATTCCGCTCCCCAATCTCCAATCTCCAATCTTCAATTTTCAACCTCCGAAATTCCAACCTTGCCCGAAAGACTGGCTCGTTCTGCAAACGAAGCGGCTCGTACAGCTGCCGAAATCGGTTTGCCGGTCGCGCTCAAGATTGCTTCGCCGGACATTTTGCACAAGTCGGATGCAGGCGGCGTCGAGGTGGGCTTGCAGAGCGCGTCGGCGGTGCGCGCTGCGTACAAGCGCATCGTGCGCAATGCCCGCGCGGCCAAACCCGACGCGCGCATCGAGGGCGTGACGGTGCAGGCAATGGCCCGTCCGGGGCGGGAGGTCATTGTTGGCGCCGTGCGCGATCCGCAATTCGGACCGCTCATTGCCTTTGGCAGCGGCGGCATTTACGTAGAGTTATTCAAGGATGTGAGCTTTAGGCTGGCGCCGGTCACGCGCGACGAAGCATTGTCCATGATTGATGAAACGCTGGCAGGTAAGTTACTCTCGGGTGTGCGCGGCCAGCCGCCTGCGGATAAAGCAGCCGTGGCGGATGTGATTGTGGCCGTATCGCACATGATGGCGGCAGACGAAAATATAGTTGAAATGGATCTTAACCCATTGATTGTGTATAATGAAGGCGAGGGGGCCGTTGCTGTGGATGTCAGGGTGATCAGGTCAGAGAGATAGGAAGGCTATGATGTGGAACGGTTCTGTCGTTGCCATATTTATCGCCCAGGCGGAAGGCGAGCCGGCGGCGGAGCGTGAGCAGGTTCGCGCGGTGCCTGGTAAGGGATTGGAAGGCGATCGTTATTTTGGCAAGGCGCAGGCGCCGGAGCAAGAACTGACATTGATCGAGGTCGAAGCCCTGGAATCACTCAAACGAGATAGGGGGATAGACCTGGGGCTGGGTGACGCGCGCCGCAATATCGTCACGCGCGGCGTTTCCCTCAACGACCTGGTGGGCCGCGAGTTCCAGGTTGGCCAGGTGGCGCTGCGCGGCATCCGCTTGTGCGAGCCGTGCGCGCACCTGGCGAGAAAAACTCATCCTGATGTTCTGCGCGGCCTGCTCCACCGCGGCGGCCTGAGAGCGCAGATTCTCAACGAAGGTATCATTCGAGTAGGAGATGCTGTACAGGTCCGGCCAGCGGCTGGCTAGGGATGCGGCACGGCTGCCTGAGAAGACTCTATTCCCAGCTCGGCCCTGAAGCGCGCCTCCAGGGCCGCTTTTTCGTCGGGCGGCAAAAAGACGGCTTGAGCTGCGTTGAGGATCATTTGTTTTAGCTCGTTCATGTTCATCTGCATGGTCGTGAGCACCACGTGGTACTCGTCGGTGAGTGTGGTGCTGGATATGCTGGGGTCGTCTGTATTGATGGTCACCTTTAGTCCCAGCTGGTAGAGATCGGGGAGGGGGTGGTGCCCCCACGATTGCATGACGCCGGTTTGCAGGTTGCTGGTGGGGCAGATTTCCAGGGGCACCTGGCGCTCGCGCGCCAGCTTGACAACGTGCGAGTTCTCGATGCAGCGCACGCCGTGCCCGATGCGTTCCGCATTGACGACCTCGATGGCTTCTTGCACGCGGTGCGCGCCGCTGGCCTCGCCGGCGTGCACGGTGACGTGCATGCCGGCTTGCCGCGCCTGGATAAAAATAGGAATAAAGGGCGATACAGGAAAGTTGACCTCGTCCCCTGAAGCGTCTATTCCCACGATGCCGCAGGCTTGGTGACATTCCAAAGCCGCCTCGATGACCTGGGTAGCCGTGCTGATTTCTTGCCGGTTGACCGAGACAATCAGGCGGGCGACAATGTCGTACTCGCTTTGAGCGCGTTGTAGAGCCTCCCATACCCACGCCATCACGTCTGTGTAGCGAAAGGCCCTCACGTTCGCCAACGCCACCGGGTTAAAGCGCAATTCCAGGTATTTGACGTTGTCTATGGCGGCGTCCACGGCCGCTTCGTAGGCAATGCGTTGCAAGGCTTCGCGGGTGGTGTAAAAGCGGCGCAGCAGTTTAAATTTTTCCAGAAAGCGATGGAACCCGGGGCGGTCGCCTTCAGTCACTTGCACGTAGGGGCGCAGGATTTCAATGTCGTAACTGGGGAGATCAATCCCATGTTCGAGCGCGATGTCGGCCAGGGTTTCCAGGCGCAGGCTGCCTTCCAGGTGACGGTGCAGGTCAATCTTGGGCAAGGCCTGAAGCTCGGCGCGCAACGATTTGAGATCGTGATCTTTGAGCGCGGAGCGATGTTCGTTGGGCGCGGGCGACGCCTGGGGGGATACAAGCTCCATGTGAAGAGCGCTCCTACTTTAGGCAAGCTTTGGGCAAAGTAAAATAAAACGAACTGCCGCGCCCGGGTTGACTTTCGGCCCATACGCGGCCGTTGTGCGCCTCGACGATGCGTTTGACAATTGCCAACCCCAGGCCAGTGCCGCCATAGTGCCGGGTAGATGATCCATCTACCTGGTAGAACGGCTCGAATATTTTCCCAAGCAAGTGTTGTGGGATGCCAATGCCGGTATCGTGGATGGCGGTTTGAATGACGTTATTGCCGTTGGATGTGATCTGGATTGTGATGTGGCCGCCGTCCGGGCTGAACTTGGCGGCGTTATTGAGCAAATGATAAAAGACGTGATAGATCTGGGTGGGGTCGGCGAGCACTGGCGCCAGGCCGCCGGGCACGTCAACGGACAATGCGAGATGGTGCGCTTCTGTGGCGGTTTTGAGATTGTGCGTCGCTTGCCGGGCAATTTGTTCCAGGTCCAGTGCATCGAGGTTGAGCGACTGGCGTTCAATCTGTTGAAATAGGATAATGTCGTTGACCAGCCGCGCAATGGCCTCCGTTTTGTCTTCGATGACGTCCAGGCTCTCGCGCTGGCGTTCGTTAAAGGCGCCCAGCGTTCCTTCCAACAGCAACTCGAGGTAGCCTTTGATGAACGTGAGCGGCGTGCGCAGTTCGTGCGACATGTTTTGCACCAGTTCGTCTCTGCGCCGGTTGACCTCTTGCAAATCGAGATAAGCCTGCTCCAGCTTGCGCGCCCGCTCGGTGACGTCTTCAAATAACCGCGCATTTTCGATGGCGACGCTGGCCTGGGCGGCCACAATCGTCAATAATAACTCGTCGTCCGGCGTGAACGCATTGGGCGAACGGGCCTCGACGGACAGCGCGCCGATGACGTGTTCGCGCGCGATCAACGGCACGCACACGAGCGCGCGCGCCGCCTCGTCGAAACAGGGTGGGGCAAGCGCCAGAGTATTCGGCACGTGTCTGGGTTGAGCCGTCGCGATGACCTCGCTGGCGACTACAGTGCTGACCTGCGATGGCTCGCCCTCCCCCGCGCCTGGCATAGTGCTGCTGGCCCGAATCGCCGGCCTTTGCGTCTGAGGATCGAGGAACCAGATGTTGACCGCGCTGCACTCGAGCACTTGTTTGAGCAAGCTAACAATGGAATCCAGCACGACGTTCATATCCAGGCTGGTGCTGAGTTGGCGCGCAAACGTGTACAGCGTTGACACATGCGCCAACCGCCGCTGCGTTTCGGCGTGCAGGCGTGCATTTTGAATGATGATGACCATTTGCCCGGCCAGTGTTTCCAGCAGGCGCTGGTCGTCTGACGTGAACCGGTTTATCTGTGGACTTTCTACATTGATCACGCCGATGGTTTGTCCCCCGGCCTTGAGCGGCACAGCCAGTTCGCTGCGCGTGCCCGGTGTGGCTTCGATGTAGCGCGGGTCCTGGCTGACGTCGCTGACCAGCGCGGATTGGCCGTGCTCGGCCACCCACCCCGTGACTCCCTCGCCAATGTGTATGGTGCGTTCCCGTGTTTGCAGCGTGCCATAGCCGACGGCGAGGTCAAGGGTATGGTTAACTGGATTGAGCAGGATGAATTCAAAGGTTTCAAAATTCAACGTGGAGCGGATCGCTTGCAGCATACGCTCCAACACCTGATCCGGGTCGAGCGTGCTGGCGCCGGCCAGCGATACTTGAGACAAGGCGGCGAGTTCGTTCAGCCGCAGGCGCGTGTTTTCGTATAAACGCGCGTTGTCAATCGCAACGCCAATCAGGTCGGCGATGGCGGTCAGGAGTTTAATATCTTCAGGCGAGAAGGTGTATGGCTGATAGCTCATCGCACTGAGCACGCCGACGACGGCCCCGTGTGCGCGCATGGGCGCCATCGCCATCGCCTTGACGCCTTCGCGCCCAAACGCAGGCACGGCCAGGCGCGGGTCGTCGCGCACGTCGCCCGTGACGAGCACCTGCCCGCTGGTGGTGACCAGACCGGATAGCCCCGTTCCCAGTTTGATGCGCATCGAGTTTCCCAGGTCGGGCTGCCGCCAGCCGCGGTGCACGCGCATGACCAACTCGCCGGCCTTTTTATCCACAAGAGAGATGCCGCCCGCTTCCACACCGATGACGGCCAAAGCCAAATCGAGCGCAACGTTCAGCGTCTTTTCCAGGTCGAGGGATTGGCTGACGGTGGCGGCCACAATGTTCAGCGCAGCCAGGCTTTTGGCGTGGCAGGCTGTAATGTACTGGGAATCTGGCGCCGGTTCCTGTTGGCGGCTGGCAAGCGGGGGCCTGTTCGTGCGGAAGAAGCGGGGCAGCCGGGCGCATCGAACGGGCTTGAGTGCGTGAGTCATGGCAGCGGCTCCCGGAACAGCCATCCCCAGTATCGCCACGCGACGATTACGCTGATCGTGATCGCTATTGCAAACGGCAAATAAAAAGCCGCCAGATGGAATAAAGGAGTGCGCCACAAGGCCGGTTGCACCTCGGGCGACAGCACCACGTTGCTGCGCACGATGCGCACCATGAGTGGTATGAGCAGAATGCCCATAGCCACGTAGAACCCTCGATAATAGGGTTTCATGGTCGTGACTTCTCCCAGGCGTCGGCTGATGTTCGCCAGGATAAAGAGGCTGAAAAACACAGCCAGCAGGCCGATGATGCCCAGTGATGTTGTGAGAATGATCATTATCGTCCTCCCATCATCAGGTTGAGCAGGTGGAAGCCGAGCAAGAACAGGCTGCTGCCGGCTAACAGCAGCAAAATGTCGCCCATAGGATCTCCGGCAAAATCGCCAACGTGGGCATAGCGTATGGCCGCCAGGATGAACAACGCAAACGGCACGAGGAACCAGCGATAATGCGAAGACTCCTCAGCGTTAATCTGGTAAAAGCGCCCTACGTGATAGAGTACAATGACCAGCAGGCCAACGCCGCCCCAAATATAAAACGTCAACAAGTAATTAACCGCGTTGAGCATAATTTATCGTTTCTTGACAAAAGCTTCCACAAACGAGTCGGCCATGCGGCGCGGCGTGCCGCTCATAATCCCTTCCCGCCCCTCGAACTTGGAATGAACCTCGATGCCATTAGACATGACTTCGAACTGGCGAATGTCTTTGGCGTGATCGCTGCCGCGCAACTTGAGCACCAGCAAGGCGCGGCGGATGGCGCTTTCGATTTCGACGTACCGCAGCAAAACGTACGAGTCTACCACGAACGCGATGTCTTCTTCGGGCGAGTCCGATTCGCCGATGAGCGTCGAGGTCTCGCGGGTGAGGACGCTGGTCAGCCCTTCGCGTTTGAGGGCGTTGGTGAAACTGTACAACATGCCGCGCAGTTCGACGCTGTCCTCGGTCAGCCGCTCAAAGTGGGAGATGCTGTCTACCAGGATGCGTTGTGCGCCGATTTCGGCCGCCATCGCCTGGATGCGCCCGCCGACGTTTTCCAGGTCGGTGCGGCTGACTTCGGGGCTGGTCATAATCACGCGTAATTTACCCGCCTCCTCCAATCCCCGAAAATCCCATCCAAATGTGGCGGCGTCTCGGTAGTATTGGCGTGGAAATTGCTCGAAGGTGAGAATCAGGCCGGGTTCGTCGTAGTGCGTGATGCCGTTGTAAATGAATTGCATCCCCAAAGTTGTTTTGCCAGTGCCGGGTGCGCCTTCTATCAGATTGGCGGTGTCTGGCAGAAACCCGCCGCACAGCATTTCATCCAGACCTTTGATACCGGTTTTGACGCGGTTCATAGTTTCCCCTTTCGTACGTGGTCCATGGGCCACGCGCCTGGCGTCTTATCGCATACCTCTGATGATATGATAGATTGCTCTGACCCTGAATTGGCGGTCGTCACATGCCAGCACAAAACTCCGAATCAACTCGCGTATAGTAGGATCGGGTGCCAGCGAGTAGATGGTCAACTCGCCGATACGTTGCCGCTCGAGCACGTTGGCGCCGACCAGTTCGCCCAGTTCGGCTTCAATAGTGCTGACGTCGCGGCCTGCGTAGCGGGCGATATTTTCGGCCGTGTCAGTGGTGTTGGGATTTTCGTAAAAGAAGCGCACCAGGTCCCACTTGATAAAGGTGTTTACCTTGGTTTTCAGGAAATCGAGCAATTTGGGATCCATATCACCCATAAGCCGAGCTGCCAAGTTATTTCCTGTTGACATCCCTCCTACCCTCCTTATTTCTCCGAAGGTTGTACGTGTTCACCGGCGGCGTTTGACGCGCCTGGCAGCCGTGTGATCGGGCGACTGCCCACGCTGCTCAGTATGTGATGCGCTTGCCTGAGACGTGAGTGGGGAAGCGAGTTCTGTGCTGGCGCGCCCGTGACAATGTTTGTATTTTTTCCCGCTGCCGCACGGGCACGGATCGTTCCGACCGACGTGGTCAATGGCGGCAGTTCTGACTGGCCGGGTAGCTTGCCCATCCCGGCTGGTGCGCAGTGCCCGCCGGGGAGGCGGCTGGGGCGGCGCCACCTGGACGCGGTAAATTGAATGGACAATGGAATCGCGTACATTATCTAGTAATACCTCGTACATCTCAAAGGCTTCTTTTTTGTAAGCCACGAGTGGATCCTGTTGGCCGTAAGCCCGCAGGCCAATTCCTTCGCGCAGCATATCCAGGTCGGTCAGGTGACGCACCCACAAACTATCCACTGCGCGCAGCATGCTGATACGTTCCGCCTGGCGCATGGTATCTGCGCCGAGTTGCCTTTCTTTTTCGACGTAATTATCCTCGGCCTGCTGAAGCAGCAGGTCCTCGGCCTGTTCCTCGTCCAGGTCTTGCCATTTGCTGGCGTTCCAGCTGGCTGGCAAAGGCATCAACGTGCGCGCCTCGGCCAGCAGGCCGGCCACGTCGCGCTCGCCGCCGTTGCGGGACGCGCCGTCCAGATATGTGTTGACCATGTGGTGAATTTTCTCGGCGATCATGTCTTGGATGAGCGATTTGAGGTCAGGGGTGGTGAGAATTTGCCGGCGCTGCTCGTAAATCACGCTGCGCTGTTTATTGACCACGTCGTCGTATTCCAAGACGTGCTTGCGGATATCAAAGTTGTATCCTTCCACGCGCACCTGCGCCTGTTCGATAGACTTGGACAGCAGGTTGTGTTCCAGCGGCATGTCTTCTTCCATCTGTGTCCAGTCCATGAATTTTTTGACCGTGTCGCCGCCAAAGCGCCGCATCAGGTCGTCTTCGAGTGAGATGTAGAAACGGCTGGAGCCGGGGTCCCCCTGGCGGCCGGCGCGCCCGCGCAGTTGATTGTCAATGCGGCGCGCTTCGTGCCGCTCGGTGCCGATAATGTGCAACCCGCCCGCCGCTAATACTGTTTCGCGGTTGGCGGCGCACTCGGCCCCGGCTTGCGCCAGCGCAGTTTGCCATTGTTCGGAAGAGATTTGCGCCAGGTCAACGCCCTGCTTGCGCAGCATTTCGCGCGCCATGCCTTCGGGGTTGCCGCCCAGCAAAATGTCCACGCCGCGCCCGGCCATGTTCGTCGCCACAGTCACCGTGCCGGGACGCCCGGCCTGGGCGATAAAGCTGGCTTCTTTTTCGTGCTCTTTGGCGTTGAGTACGTTGTGGGCGATTCCCTTGCGGCGCAGCAAATCCGAAAGCATCTCGGACGTTTCGATGGCGACTGTGCCGACCAGCACGGGTTGTCCGCGCTGGTGACACTCGATGATCTCGTTCACGACAGCCTTGAACTTGGCGCTGGCGGTTTTATAGATCACGTCGGGCATGTCCTGGCGGACCATGGGTTTGTGAGTGGGAATGACGACCACCTCGACGTTATAGATGCGGCGAAATTCTTCTTCTTCGGTCTTGGCCGTGCCCGTCATGCCGGCCAGCTTGCGGTACATGCGGAAATAATTTTGGAAAGTAATGGTGGCATAGGTCAGGCTTTCGCGTTGGACGCGCACGCCTTCTTTGGCCTCGATGGCCTGGTGCAGCCCCTCGCTGTAGCGCCGGCCGTACATCAGGCGGCCGGTAAATTCGTCCACGATGATAACTTCGCCGTTCTTGACAATGTAATCCCGGTCCTTTTTGTAAACGGCGTGGGCGCGCAGCGCGTTATCCAGGTAGGGAGTCCACTCGGCGTGGGCGGCGTCGTACAGGCTCTGATCGGGTGGAATGCCCAGAATTTTTTCAATGCGCTCGATGCCGCGCTCGGTGAGCACCACGTTGCGCGTTTTTTCTTCCAGGGTGTAATCGCCGTCAGCTTCTTCTTCGCTGGTAGAGGGGCGCAGGCCGCGCACTACCTGGGCGAACTTGGTGTACAGGTCGCTGGATTCTTCGGCGGGGCCAGAGATGATCAGCGGTGTGCGCGCCTCGTCAATCAGAATGTTGTCTACCTCGTCTACGATAGCATAGTGCAGTCCTTCGGGGCGTTGGGCGCACTGCGAAATGTCCCACACCATGTTATCGCGCAGGTAATCAAAGCCAAACTCGTTGTTGGTGCCGTAGGTAATGTCGGCCAGGTAAGCAGCGGATCGCTCGATAGGCCGCAGCCGGTTATAGCGGTCGTCGGCGGCCAGGTAGCCGGGATCGTAAATGAACGACGATTCGTGCTGAATGACGGCCGCCGATATACCCAGGGCGTGATAAATTGGCCCCATCCACTGCACGCCGATTTTAGACAGATAATCGTTGGGCGTAATCAGGTGCGCACCGTGGCCCGTCAAGGCGTTGAGATACAAGGGCGCCGTGGCCACCAGCGTCTTGCCCTCGCCGGTTTTCATCTCTGCGATTTTGCCGTGGTGCAGCACCAGGCCGCCCAGCAATTGCACGTCAAAGTGGCGCAGGCCGATGGTGCGCCGGCTGGCTTCGCGCACTGCTGCAAAAGCGCGCGGCAACATGTCTGCCAGCGCGGCCTCTTCCGCTTTGAACAGCTCGCCGGCGCGTTGTTTTAGCTCCTGGTCGAGTGCGCGGCGGCGGTCGGCGTCAGGCTCGCTATCCACCTCCCGGTGTTTTTCTTCGAGCCGCTGCAGCGCGCCGCTTGTCTTTTCGGCCAGCTGGCGTTTGAATTGTTCGGTTTGCGCCTGCAACTCGGCGTCGGACATGGAGTGGAATTCCGGCTCCAATGCGTTGATTTGATCAACAATGGGGCGCAGCCGGGCCAATTCGCGTTCGCTTGCGTCGCCCACGCCGATGCGGGCTAGTAGGTTCTTGAACATAAGTAGAAAACACTCTCTGGAATCTGGGATACGAGTATTATAGCACATTCCTGTCAAGTATAACAAAGGGTAAGTGTGTTGCCAGGGTGCACCTGTAGTGGGATTCCGCAGCAAGTCTGAAGTGCGAATCGCCAAGAGTGGCGCTGGTGATT
>CAZYXV010000001.1:195191-302826 GCA_964651475.1 uncultured Anaerolineae bacterium | reverse complement strand
ATCAGTCAGGCGGGTATGCTGAACATATCAAAACTTTTGTGGCCTGGTACTAGTAGCGAACGCCCTGGATGTACAAATCGTAGCGGGCGTACGGTTCGTACTTGATGCGCAGATCGAACGAGGCGCTGGCGCCTGGTCCAATGCCAAGCACAATGGCGGACCCTTCGCTCACCACCTGCCCCTCGGCGCTTTGCAGCGTCCCCGCCACGGTCGCGCTCTTGAGAGCATAGTCATTCTTGTTGATAACCTTGCCTGTGATGCGAACGTTGCCCAACCCATCGTTCGATACAGTGAGGCCATCCACCGTCACAGAAGCCGATTCGTGCCAGGTGTGCATGGCCGCCGGCTGGCCGGTCGGATGCAGCCTGTAAAAAGCATAATCCCGCGCATAGATTTCCAAGCTGAAAGGACATTCCGCGCCTGGTTCCAAAAACGGGCACGGGCAGCGCGCCTGGATAGGCCCGTGCGCCCACAACACTTTTTTATCTGGATTCGCTATCTTTTCCGGCGTGGGCGGCGGAGCGCCCTTGCCAGGCGGAAAAGCAGGGAAAGCCATCCCCTCCCCCTGAGGTCCCGAGACGTAAAATGTGCCGAGCACCCCAACACCCTCGTAGGTTTCAGAGCCGTCGTTGCGCACCACTCCCGTCACCTTGTATTTTCCGTCTTCAACGCGAAGCGTGTCAACCTGGATGCTGAGGGGGGGGGCGGGGTCCGTGTCTTCAAGCCGGGTGATCCCCGGCGAGGAGACGTCGCCCGTTGCGCTCGCCGACGCAGGCTGGGCAGGTGAGGCGGCGGCTGATTTGGCCGGTTCAGCTTGCGCCGCTGCGGTTGGAGCAAGTGTTGGCGCCGGTGTTTGCGTTGGCCGCGATGTAGGTGTTGGCAATGACGTAGGTGTAACGGAAGGGATGGCGGCGGGACGTGAAACTGTAGAGGTTGGCAGCTCAACGCTTTTCTGCAGGACGGCCGCCGCCATTGGCTTTACCTCAGCATTGCGTGTGATTTGTATTGGTGTGCGGCCCACTTGCGTGTTGCAAGCCGTCAGCAAAATCGCGGCTATGAACACCAGGGGGATACACTGTCTTGCTGTTGAAGCTATATCTCGCATTTGATTCTCCTGATTTACTTATTCGTACCGCAGCGCCTCGATGGGATTCAGACCGGCGGCCCGGTTGGCAGGATAGATGCCAAAGAACAAGCCCACCGCCAGCGAAAAGCCCACGGCCATCAACACCGAATTCAGTGTGACCAACGGTTCTAACAACCCCGACAGCTTGACCAGTTGAGCAATGCCCGTGCCCAGCAAGATGCCCACCGCGCCGCCCAGCGCGCTCAACGCCATCGCTTCCAACAAAAATTGGGTCAAGATGTCAATCTTGCGTGCGCCCACGGCTTTGCGGATGCCAATCTCGCGCGTTCGCTCCGTGACCGACACCAGCATGATATTCATGATGCCGATGCCGCCCACCAACAAGCTTATGCCCGCGATGGCCCCCAGAAAAATCGTCAAGGTGTCTGTTACGGTAGTAGCCATCTCTAACATATCGGCCTGGCTCATCACGCTAAAATCTGCGTCTTCGTCAGTCTCAAGCTCGTGGCGCGCCCGCAGCAGCGTGTCAATCTGATCCTCCACCGCCGTTGCCCGATCCTCTGAAGCGGCCACCACACTAATCTGGCTTACTACGAGTTCACCCTGGGCGTTGCGCCCATTAAAGAGCTTGGTCTGGGCCGTCGAAATGGGCACGAACACGGCGTCGTCCGCGCTGTTCATCATCGAGCCGCCTTTTTCTTTTATCACGCCGATCACAGTCACCGAGACTCGCCCGCCATCTTCGCCAGAAAGAGCCACCTTAATTTTTTGCCCTACAGGGTCAAATCCGCCAAAGAGGTCTTGCGCCGCCTGGTAGCCCAGCACGGCCACGTTACCCCGCTTGTCCACGTCTTTCTCTTCGATGAAACTGCCGTCGGCTACTTCCAGTCCATAAGCATCTGGGTATTCGCCAGTCACTCCGATGACCTGTGTATTGATATTGGTATCGCCAAAGATAACCTGGGTGTTCCGACTGTATTGGGGAGCGACCACCACCGCATCGGGTACATTCTCGGGATTGGCGATGGCCTCGGCGTCTTGGTAGGTAAGCGTGGCGGCGCTGCCGGAGGCCCCTTGGACAGGCCCTCCCTGCATAGCGCCGGGCGACACAAAGATCAGGTTGGTACCGACGCTGCTAATCTCGCTGGTGATAGACGCCTGCGCCCCTGAGCCGATGGACATTAACGCAATCACCGCCCCCACGCCGATGATGATGCCGAGCATGGTCAGGGTTGAACGCAGCTTGTTAGCTGCCATGCCATCCAGGGCAACGCGCACATTTTCTATCAGGTCCGCCAGCACTATCATTGTCTTTCCTCCACGATTTGCCCATCTCGCAAACGCACCACTCGCCCGGCCTGCGCGCCAATCTCTTCGTCGTGGGTAACCATGACGATGGTGATGCCCTTTTCCGCGTGCAAGCGGTGCAAGATGTCCATCACTTCAGCGCCTGATTTCGAGTCCAGGTTGCCGGTCGGCTCGTCGGCCATGATGATGGCCGGGTTATTGACCAAGGCGCGCGCGATGGCCACCCGTTGCTGCTGCCCGCCGGACATCTCGGTGGGCTGGTGGCCCATCCGCTCGCCCAATCCGACCATCTCTAGCGCCTCGCGCGCCCGTTGCTTCCGCTCGGCCAAAGAAATTCGCTGCCCATTCCGGCTGTATTGCATCGGCAGCATCACTTGCTTGAGCGCGCTGACGCGGGGCAGCAAGTTAAAGCTCTGAAAGACAAAGCCAATCTGGTGATTGCGGACAGACGCCAATTGATTGTCATTCATTGCGCCCACCTCGACCCCGTTCAACCGGTACGCGCCCGAGGTCGGCGTATCCAGGCAGCCGATGATGTGCATCAGCGTGGACTTGCCGGAACCAGAGGCGCCCATAATGGCTACCCATTCGCCTTGTTCGATGCACAATGACACACCACACAGCGCGTGAACCTTGACCTCACCCATCTGGTAAACTTTGGTGATGTTTTCAATTTCGATCATATCAATTTCTACCTCCACCAAACGGACCAAAGCCCTGGGGCTGCTTGTCGCTGCTGGGCGCAGCAACCACGCTCACCTTGTCGCCTTCGGCCAGGCCGCTGGTGATCTCGGCCTTGGTATCTGTCACCATTCCCAACTCTACCGTCACGCGCTCGATCTGGTCGCCGGCCAGCCGGTATACAAAAGCCTGCTCTCCCTCAGTGTGAACAGCGCGCAGCGGGACGATCAGCGTATTTTCCTGGCTGGCCGTGACGATCTCGACATCCGCCGTCATCCCGGCGCGCACCGGCAAATCAGTGGGCGATAGTTGAACCGTCACCGGGTAAAGCACCACGCCCGATTGGACCTCTGCCACCGGCGCGATCTCGGTCACTTGACCGGCCAACTCGGCGTCAGAAAAAGCGTCCAGCGTCACTATAACTTGTTGCCCCACGCTCACCCGCGCCACGTCCGTCTCGTCAAGCTTGATCTCTACAACCAGCGTCACCAGTTCACTCAACGTAAGCGCCGTCTGCCCAGCATTCGCTATTTCACCCACATGAATGTTCAACGCGGTGACGGTGCCGCCTGTTGGCGCAATCAAGACCGTCTCCGTCAGCGTCCGCTTCGCCGAAGCCAGGCTTAGCTGGGCTTGGGCGAGCGCGAGTTCCAACCCTTCCAAATCAAGTTCCTCAGTCTCCATCGCCACTTGCGCTTTGAGCACACTGGCCTTGGCGTCCTTTACCTCGCGCTGACTGATGCCGGCCATCGTCACATTGTAATCGGCCTGCGCGATTTCCAGATTGTCTTGGGCGTCTTGCAGCGCACTCTCGGTCGCCTCGCGCTCGTTCTCCAAAGCGTCTTGCCTGAACGTGTAAAGCTCCCAATCGCGGGCCGGGTCCCACGCGCTGGCGTAATCCTCCTGGGCGCTGGACAGGCGATCCAGGGCTTGTTTCAAATTGACGCGCGCCGAGGCGAGTTGGTCGTCGGTGTGCGCGGCCAACGCTGATGATTCGTTATAGGCAGCCTGGGCCGACGCCAAATCCGCCTGCTTCAAGCCGGCTTCCGCCTCGATGCGCGCCGACGCCAGGTTGATCTCGGCCTGGCGCACCTTTACCTCGGCGTCGGCAACGGCCTCGCGGGCGTCGGCGTCGTCCAGCCGGGCCAGCACGTCGCCGGCCTGCACCACATCGCCCACCTCTACATTTAGCTCGGCCACGCGGCCGCCCGAAAGGAACGCCAGCGTCACCTCGTCATTCGGCGCCAGGCTGCCGCTGGCGTCAACCGTCACCCGCAGCGTGCCTCGCTCCACGATAGCACTCTCTTCCGATGTTTGGGCCGCGGCGCTCCGGCTCGGGGCGCCTTGCACGAGGTTATACCCAGCATAAGCTAAACCGGCCAGCAAGACAACGACCACAACAATAATCCATCTTTTCTTGTTCATACAATTCCTCCTGGTGAATGTCCCCACCATTGTACCGAAACATTATGGAGAAATTCTGGAGACGCAATGGAGAAATTGTACAAGTTGGGCTTTTTAATGATTTGGAAGGCTTTTGGAAGGTTGGAGGGGCTATTTGTAAAGCGCCTGAAAGACGACGATGGCATAATAGGGGTAATTACACATTAGGAGCATAGACCACTCGATGATTATAGGGCTACCAGGAAAAAGAGCCATTGTCCTCAGCGATAACGATGGTCTCTCAAGAGTGATCGAGTTTCATTTAAAGAGCAGCCTGCTAGAGGTTACGAGGGTGGAATTGGCCTCGCTTCGAAAGACTGCCCAGACGGACTGGACAAACGCTGTTGATTTGATTGTGGTGGCGCTGAGCATGCCCACTAATGACCCCGTGACAGTAATGTCCCAGCCTCCCTTGGAAAGATGTGTTGGGCAGGTACCCATACTGGTTATCTCCAAGAGACCTTGTTATGCCGTGTTAAGCAATCGCGTTGTTCACCTTGACTTTCCCTTTGAGATTGACGATCTATACGACTCGGTTGCGAAAATACTCCAAGAAAATGTTCCAGTCCACACAGGTGAACAGCCGCTGGTAACGTTCGATAGTCCACCCTGCCTGAAGAACGATTTATCTGAAGCTGTCTCTGTGACTATAGGCTATGGCGCACAGAGCGATTTTGACCGAGGGCTACGGGCAGAGTATTGGCTTGGTTAATCGAGCCTGATTTAAAAGCTCTGTTCAGCCAGCAGCATCACGAGCCGGGTCTTGGCTCAAGTGCGGCTGTGGGTTGTTTACCAGGGAGGTCAATATGCTAAGGTGTACTCGGTGCGGGCAATATTACGTCCCAGGCTATTTGGATTGCAACTGCCGGATGAGGGCCGATTTGTCTCGTATACCCACCGTGCCCCCCATCCCTTCAGATAAAGCGGCAATTACTCCTATAACGACCGGAGTGAAGCCTGCGCCCCCGGCAGCACCGGCGGTAGATGCACCTCATCCAGGCCCAAAACTTGGCTAGGTATTCCATCTACGAGCAAAAGGAGGTGAAATGTCTGGAATGATTCAACCATCTTACGAAAAAGCCAGTGCCGATCTAAAGGTCAACCTGGTGTTGGAAGGGTTGCGTAAAGAGAGGCCCATTGCAGAACTGTGCCGCGAAGCCGGCATCTCAACCACATCTTATTACCAGTGGCGACGCCAGGTTATTGACGCAGCGCGAGATAGTTTGGCGCACCCTGAAGTCAACCGCCGTATGCTGGAAGAACGCATTGCACAACTTGAAGCGGAAAATTGCAGTCTACAGCGCCAAGTGCGAATCTTGCAGGAATTGTGTCTGGCAGAATAATGTCTGGTTTTCTCATCACCTTTCCCATCGTAATGCATCTACATACCAAAGCGAGTTGGCGTTGTGTAACGGAGAGCGCTGCTCAGCCGGAACTGGTGGCTGAGCGCGCGTTTTTACCTGCGATAAATTCAGCAAATGATATGCGGGACAAGAACAAAAACAGGAGAAAAGTGTTGCTTTCAAATCAAACAGTTCAGGTAAAGGTTAGAGAGAGTGTGGCGTTGCCGGTGAGAAATGGGGCTGATATTCGATCTGCGGTTGCTTTAGGACGGATGATGGCTACAAAAATCGGGTTTGAGTATACGGACCAGATCCGTTTAGAAACACTCATCGTAGAGATGATTTCTCACGCATTTCGAGAGGGAAACGAAGGTACAGTCACTTTGCGTTGCGTGGAACGCACGAGCTTGCCGGGCGGTGAGCCGCAACTTGGCCTGGAAATCATGGTGGGAGATGATAACTCGGGGGCAGTTGACCTGGCCAAAATATTGGCCGGGAAAGAAAGCGCCTGGAACGACAGGGGAACGAATGTATCTTCTGTGCGCCAGCTGGCCGACGAGTTTGCCATTGACAGTGTGACCGGGCGCGGCATGCGCATGTACGTCCGCAAGTGGGCGCGTCCCAACGCAGCCCCCTCTTGCACCGAGACTGACACCTGACGCAAGTCATCGTACAGTGGCGCGTTGTGACGAACGACGCTCACACTGATAGATGGAAAAAGCGTTCGACTACGATCGGGGATCGTGGTTGAGCGCTTTGCCCTTTAATTGCACAGTCACCACCTGGGGAACCTGGCAGCGCGTTCGTGCGTCATGTCAGTGATATTCTGAGACATAACCTGAGGAGGTGGACCATGTTCAAACGAGTTTTTCTTTCAAGCCTGGCAGCGGTTTTACTATTGACTAATATTGCCCTGGCCCAAGGGCCTGTGGAACCTCAACATTCGGATCCAACCTGGCAAGCGGCGTATTGGAACAATACATTCCTTTCAGGCTCCCCTGTGCTACAACGCAGCGAAGCGGCCCTTGACTATGACTGGGGGAATGGTTCTCCAGACGCGGCTGTCAACCCGGATCGCTTTTCGGCCCGTTGGAGCCGTTATATTGACGTAACGCCGGGGGTATACCGCTTTACGGCCACCAGCGACGATGGCATACGCATCTGGATAGACAATGATTTGATCATTGACCAGTGGAATGATCACTCGCCTCGGACGTTTACGGCCGACAAGAACCTGGCCAGCGGCCATCACCTCGTGGTGGTTGAGTTTTACGAGAACGGCGGCGGCGCGGTGGCCCGAGTGTCTTTTGCGCAAACCACAAACATTTACAACTGGCGCGGCGAGTACTATAACAACCCAACCTTCAGCGGCTCGCCCGCGCTGGTGCGCGACGACACGCAGATCAACTTTAACTGGGGCGATGGTTCGCCGGCGCCCGGCACCATCAACGCAGACAAGTTTTCAGTTCGATGGACGCGGACGATTGATCTACCGGCCGGCTCTTACCGCTTCACCTTGACAGTAGACGATGGCAGCCGCTTGTGGGTGAACAATCACCTGCTGATTGACACCTGGCAAGATCAGGCCGCGCGCACTTACACGGGTGACATTTACCTGCCCGGCGGTCCCGTGCTGCTCAAGGTGGAATACTATGAGAACATGGGCGGCGCAATTATCCAGCTCGCCTGGACATCAGACAACAAACCACCCACGCCGCCAGCGGGGACGGTGATTGTGGACGACAAAGACCCGGGTTTCGTCACGGGAGGTTCGGCAACCGGCTGGCGCACGGCGTCAGAAGGA
This sequence comes from uncultured Anaerolineae bacterium, assembly GCA_964651475.1. GTDB lineage: Bacteria > Chloroflexota > Anaerolineae > Fen-1058 > Fen-1058 > JBGSMF01. The sequence goes on along the minus strand of CAZYXV010000001.1, from coordinate 295,160 downwards.
TACAACAGCCGCCTGACGTGGACGCGCAACAACGACGTAGAACGATCAAACTACAACTGGGCTCGCTGGTATCCCTCACTGGCGCCGGGGCGTTACGAGGTCTATGTGTACATCCCGGAGCGATACACCACGACGTCGCGCGCGGTGTACTGGGTATCGCACGCAGAAGGCTATACTCAGCGCGTGGTAGACCAGTCAACCAATGGCAATCGTTGGGTATCGCTGGGCGCGTATCGGTTTCGCGGCACGCGCGATGACTATGTCTCGCTCAACGACATTACGTCCGAAGAGCGCCTGACGCGCCTGATTGCCTTTGACGCCGCCAAGTGGGAACCGCGCTAAGACCAATCTACTCGATACGCCGTCCCGCCCGCGTATCGCACATCGCTGCCAAAGAAGCGCAAGACCTTCGAGATTTGCTCGAAGGTCTTGCGCTTTTCAAACGTTGTATGATATACTTGAATCATCCTATCCCCCACAATGCAAGATTTTAATTCACGTGTTCAGACTGTAAAGGAGGGTTGCATGAGTGATCCACTTTGTTGTGTGTGCCACCAGCCGGCGGGGCCGGCGGCAAAAGCATTAGGAGGGCGATGGTATTGCGCCCTTCATTACGAGCGAGTCACTCGAGACCGGCGCGGGTTATGGCAGGCTGGCATCGTGCAGATTGCCGGCCTGTTGCTTTTTGTAGCGCTGGTAGAAGTCGTCATCGGGGCGACTCAACTACAGCTAGAAGGCGCGGCGTTGCTGGTGACCAGCGTGGCGCTGGCCGTGGTGCCGGCGCTCGTGTGGCTGGCTTTCTTTTACCAGCAAGACCGGTTAGAACCAGAGCCAAAAGGATACGTGTTGAGCGTGTTCGCGCTCGGAGCGCTGCTGGCGGCGGCAGTGGGCCTTCCCCTCACGCGCGACGTCTTTCGCACGTCAGACTGGCTAGGACACAGCCCGGCAGTCAATCTGCTCGGCTCGATTCTGGTGGTCGGCTTTACTTTCGAGTTCCTCAAATATGCCGCCGTCCGCTACAGCATCTATCCCTTGCCCGAGTTTGACGAGCGGGTAGACGGCATCATCTATGGCACCGCCGCCGGATTGGGATTCGCAACCGTGTTGAACATTCATTACGTACTGGAAAGCGGCGGCGTTGATTTGCAGGTCGGCGTCATTCGCGTGGTGGTGACGGCATTGGCGCAGGCGTCATTCGCCGGCATCACGGGTTATTTTTTGGGGCGAGCCAAGTTCGAGCGCGAGCCAGCCTGGTGGATGCCGGCCGGCCTGTCGTTGGCCGCTGTGTTCAATGGCCTGTTCACGTACCTGCGCGGCGAGGTGACGCGCACCGGCATCAGCCTGGCCGGTGGAGGCGGGTTCAATCCGTGGCCGGGGTTGGCACTGGCGACTGGCGTGGCCATTGTCGTATTTGCGGCGCTCAACTGGCTGATTCGTCGCGCCAACAAGGCCATGCTCACGCAGTCTACAGGAGGTGCACAATGAGCGCCACGACCAACAAGCTCCGCGCCGAATGGAGCGCGACGTATGCGGAATGGCTCGTCATCCTGGCCGTCGTTGTGGCGTTGGTCGCCGGATGGGGCATCAAGTCGTACGCCGAAAACCAGACGGCGCGCTACACCGCAGGCGGATTGAGCGTATCGTATCCTGTGGGATGGTCGGCTTCTACCACCGCCGACGGCGCCATGCGCTTTCGCGACATGCGCGCCGGCGCCGCGCCGCCCGTGTTCCAGGTGCAATCCGTCCGCATGGCCGGCGCGTCATCCGTCACCCAAACGCTGGCATTAGAAGCCGACGCGCTGGCGCTCAGCCGCGCCCAAGACATGACGGCCTATCGTATTTTGGAAACAGACGACGCGGCCACGTTTCGGGGACAGCCAGCGCTGCGCGTATCGTACGTCTATGTGCTAGACGAGCCTGACGCCTTTCAACAACACCTGCCGACGGTCATGTTGGGCGAGGATTTGCTGACGTATCAGCAAGAAAACGTCGTCGTGTTCTCAATGCAAGCGGCGCAAGACGAATTTGACCAGGCGCGCTCTCGCTTCCGCGCTCTGCTCGAATCCGCCCAATTCAAATAATGTTTATAAGTATCATCTCAAAATGTAGGGGCGACTCTTGCGGTCGCCCATATGAGGGCAGGGGCAAGCCCTGCCACTACCCCGGATTATTGAGAAGATACGTTTATAACAACAACCGGAAAGTGATGTAACGATTCAGTGAGGAGATGATGGCATGAAGTACATACGGCGCATTCTTTTAGCAGCGCTGGCGGCAACGCTGGTGTTGGGCATGGTGAGAATTGAGCCAAGCGCCGCCCTGGACCGTGACGTGCGTTTGCAGGTCCTCAAGGCCGTCGTGCAATTGGGGCCTATCGCCGAATTTGAGACCAAAGGCAAAACCGAACTGCGCGCCATGGGCTGGGGGTCTGGCACGATTATCTCACCCGATGGCTTGATCTTGACCAACTATCACGTGGTAGATACGAGCGATCTCAAGGTGCCTGAGAACGCTCGCCTGTTGGAAGACCAGGTCGCCGTCTTTATTACGACCAAGTCAGATCGCCCCCCCACTCTCTCGTACATTGCCACAGTCGTGGCATCCTCGCCCGAGCTAGATTTGGCGGTGGTGCGCATCACACACAACATTAGCGGGGAAACTATTAACTCGAAAAAGCTCAAATTGCCTTATGTCGAGTTGGGGGATTCAAGCAAACTGGAAGCCGGCGACAGCATTTACGTCTTTGGTTACCCCGGCATTGGCGGCGAAACGGTCACCTTCACGTCGGGCGTGGTCAGCGGGTTTACGTCGCAAGAGGGTGTGGGCAGCCGGGCGTGGATCAAAACCGACGCGGCCATTTCCGGCGGCAATAGCGGCGGCACCGGCGTGGATGACGAGGGCTTGCTGATTGGCGTGCCAACGCAGGTAGGACGCGGCGGCGTAGGCGGGCAAGCGGAATACGTAGACTGCCGTCCCCTGGCCGATACCAACGGCAATGGCGAGCTAGACGAGGGGGATGCCTGTGTGCCGGTGGGCGGGTTCATCAACGCGCTGCGCCCCATCGCCCTGGCCGAGCCGCTCATCGCGCAGGCCCTCAAGGGCAAGTCGTCCACTCCCATCCCTACCTCACCGGGCAAGACCAAGACGGAAGGCGTGCAAATCATCGGCACGATCCTGGACGCCGATACCAAGAAGCCAATTCCCGGCGCGTTATTCGTCGTGCTCAAGCCAGGCATCACTTATGACGAGTGGGAAACCGACGACCAGGTCTATACGAGCGCCAAGGCCGATAAGCAGGGTGAGTTCAACTTGCCAGACTTGTTAGAGCGCGGCGAAACGTACACCCTGGTGGGCGGACTAAAAGGCTATGTTCCCGTGTACGAAGATAACGTCTTGGTGAATGAGGACGCCGACCCTGTCATCGAACTCACCATCAAGCTGCAAAAACAACGCTGACATTTGAGCCTCTGCATCATTTGCGACCGTTATAGCCCCTGGCGTAAGACGCCAGGGGCTTTCTCTGCCCGACCCGGTCGCTTGCCTCGCGCCATTTTAGTGATTAAACTTGCCTCTGCATACGTATAATATGATAGAACACTGTGCTGGAGCGCCTCAAAATGTCTGACGTCAACATTCTGATTCAGCAGTGGCAAGCCGGCGACGAAAGCGCTGGCGAGGCACTATACAACTCTCATCGCAATTCGGTTTTCCGTCTGGCGTATGGCCTGCTAGGCAACCCGGCCGACGCCGAAGAGGCCGCGCAAGACGCGCTGGCTTATGTACTGAATCACATTGAGCAGTATGATCCCAAACAAAGCCGTTTTACTACCTGGCTGCACACGATCACGGTCAGCCGATGCCGTGACAGGCAGCGCCGCCGGCGCCTGCCCAGCCTCTCCCTGGCCGCCTGGCTACGTCAGGGCAATGACCCGCCCGATCCATCGCCAACCCCAGAGAAAGGCACCATTCAATCGGAAACGCGCAGCCAGGTGTGGATAGCCGTCCAGGCGTTAAGCCCCCTACTGCGAGAAGCCATTGTGCTCCGCTACTGGGCCGGCTATACCTTTCAAGAAATATCCCAAATCTTGGATTGCCCGGTACCCACGGCTCAATCGCGGGTAAGGCTGGCTTACCAACAGTTGCGGACAAGCCTGGCGCCGGCTAACTTGGCCGATTTGGAACAGGAGGCAGTTTGATGATCGAGCATTTGAGTGACAAGCAAGTGGTTAGTTATATTCACTACACACTTGACGACGGTCAACGTGAGGCAATGGATCGCCACCTGGCAACGTGTCCAGACTGCCGTGCTCACCTGGCAAATCAGACAGCGCTGCAACAACGCATCCAACGCGATTTGCATACCAACCTGAGGGCCAGTCATCCTTCATCTAACATGACCTTTGCGGCGATCAAGCCGCGCTTGAAACACCTGCCGAGATGGACCATGTGGCTAGACCAATCCCGCCAGCTTGTTTTCAATGCCACGGCTATAGCAGCATTTGCTATTTTTGCAGTCGTGATTTGGATGCTCTTTGCAAGTGTCAGCGGCCCATCGAACGACACCATCTTTCCAGCCGCTTTGACAGCGACCGCGCCGCCAGCATCCATTGATTTGGCGGAAGGCGCCATTGGGGGGCAGGTGCAATTAGAAGCTTGTGATTTGAGCCTGCCGCGCCTTGCGCCCGGCGCGCCGTTTACGGTTACGCTCTACTGGAAGCCCCTGCGCAAACTGGACGACAATTTCGTGTACGTTCATTTGCTGGATGCTTCCGGCCGCCTGGCGGCCCAACACGACGCCGCACCAGTTGGCGGCGCTCGCCCAACCAGCGCCTGGGAAATCGGCGAACAAGTGGTTGACGCACACGTGCTGCAACTCCCAGCCGAGCTGCCCCCTCAGAGTTACCATTTCCAGGTGGGAATGTATGCTGCCGCCAGCGGTCAACAACTTGGCGAAACCTCGCTCCGTATGACGATTGTGACGCTGCCATCCGTGACCGAGACGGTGTTTCACACCATCGCTCAGGGCGACACTCTTGCGAGTATTGGGGCTCAATATGGCGTATCGCTCAGAAAGCTGCTCCAGGCCAACGCATTGTCTTCTGGTGCAACCTTGCAGGCGGGGGATATCTTGTGGATCCCGAGCGGCGACCAGGTGGTTTTTGGCGGGCAGGCGGCTCTGGCGGGCCTGGCCTGGCAACAAAGCGCCGGACGCGATAACTCTCTGGCTGTTACCTTGTATTGGCAAGCGCCGCACGAGATCACGCGGAATTACCAGAGCTTTGTTCACCTGGTAGATGACTCTATGCGCGTGCTGGCTCAACACGACGGCGTCCCGGCCAATGGCGCTCGCCCAACAAGTTATTGGAAGCCTGGCGAACAAATTGCCGATTCCCATACGCTGGCGCTGCCCGCGGACATCTCGGGGGCGCCGCTGGAAAGCGGGTATGATCTTGAGATTGGCTTGTATGACGCCAGCACGGGCGAGCGGGTGATTGCGCCGGAATTATTCCCCGAGAACCAATCCTTGACCGGTCAGGGAGTGGGGAGCGTGCTGCTGAGCCACTTGATGCGCAGCGTGGGCGATGCTGCGCCTGAAACAATTCGCCGCGCGAACTGGATCTGGCCGGTTAACAATGGCGAAAAACCCTATGGATTTGATCTTGGGCATCGTGCTTGGGATTGGGATGGACAGGTGGGCGAAGTAATCAGGGCCGTTGCAACGGGCACTGTCCAGTTTGCCGGTTGGAATGAGGAGGGGTACGGCAATCTGGTCATTCTTGAGCACGCGGACGGCGTGCAAAGCTGGTACGCTCACTTGCAAGAGATTGTGGTCGAGCCTGACCAAACGCTCTATCCCGGCGATCAGGTGGGCACGATGGGGAGCACCGGCAATGCCACCGGCGTCCATCTGCATTTTGAGGTGAGAAATGAATCAGGCCCAGTTGACCCGGCGCAGTACCTGGTTGACGCCGCTGCGACTTTGCCGCCATCTTCCTTTCCACCGTCTTGGTGTGGCGTAATCCTTGCCTCTGAAGTAAACCAATACGAACGACTATGCGACCACCCTCAGATTGTCAGAAGAGCTGATGACATTCCACCTCAGTCCCGACTTGCTAATGACCCAAGCGGCGATTGGCATGTTTTTGAGTGTGATGTCGAATACAGCGGTAAAATCGCCAGCAACACGCAGCTCCGTATCTGCGGCACCACATCTGATGGAAACCGTCAAGCAGTGCTTGCGCAGAATCTTGTAGGACAAGTCCTTGTTTCTGCGGATGGACAAGAGTTGGTGTTTGCTGCTGCTAGAGATCAAGTGACGGCCAATTGCGGCAGTCGGCTCTACAAAATGGCGCTCGATGCCGCGCCGGTCGCGCTGTCAGATCCGTCAGAATTGAATATATGTTGGGTTCATGATCTTGAGTGGCAGTATGATCAAGGTACTACCTGGATCCAATTTCGCAATTGGGATGGTAGTGGGCCATCCGACGATATCAACTCTATGCCAATTTACCGTGTGAACTATGAAAATGGCGCTCCTCCGTCTTTGTATACCAATACGCAGTGCATCACGAACACTCCACCCATGGCGCTGTGGGAGAAAAAAGGCCCCGCCCTTGACCAGGCTGTTCAGTGCATCGAAAAGCTCTCTCGGCAGTGGTGGACTGCGGAAGAGCCTGCGCTGGCCTGGGAAGGGCGCGAACAGGGTGAGGCGCAACAATTGCGTGAGGCGCAACAATTGCGTGAGGCGCAACAATTGCTGATCGCAACGGATGGAAACGTGGGGATTGAGTGCTGCGGCGGGCTTTTCATGCCGCTCGGCCAACGCAGCATTACGGCCAAGTGGCCCATCTTTCAGGCGCGCTTTGCGTCTTTTCAGTATGAAACGCCAGAAGAAAAACTCGTTTTCAAAGGGGCAGGTACTGAAAAAGCCACGCCGGCGTGGCAGCGTGCTATTGCCGCCTGGGCGCGCGCAGCCTATGGATCGCTTTACACAGGCAACGTGTGTGCGTCTTGCCCAACCCGATTGTTTTGGTATTTGAAAGCACTACAAGAGCCTCAACCTCGGGCTGTTCTGCTCGTGACGGAATATGGCGATGTGTCCATTACCCCAGCACGCCCCGTTAGCGACGTTATTTCTGTATCCGAGATTGCGCCAATAAACGATTGGCTCACGACCGATGAGATGGAACAGTTTGACGCCTGGCTGTACGCGCATAACACATTCCGATGCAGCGGCGATGCCGGCGCCTACTTTGACGGCGGGCTGAACAATCAGAACGCCCAGCCTATGAGCGAGGCCGAGTTTGCCCAGGTCACGGATTGGATTCAACAACTCTACGCTCGGCTGACGCGGGACAAGCCAGGCTGGCCGGATGTATTCGAGATGGACTGGGGTTGCGCGCGCGAATAGGAGCAGTATGTCGAGTTGTGTGTAAATTTGTTCGCCCGCAGTAACTACCAGCCTCGCTCGCCGCGCCGTCCCCGGCGCGGCCTATGCGCGACCAGTAACGCCTGCCGAGGCTTCGTCGTGACGCTACGCGAGCCGAACGGACGGCGGGCTGAGCAGTTACCGCCCGCAGTTCAACTGCGGGCGAACCGGCAAGAAACACCTTGCCTGGGTTAGAATATTTTGAGCGCCGGTTGTGCCGGCGCTCAAAATTTACTTCTTGATGGCTCGCTTGACCTCATCCAGAGTTGGCGCAATGCTGAGCGGCTTGCCCGCCACCTTGATCGCGCTGCGCACGTCTTTTAACCCGTTGCCGGTGACGATGACGACGATGGTCTCGTCAGGCGACGCCATCCCCTGCTTTACGGCTTTAGCCAGTCCCGCCAGGGCCGCCGAGCCGGCCGGCTCGGCGAACACGCCCGCCAGCCGCCCCAACGTTGGGATGGCCTGCAAGATTTCCTCGTCGCTCACAGTGATAAAAGCCCCGTCGCTTTCGCGCACGGCGCGCACGGCGCGCACGCCATCGCGCGGCAAATCCACGCTGATGCTATCGGCGACTGTTGTGGCGCTGACCGGCGTGATAGTTTCCACGCCGGCTTGCCAGGCATTGGCGCACGCCGCCGAAAGCTCGGATTGCACGCCCATAATCTTGGGCATCTTGTCAATCCAGCCAAGCGCAGCCAGGTTCTGCAAGCCCTTGTACACGCCGGTGATGATGTTGCCGTCGCCCACCGATACAAAGACGCGATCGGGCGCGCTCCATCCCAACTGCTCGCATATCTCGAACGACACTGTCTTTTTGCCCTCCACCGTGTAAGGATTGTAGCCGGTGTTGCGGCAATACCACCCAAACTCTTTGCTGGCGGCGATGCTCAGATCGAACGCGGCGTCATAGTTGCCCTTCACGGCCAACACGGTCGCGCCAAAAATCAATAGTTGGGCGATCTTGGCTTCGGGCGCGGTTTCGGGCACAAAGATAATGTTGCTCAGCCCGATGCCCGCCGACAGGCACGCCAACGACGAAGCGGCGTTGCCGGTGGAAGCGGCGCACACGGTTTCGCTTCCAAGCTCCACCGCCTTGGCAATCGCCACGGCGCTGGCGCGATCCTTGAACGAAGCCGAAGCGTTACGCCCGTCGTCTTTGACGTACAGGCGCGGGAGGCCCATCGCTTCACGCAGGCGCGCCGGCGCATACAGCGGCGTGCCGCCCACGCGCGCCAGCGGGTGCGTAGAATCGCCCGTCAGCCGCCTCACCGTCTCTGGCTGAACCGGCAGCAGCGGCAAATAACGCCAGATCGAAGCGTCGCGGTTTTCGGCCAGCACCCGGCGTGAAAACGCCTTGCCGATGCGGGCGTAATCGTACACCACGTCCAGATTGCCCATGTCGCCGTGATGCGGGCAGACATACGTGACCTCGTCCAGCGCGTATTCTACATCGCACAAAGAACATTTGAAACCAAAAACGTGATCCATATTACCTCCTCGTAAAATCACGGCCATGATAGCACACAAGTGAGCAAATGTGGTAAGATAGGCCGGGGTGATAACCATGCGACGAATACTCTCTCTTTGTGATTCCGAGTGGCGCTGCGCCGAATCGCACCAACTCAATGCCGACGTAGCCGAGCTGGAGCATATCGAAGCGCAGGGCATCCCGGCCAGCGTGCCCGGCGAGGTGCGGCTGGATTTGGCGCGCGCCGGCTTGCTGGAAGGCGACCCGTTTTACGGGCGCAACAGCGAAACCAGCCGGTGGGTGGAAGAGCGCGATTGGTGGTACTGGCGCGATTTCGAGTTGGCGCTGCAGCCCGGGCAACGCGCCTGGCTCTGGCTGCGCGGCGCGGATTACATCACGTGGACCTATCTCAACGGTCATTTGTTGGGACGCCACGAAGGCATGTTTTCACACCAGGTACACGAAATCACTCACCTGTTGCGCCGGCGCAACCGGCTGGCCGTGCGCTTTCTGGCTCCGGCGCGTTTCCCGCACCATCGAAGCGCGCTCTGGGAAAGGCTCCTCAACCGGATCGAAGATTCATTTAGCGCGCTGGGCGACTATCCCGACCGGCGCGATGTGCTCAAGTGCCAGATGAGTTTTGGATGGGATTTTGCGCCCGCGCTGCGCACAATCGGCTTGTGGGATGAGGTGGACATTGTCGTAACCGGCAGGGTAGCGCTCTGGGATGCGCAGGCAATTTTCCACCGCCAGGAAAACCGGCTGCAAGTGGCCTTTGACGCCGACGCAGCCGCGCCGGGCGCGGCCACATTTGTCTTGTCGCTGGCGGGTCAAACGTTTGAATGTGAGCCGCTCGTCCAATCATTTGACGCCGTCTTGCCGGCCGGCCGCTCGCATTGGGCATTCGACCTGATCGTGCCCGAACCGCGCTTGTGGTTTCCGTGGGATCGCCTGCCGCCCCACGCCGGTGACCGTCCACCCTTGTACACACTCACCATTGAAACGCGCCAGGAAGGCCAAGCTCAAGACCGCATCACCCAAAGCGTGGGACTGCGTGAAATCACGCTGAGGCGCAATCCCGGCTCGCCGCCCGACGTGGACGATTGGACCTTTGTCATCAACGGCCAGCCGCTTTACGTGCGCGGCGCGAACTGGGTCCCGGCGGATGCATTCCCGGCGCGCGTGACGGAGAATGACTATCGCGCGCTGTTGGACATGGCGCGCGCGGCCAACCTGAACGCGCTGCGCGTGTGGGGCGGCGGCCTGCGCGAAAAAAAGGCGTTTTACGACTTGTGCGACCAGATGGGGCTGCTGGTCTGGCAAGAGTTCCCGCTGGCGTGCGCGTTCCTCACGCGCTATCCTCGCTCGCCGGACTATCTCAACCTGGTCGAGCGGGAAGCGCGCAGCATTGTGCGCCAGTTGCGCCACCATCCCTCGCTGATTCTGTGGTGCGGCGGCAACGAGTTCAGCCCGGAGCGTAATCGCCCGGTGATCGAAACAATGCGCCGCGTGGTGATGGACCAAGACGGCGCGCGGCCCTTTCAGGAAGCCTCGCCGTCAGGCGGCGAAAGTCACAACTGGCGCGTGTGGCACGAGTTCCACCCGCCCGAAGCCTACCAGCGAGACGCGGCCCAATTGATGAGCGAGTTTGGCTTGCAAGCGCCGCCCGTGATCGCCAGCCTGCACCGCTTTATCCCTCCCGATGAATTATGGCCGCCCGGCCCAAGCTGGATACATCACCGCGCGCAGATGAACAAGCTGCTTTATTATGCCCGGCCATTTCAAATCTCTGATCTCCAATCTCCACTTTCCACTTTTGTCATTTCCAGCCAACGCGCCCAGGCGCGCGGCATACACATCGCCGTGGAACACGCGCGGCGCAACAAGTACGCCACGTCGGGCTTTTTAGTGTGGCAGCTTAATTCGCCCTGGCCGGCGATTGATTGGGCGCTGGTGGATTACTACCGCGCGCCCAAGCTGGCGTATTTCAAGCTGGCCGAAATTGCCAATCCGTTGCTGGTGAGCCTGGATTACGCGCTGCGGCGCTACTTGGGGGGCGACACATTTGCCGCCGACGTGTGGATCGTCAACGATTGGCTGCGCGAGTTTCCCGGCTGCCGCGTCGAGATCACGATGGAGCAACAAACGGCGAAGGACGAAGGACAAATATCCAACACGCAAGCATTTGACGTAAACGTAAAACCCGACTCGGCAGAGGTGATTGGCCGCGTGGAGTGGATAGTACCGGCAGGAGACCTGCGCATTACGTGCCGCCTGCTGCAAGGGGAACGCACGCTTTCAACCAATAGCTACGACCTGAGCAAATACGATGGCCGGTATCCATCTTGGGCCAGCATCATCTCGAATCAGGCCAGGACCCTTTTCATCGGGCCATAATATGCGGCAAACGGCTATAGGCTGAGCTGTCGCCGTTCATCAGTTGGTCAAGGATTTTTCACAGCGAAGAGCGCAAAGCCAGGCCTTTTTTAGGGCCACGAATCACTTGTGTACCAGTTTTTTTCAAAATCTTTGCTCTTGGCGTCCTTGTATATTCCGAAGGACAACTTGCCGCTATATTGATCAGAATGGTAATCCTTTGATTCCCTGCATCCCCTTGACTGCGGCTATCTCGCCTGCGTGGCTGGCAATGTGAACAACCAATGTCATCAATACTTCAGCTACCGGAAGCATATTACCAGCGAAATTCACTTGGCGGTCTAGTTCCTCCACTGTTAGGTCAGCCAAGTAGGTATTAGTGGCAACACGAATCGCCTGCTCATAAGCCAGCACTGGGGCAATCAGTATCTTGATGGTTTTGAACTCATCCCAACTGTGACCAGGTTCGGGCGGTGTCAGGATGCCAATCTTCCGACCCCACTCCTGTACCTCCCAACAGCGTGGTTTACTTTGAAGTACGGCCTGAATGAAATAGTCTTCACCTGCTAGCACGTGAATAAGAATCGCACTGATCGGGTTGATTGTACCTGGCGGTGGCCAATTGAACTGCTCATCTGTGGTGTCTTTCACCACAGCGTCAATCTGGCGACGCACATTGGCCATCTGCTGCTGAATATAGGTTTTGACGTCCATATCGTGTAAGCCTTTCTCTGTACGTGAGAATGAGTCGGCTATATTGAATCGCCGCCCAACGTATTGGCGACTTTCCAGACAAGAACTATTTACGCTCATTACATCGGCTTGCGCAGAGTGGAGCCGAGTTGCCGGTTGCGATAGTAGGCCGACCACGGGCTGAGCGCGCCCGTCGCCGCCTGGGCGGGAAAAGATAGCGCCGCTTGCGAACGCGCTCGCGCAATTGCCGCGGCAATCACGGCCACGCGCTGGCGCTGCAGCGATTGCGCGTGGCTGTCTGCAAGCGCCGCTTCCGATTCGCCTGCGGCGGTGGATGGTTCACCGGACGATGCTTCTGGAACGCGTATTCTGGTCAGCACCAGCATAGCGCCCAGCACCAGCGCCATCGCCGCAAACACCAAACCCATCCCAATCACTGTGATCCGCAACACCTCAATCATCGTCACCCCTCCAACCCATCTCTCATAGCGGTATATTTCCGTGCTTTTTAGGCGGAAGATTGGCTTGCTTGTCGCGCAAAAAGTTCAGCGCGGCGATCAGGCGCGGGCGCGTCTCGCTGGGGGCGATCACGTCATCAATGTGACCGCCGGCCGCCGCCGCAAACGGCCCGCCAAATTGCCGTTGGTATTCTTCCACCAGGCGCGCGCGCTCGGCTTGCGCTTCGGCATCTGGCATGGCCCCAAGCTTTTTACGGTGCAAAATATTTACCGCGCCTTCCGCGCCCATCACGGCGATTTCAGCCGAGGGCCAGGCCAGCGCCAGGTCGGTGCGCGTGAGCTTGCTCGCCATCACAATGTACGCCCCGCCATAAGCCTTGCGCGTGACAAGGCTGATCTTGGGCACAGTCGCTTCCGAGTAGGCATAGACAATTTTCGCGCCGTGCCGGATAATGCCGCCGTGTTCCTGGCCCACGCCGGGCAAAAAGCCGGGGCTATCCACAAACGTGATCAGCGGGATATTGAACGCATCGCAAAAACGGACAAAGCGCGCGATCTTGTCCGAGGCATTAATGTCAATCACGCCGGCCAGGTGCATGGGCTGCTGCGCCACCACGCCCACTACGTGCCCGTCCAGCCGCGCAAAACCCACAATGCAATTGGGCGCCCAGTGCGCGTGGACCTCCAGGAACGAAGCGCTATCAAACACGCGCGAAATGACTTGGTGCATGTCATACGCTTCGGTCGGCTCGGCGGGAACGATGCTGTCTAGCGCCGGGTCGCGGCGATTGGGCACGTCGCCTGAGGCAACGTAAGGCGGCGGCTCGATATTGTTCGACGGCAAGTAGCCGAGCAACTGGCGCGTGCGCTCGAGCGCCTCGCGCTCGTTAGCGGCCACAAAATGCGCCACGCCGCTGATGCTGGCGTGAACGTCGGCGCCGCCCAGTTGCTCAAAGTTTACCTGTTCATTGGTCACCGTCTTGATGACTTCCGGGCCGGTGATGAACATGTGGCTGGCGCCGCTCGTCATGACGACAAAATCGGTCAGCCCGGGCGAGTAAACCGACCCGCCGGCGCACGGCCCCAGCATCACGCTGATCTGGGGGATGACGCCGGAAGCCTGCGTGTGATGCCAGAACAAGTCGGCGTAACCTGCCAGCGACCACACGCCCTCCTGGATGCGCGCCCCGCCAGAATCATTGAGCGCGATCACTGGCATGCCGCCGGATAGCGCCGCGTCCATCAGGCGGCACACCCTGAGCGCCTGCGCTTCGGAAAATGTGCCGCCCAACACGGTGAAATCTTGCGCAAACACCGCCACCCGCCGGCCTCCCACGCAGCCGAATCCGGTCACCACGCTATCGCCGGGATGGCGGGTCTCGCTCAATCCAAACTCGCTGAAACGATGCGTGACAAATGGGTCGGTTTCGTAAAACGTGCCGGGGTCCAAAAATTGGGCCAGGCGCTCGCGCGCCGTGAGCTTGCCCTTGGCGTGCTGCGCCTGGACGCGCTCCGCTCCCCCACCCTGCTGGGATTCGGCGCGCTGGCGTTCGAGGTTCTTCAGGTTGTTAGATGACATGGTCGTGCTCCACGCTGTGCGTGCATTCCGTTCAACACACCGCACAAGAATGTTAATTGCGCTATAATTATACTACATTGCTTTGACATTTTCACCGCCTGTGAGTATACTGAATAAGCGTCGCCGACGCTCATCACTCGTGTGTAACCGGGTTTTTCATTTATTCAGGAGAGCTGTATGTTTTCTAAAAAAACACCTCCCGAACCCAGGCCAGCGCCCAAACCGGAGCCGCGGCCCGAACCCAAGCTGGAACCCAAGCCCGAGCCGCCCGCGCCTTCCGAAATAGACAAGCTCTGCCTGCCGCTCGAACCAGAGGGAGCAGACGTTCCCCGCCAGCGCGGCGCCATCGGCGAGGGGCGCGCCGCGCTGATGCGGCTGCAACTGCAATGGGCCGACCTGCTGCGCAAGTCCATTGCCCCCGAAGTGCCGCTGGACATGCCCCTGGACCGCACGCCGCAGCGGGTCGAGTTGGTCGGCCAACGCTTCCAGCAAGCCATGCAGCAAGGCCACCTCAAGATTCCGCCGGGGGTTCTCATCGAAGAATTTTACAACAACGTGCTGGACGAAATGTTCGGCTACGGCCCCATCGAGCCGCTGGTTCAGTCGGACAAGATCACCGAGATCATGGTCAACGGCCCCTACATCGTCTTTATCGAGCACAAGGGGCGGATCAGGGAAACCGGGCGCAAATTTCTGGACGACGATCACGTGGAGCGCATCATCAAGCGCATCGTCAAGCCGCTGGGGCGCGTGGCCGATCAAGACCACCCTCTTATTGACGCCCGCCTGCCAGATGGCTCCCGCGTCAATGCCGTCATCCGCCCCTGCGCCATTGACGGCCCCAATATCACCATCCGCAAGTTTTCCAAAGACAAACTCAAAGTGGACGACCTGATGCGCTTTGGCTCGTTGAGCCAAGACATGGCCACTTTTTTAGAAGCGGCAGTGGTGGCGCGCCGAAACATCATCGTATCCGGCGGAACCGGCTCCGGCAAAACGACCCTGATCAACATCTTGTCCGGCTACATTCCCGAACACGAGCGCACGGTGACGATTGAAGACGCCGCCGAGCTACAACTCAGGCAGCGCGACGTCGTGCGGCTGGAAACCAAAAAACCCACGCCCGACAGCCCGGGCGAAGTCACCATCCGGCAGTGCGTGATCAACGCGCTGCGCATGCGTCCCGAGCGCATCGTGGTGGGCGAGTGCCGCGGCGGCGAGGCGCTGGATATGCTCCAGGCGATGAATACCGGGCATGACGGCAGCATGACGACCATTCACGCCAACTCGCCCCGCGATTGCCTGTCTCGGTTGGAAACGCTGGTATTGATGGCCGGCGTGGACCTGCCCCTCATCACCGTGCGCAAGCAAATCGCCTCTGCCATTCACATGATTGTGCAGGCCGCTCGCCTGAGGGACGGCAGCCGCAAAGTCACTCAAATCGCCGAAATCATTGGGATGGAAGGCGAAACCATCGTCATGCAAGACGTATTCAAGTTTACGGACCGGGGCGACAAGCCGGACGGCAAAATTGATGGCGCGCACGAGCCGAGCGGCATGCGCCCGGCTTGCGACAGCGTCTTGAAGCAATACGGCTACAACCTGCCGGCCTCTATGTTTATGAAATAGGAGCAGGGAAACGAAAGTATGACGCCCGCTACGCCGTTTGCAAGCGAGTTTAAACTGGCGCGGCAATTCCAGCGCGACGGCAACTTGCCCAAGGCCCGCCAGGTCATCGAAAGCGTGCTGCGCGCCGAGCCGAACAATATCGAGGCCATGCTGCTGGCTGCCGAGTTGTACGCGCCGGATAGTCCCCACGTGGCCTTTAAAATATACACGCGGCTGGCGCAAATCGCGCCGCAACGCCCCGAAGCGCCCGCCGGCCTGGCCTGGCTATATCACAATCAGGGAGACACGCCGCACAGCGACCAATGCCTGGATGCCGCCATTGAATTGGACCCGGAATATCTGCGCACCCGTTATTACGCCGACATGGCCGCCGCCGTGCGCCTCATCATCACGCAGGGCGAAGGTGCGCGCACCCAGGTGATGGATTTTTACGATAGTATTGCCGCCGCCTACCAGCGCGCCGTCAAACGCTATCCCGATTCTCCCCTGACGGCGTTCAATCTGGGGCGCATCCTGTTCGTGCTGGGCGAGGTGGAGCTGGCCGGGCAGGCTTACCAGCGCTGCCTGGCACTGGATGGCGAGATGACTGCGGCCTACGGGTGCATGGTCGAGATATCATTTATGCTCGAACAATACGAGCAGGCCATAGAATGGGGCAACATGATCGAGGGCCACAGCTGGCTGGTAAACGGCGACGCGAACGATCCAGAGTGGATGACGGCCCGCACGGCGGCCGGCGATTTGAGCCTGGGACGCGTGTACTGCATCCAGGCCAAAGCCTATTTGTGGATGGGCCAGTTCGAGCTTATGGCGCAGACCATCCGCCGCGCCGCCGAGACGGAGCCCTGGATTTCGGATGACCTCTATCGGGACATACTGGACGAACACGTCAAACTGAGCAAGGCGCTTTTGGAAAACAAGCAAACCATTGAAGCCATGAACGTTTTGGAAGCCGGGCACGATATAGCCCGCCGGATGAAATATCACCAACTATTCCTGTGGCTGGCAGAAGCTTACCTGGCCCACGCGCTGGCCCTTCACGAGGCCAAAGATCGCAAGAAGGCAGAGATATGGCTGGCGCAAGCCAGCGAACTGGTCAAGCATCCTCCCGTACCGGTGCCGCCCCAGGCCGGCGCCGCCTGGAACAATCTCAAATCGCGCCTGACGCTTGGCAAGACCTCGCCGCTGGATTTTCTGCGCAAGTGACGCCAAGCCGCCACTGCGCATCACGTAATGCACATCGTAAATATATTTCTCGCACAAATTCACTCAGGAGGCAAATAACATGAAGCTGATTGATCTGACCATCCCCCTTGGTATCCAAACCCCGCCGTGGCCCACCTACGAGCCGCTGCAAGTCAAATATTTCAAACGCCTGGCGCCCAACGGCGCCAACGGCCAGCTCATCACCCACTCGAACCATCTTGGCACACACCTGGATGGCGAGATTCACTTTTTCACCGCCGGCAAAGACATCGCCGCGCTCGACCTGAACGATTTCCTGGTTGGCCCGGGCGTGATTGTTGACCTGTCCGATATCGCAGGCGATTACGACATCTATACCTCGCAAATGGTGGAAGAGCGCGTGGAGGTGCGCGAGGGCGACATTCTCATCATCCACACCGGTTATCACCGCTACGGGTGGGATCAACCCCTGGCCGACGAGATTCGCTACATGGTCAAGCATCCCGGTCCCGACCGCGAGTTTGCCGAGTGGGCCAAGAAAAAGAAGATCAAATGGATTGGCGTGGACTGCGGCAGCGCCGATCACCCAATGAACACCATCATCCGCACCTGGATGCCGCGCCAGGCCGAAGAAGCCGACGCGCATTTCCGGCAAAAGTATGGCAAATCCATGGCCGAAATGTTTACGCCGGACAAGTATCAATTGATGCACATCGAAATGTTCCCGTATCACATCATTCACCTGGAATGTGCGGGCGGCGACATTGACCTGCTGCTCAATCAACGCACCACCATTGGCTGTTTTCCGTGGCGTTTTGTGGATGGCGAATCTTGCATCTGCCGCCTCGTGGCGTTTGTGGAAGATGAGCAATACGAGCAGTTGATGGCAAAAAAGGCACAGCTTGGCAAGACCAAGTTCGGCGACGTGATTGCGACGTGCAAGCAAATATAGAGATTAGAGATTGGAGATCCCATCTCCAATCTCTAATTTTCCAAAGGAGGAATCATGCCGCCACTGGACGGTCTCCGCGTTCTTGACCTCACCGAGGCGCTGGCCGGGCCGTATTGCACAATGATGCTGGGCGATTTGGGCGCAGACGTCATCAAAATTGAGCGCCCCGGCGCTGGCGACATGTCGCGCGGCTGGGCGCCGCCGTTCGTAGGCCAAGAAAGCGCCTACTTTATGTGCACCAATCGCAACAAACGCAGCATCACGCTTAACCTCAAGCAGCCCCAGGCCCAGGCGATTCTGCACAGGCTGGTTGGGCAGGCCGATATTTTTGTCGTCAACCAGCCCAGCCTGGAGTCGCTGCGCAAACTGAGCGCCGACCCCGACACACTGCGCGGGCTGAATCCCCGCCTCATTTACTGCGCGATTAGCGGCTACGGCATGAACGGGCCGTATGCCGGGCAAAGCGGATACGACCTGGTGGCGCAGGCCCAGTCTGGTTTAATGGCCCTGACGGGCGAGCCTGGTCAGGGGCCAATACGCTACCCCATTCCGATCAGTGACGTGACGGCCGGCATCTATAGCGTCATCGGCATTCTATCGGCGCTGGTGGTGCGCGGGAATACCGGCCAGGGACAATTTGTTGACACGGCGCTTCTGGACGGCCAGGTGGCCTGGTTGACGCACGTGGCCGGAGCGTATTTTGCCACCGGGCAGCGTCCCCCCAAGTATGGCAACGCTCACGCCAACATCGTTCCCTATCAACCCTTCGAGGCGCGCGACAAGTACATCATTGTCGCCGTAGGCAGCGAACGGCTGTGGGAGCGCTTTTGCCAGGCGCTAGAAATCGCCGAAACTATTGGCCGGGATTCACGCTTTACGACCAACTCGGACCGTCTGCGCCACCGGGGCGAACTCGTGGCGCTGTTGGAGCAAATCTTGGCCGCGCGCGACGCCGACTTTTGGCTGGAGCGATTGCGCGCCGCAGACATCCCGTGCGGGCCAATCAACGAGGTAGATGAGATATTGAACGACCCCCACATCCAGGCGCGTGGGATGATCGTCGAGCTGTCGCATCCGTCCGCCGGGACGGTGCGATCACTGGGCAATCCCGTTCACCTGGGCGACACACCCGTCAGCTATCGCCTGCCGCCGCCCATGTTGGGGCAGCACACTGAAGAGGTGTTAACAGGACTGTTGGGCTACTCTACTGAGGAAATTGTGCTCTTGCGAGAGAAGGGGGCCATTTAGGGGCGTGGGAAAATAAACTGTCCCACAATTCCCGTAGGAGCGCCCTCCCCGGCCTGTCGGCCAGGACAGGCTGGGCGCGATAGTCGCGCCTGCCTGCCTGGCGGCTAGACAGGAAAGGCGCTCCTACGCGGCGACATTGGGATAATTATTTTCTTCCGCATCCCTTAGCCGGGATATAAGCGCCCGATGATGGGTAGGCACGGAGGCAAGGCATGGCAGCCAACGACGAGGGTGGCGAAATCAAATTCCATATTTGGGGCTGGATTCTTTTTGTAATATGCGCAGTTTTTTACATGGCCTCCAGTATTGAGAGCCGCAGCATGCTGAGCCTTGCGGGCAGCATTGTTTTTTTGGTTGCCTGCATAGTCTTTATGATCCCTCTGGTGAAAAAAGCGCGCGAAAGATAAACGCACGCAATCTGACTTGACACTGTTTTTGACCTATGTTATATTGACTTGCGGTTATCGTTGTATCGCGGCGCGCCAGCACCTTGGACGATTATGCTCCTTATAGCTGCAGGAATACCAGCTGCCTATTGCAAAAGAAAAATAATCCTCAACGCTACTAATTGAACCTTCTGGAGTTTATCATGACAGTAACCCAAGTCGAAATCCGGTCTGGCGCTTATTATGATTCTGTCGTTCTGATGCAATTGCAGCGCGCGCTGGTCGCGCTGCCCGGCGTCGCCGACGCTGGCGTGGTGATGGGCACTGACGCAAACAAAGACATACTGGCGCAGATTGATCTGTTGCCGCCAGAAGCGCGCATGGCCAGGCCAGACGATCTGGTCATTGTGGTGCGCGCGCAAGACGAGGCCGCCGCCCAGGCGGCCTTGGCGCAAGTGGACCAACTCCTCACCCGACGCGCGTCAAGCGCCGGTCAGGGGGCAGACTATCGCCCCCAAAGCCTGGACTCTGCCGCCCAAATGATGCCCGATGCCCAATGGGTGCTCATTTCAGTTCCGGGGCGCTATGCGGCCGGCGTGGCCCGCCAGGCGTTGCGACTGGGCAAGAATGTTTTCCTTTACAGTGACAACGTCTCTTTGGAAGACGAAATCGCCCTCAAGCACGCGGCGGCTGAAAAAGGCAGGCTTGTGATGGGGCCAGATTGCGGCACGGCCATTGTCAATGGCGTGGGGCTGGGCTTTGCCAACAAGGTGCGCCGCGGGCCGGTTGGGGTGGTAGCGGCGGCAGGCACGGGCTTGCAGCAAGTAAGCTCGCGCATCCACCAGTTGGGGAGCGGCGTCACTCACGCGCTGGGCACGGGCGGGCGCGATCTGTCTGAAAAGGTGGGCGCAGTGACGATTCGCCAGGGGCTAGATTTGCTCAGCCGCGATCCAGACACGCGCGTCATCGCGCTCGTGTCCAAGCCTCCTGCGCCCCAGGTGGCCGAGAGCGTGCTACAAGCTGCCCGCTCGGCCGGCAAGCCGGTGGTGGTAGAATTCATCGGCTATTCACCCTCGGCGAGGCAGGTGGATAACTTGTGGTTTGCCGGTTCTCTTGACGAGGCGGCTGGCCTGGCAGTGGAATTGGCTGCCAGCCAATCTCCAATCTCTAATACCCAATCCTTTGGCCATGCTCAAGACAAGACTTTTCCCCACTTTGCACCAGGGCAGCGCTGCCTGCGCGGCCTCTTTTCCGGCGGCACGCTGGCTTACGAAGCCCAATACATCCTACAAAGCTATCTGCCGTGCGTTTACTCTAACGCGCCGCTCAAGAAAGAGCACCGCCTGGCTAATTCGTTGATCAGCCAGGAGCATACCATCGTTGACCTGGGCGAAGACGAATTCACGGTTGGCCGCCTGCACCCCATGATGAATAACGACCTTCGCATCCGCAGGCTGCAACAAGAAGCTGCCGACCCGCAAGTGGCTGTTATCTTGCTCGACGTGGTGTTGGGCTACGGCGCTCATCCCAACCCCGCGGCCGAGTTGGCGCCCGCCATCACCCAGGCGCGCGCGCTGGCGCAAGAGGGGGGCTGCTGCCTCGAAATTGTCGCCGTCGTGACCGGCACCGACCAGGACCCGCAAAACCTGGCGGCCCAGACTCAACAACTTGAGGGTGTTGGCGTGCGAGTGGAAACTAGCAACGAAGCTGCCGTGCATTATGTGGGACATTTGCTTCGAGCGCTCAATCCAATCCCCACCCCCCAGTCTCTGGCGCCCGTAGACCTGGCCGTGCTGCATCAAGCCCTATCCGCCATCAACGTCGGCCTGGAATCTTTTGCCGAAAGCCTCACGGCTCAGGGCGCGCAGGTAATTCACGTGGACTGGCGACCCGCCGCAAGCGGCAATGAAAAGTTGGCGGCGATCCTGGAAAGAATGAAAAATAGATAACCAGTCCGCCAACACTGTACTGGAGGTCAAGCCCATGTCGAATGAAGCGACGATTGGCGAGCTTTTTGAAGCGGCGATTGCGGCAGAGAGAGTGACTGAAAAGCTCTATCTGGGGTTGGAAGTCAAATTCACGCATTGCCAGGAGGCGGCAGATTTCTGGATGCGGTACGCCAAAGAGGAAGAAGGACATGCGCGGTGGCTGGAGCGTATCCGAAACGCCGCCACTCCAGAACAATTGTCTGCGCCGGCCGATCCCTTTATGCTGGAAGACGTGCGTAAAACAACGCAGCTTTCTATAGAACACGTCTTGGCGGGCATCAAGACCCTGGAGGATGCGTACCGCCTGGTGACCGAGGTCGAGACTTTAGAAACCAACGCAGTATTCGAGTTCCTCATCACCCATTTTGCCGAGGACGAAAAAGCGCTCGCTTTCCTGAGAACACAGTTAAAAGATCACATGGATGTGGCGGCCAAGTTTCCAATGCGGTACAAAAGCATCCTGGAACGCCAGGGAGTAAAGGCATTAGAGTAACCAACCGCAAATTCCTGATGAGTGCGGAAGGAGAGTTGCCATGAAAGAGTTTACGGCAGCCTGCGTGCAAATTGCCATCACGCCCAACAACGTGCAAGCCAATATAGACAAGGCCGTGATTTGGCTGGAAAAGGCGGTCAAGGAAAACGAGGCCGAGCTGGTTGTTTTTCCAGAGACCGTGACCACCGGCTTTGTGACCGGTTTGGACACCTATGCGCTGTGGGACCTGGTGGACGATGCGCCGGGCCGCATCACTCGTGACATACAGGCCGCCGCCAAATCGCTGCAAGTTCACGTGGTGTGGCCAACCTACCGGCGCGGGCCAGAGCGGGGCGTGGTCTATAACTCGGCGCTCTTGATCGGGCCGGATGGAGAGATCGTTGGCAGTTACGACAAGACGCATCCTTTCCCGCTGGAACGTTGCGACTGCGGCGGGTGGGTGACGGTAGGCAATCACGCCGACGTGTACGAGACGGCGCTCGGCAGCATTGGCATGATCATTTGCTACGACGGCGATTTTCCAGAGCTATCACGTTTGCTAGCCGTCAAGGGCGCCGAGGTCATTGTCCGGCCCTCGGCTCTGCTGCGCAGTTTCGACATCTGGCACATCACTAACGCCGCCCGCGCTTACGATAATCACGTGTATATGGTGGCTACCAATTCGGTCGGACCCGATGCCGGCGGCGCTTTTTATTTTGGCCACAGCATGATCGTCAACCCCATCGCGTGGCGGCTGGCGCAGGCGCGCGGCGGCGAAGAAATCATTAGCGCCAGGCTCGACCCCGACCCGCTGCGCTATGTGACGTGGGGCAGCAAGAGCGAGCAGGTGTTTGATCACCTCCAAGATCGCAATATCGAGCTTTACAAGGAAAGCCTGAAAGAAGCAAGGTCCCGATTTGAAATCGGCAAGCGGCTCAGATAGAGATTGGAGATTGGAGATTGAACCTCCAACCTCTAACCTCCACTTTCTAATTCACCAGGAGAAAAATAATGGATATTGAAAAGGCTAATACTGAAGCCACACAACGCATGATAGAAACCCGCCCGGTGCTGGTGGGCGTGGGCAAAGCAATGGAGGTGATCCCCGGCATGCGCGAGAACCTGTTGATGCACGCCGGCCCGCCCATCACGTGGGATAGAATGTCTGGCCCTATGCGGGGGGCGGTGATGGGCGCCTTGATCCTGGAGGGCAAGGCCAAAGACGAGATCGAGGCCGAGGCGCTGGCAAAATCTGGACAGATTGACTTTGAGCCATGCCACCATCATCAGTCTGTTGGCCCGATGGCGGGCTTGATTTCGCCTTCTATGATGGTTTATATCATTGAGAACAAGACCCACGGCAACCGGGCTTTTTCCGGCCTCAACGAAGGCTATGGCAAAGTGCTCCGCATGGGGGCGTACGCGCCGGAGGTGATTGCTCGCCTCAAGTGGATGAACGAAGTGATGGGGCCTGTTCTGGCCAAAGCCATTGAGGCCAGCGGCGGCATTGACATCCGCGCGTTGCTGGCCGAGGCCCTGCACATGGGCGACGAGGGGCACAACCGCAACAAGGCTGCCTCGCTGCTTTACCTCAAGACGCTCGCGCCGCACGTCGCCCAAGCTGCCCCAAACGCCGGCGCAGCTTCCGAGATTTTGCGTTTCTTGGGCGACAATGCTTTGAGCGTGCTCAACCCGGTGATGGCCGCGTGCAAGGCGATGGTAGATGCCGCTCACGGCGTCGAGGGCAGCACCATCGTCACCACCATGGCGCGCAACGGCACCGACTTTGGCATCCGCGTCAGCGGGTTAGGCGAGCGCTGGTTCACCGGCCCGGCCGGCAAAGTCAAGGCGCTCTACTTTCCAGGCTTTACCGAGGCCGACGCCAATCCTGACATTGGCGACAGCACGATCACCGAGACGGCGGGCATTGGCGGCTTTGCCATGGCGGCGGCGACGGCCATCGTCACCTTTATCGGCGGCACGCCCAAAGACGCGACGAACGCCACCATGGAAATGTACGAGATCACCTACGCTGAACACAAATACTTTACGATCCCCGCGCTGGACTTTCGCGGCACGCCAACCGGCATAGACATCCGCAAAGTGGTGGAAAAGAATATCGCGCCGCGCATCAATACCGGCGTCGCGCACAAAGACCCCGGCGTGGGGCAGGTTGGCGCCGGGCTGGTGCGCCCGCCGATGGTGATATTCGAGCAGGCGCTCGTGGCATACGCTGAGAAATATGGGTATTAGGTAACAAGGAGAATAATCATGAACCGCGAACAATTTATAACCATGATGGCTAGCGCCAAGATGTACGACCTGACCCAGGGCTGCAGTATTTTCACGCCGCCGTGGCCCGGCGAAAAGTCGCTCGAGGTGCATTTCTTCAAGCGCGTGACCGGCGCGTATGGCGGCGGCCAGGGCGCGAACGGCCAGATTCTCAACTGGAGCAACACCGTCGGCACGCACCTGGTGGGCGAGCGCGCCTTTCATTCCGGCGGGCGGGCCATTGCCGACATTCCTCTCAAAGACCTGAGCGG
The DNA here is from genome assembly GCA_964651475.1 of uncultured Anaerolineae bacterium. Lineage (GTDB taxonomy): Bacteria > Chloroflexota > Anaerolineae > Fen-1058 > Fen-1058 > JBGSMF01. Next base: position 270,751 of record CAZYXV010000001.1, on the reverse strand, counting down.
CCCTGGCGTCATTGTGGACATTTCCGATGAGGTGTCTGATTACAGCCTGTACACGCCCGAAATGATCATGAGAAAAGCCGCCGTCAAAAAGGGCGACATTCTTATCATCAATACTGGCTATCATAGATACTCGTGGGATCAGCCGGATACCTTTAACGAGGCGGCCCAGGGCGGCGTGGAGTCCAAAGAATTTGGGTTCTACGTCCGGCATCCCGGCCCTTCGCCCGATTTTTACCAGTGGGCGCTGGACATGCAACTCAAGGTGGTGGGAGTGGACTGCGGTTGCGCCGAGCATCCCATGAACACCCCCATCCGCCGTATGCACGAAAACCATTTCAAGCTGGCCGAAGAAAAACTGGTGGCCACCTACGGCAAGAAATGGGACGAAATGTTCCCGCAAGACGCCTATTACCAGATGACGCACATCACGCTGCCCAAGGCGCACCTGGTCTTTGTAGAAGCGATTGTGGGCGACATTGACAAATTAAAGAACCAGAGAGCCTGGATCACTATCCAGCCCATACCTTTCATGGAAGTCGAAGCGGCGTGGGCGCGCGTGGCGGCCTATCAGGCGCCTGACGGCATGAGCGACGACGAGTTTATGCAGGCGATGAACTCGGCCGAAATCCTCGACCTCACTGTGCCGTTCAGCGTCCAGACGCCGCAGTGGCTCAACTATGTCCCCTTGAGCGTCACGTTCACCAAGCGCGTTGGGGGCCAGTATTTTGGCATGGGCCGCAACGGCTCGATTTGCAATGCCAGCATCCACCTGGGGACCCACATGGATGGCGAAAAACATTTCTATCCCGCCGGCAGAACGATTGGGCAGGTGCCGCTCGAAGAATGGGTTGGCCCCGGCGTCATCGCAGACATTTCTCAACTGGTCAGCGATTCGAGCGTGTACACGCCCAAGATGATTCACGACGTGGTAGACATTCGCCCCGGAGACATTCTCGTCATCAAGACTGGCTGGGCCAAATACGGCTGGAACAGCCCCGAATCGGACGAGTTCCGCTACATGGTCAAGCACCCCGGCCCCTCGCCCGACTTTGCCAAATGGGCAGTAGATATGAAAATCAAGTGGATCGGCGTGGATGCCGTGAGCGCCGATCACCCGATGAATACCATCATGCGCCTATGGCATCCCAAGACCTTTGAAGAGGCCAACGCCAAGCTGATCCGGGACTTTGGCAAAAGCTGGGACGAGATGTACCCGCTCGATCAATACTACCAGGACATGCACCTGAACCTGTTCCCCAAGCGCATCGTCCACGCGGAAAACCTGGCCGGCGACATCCTGAGGGCGCCAGGTGGTCGTTATTACATCGGCTGCTATTTGCAAAAAACAATGGAGACCGAATCCATGTGGGGCCGCTTTGTAGCCTTCAAAGAGCAAACTTGATCTTTATCTGTTTACCGTTTTCTACTATGCTACAGTGAACCACTAAGGACACAAAGGGTAAAACTGTGCAAACAGCACAGGGGAAGAAGACTGCGAAATACGAGCCAATTCCGCCGGAAGCAGAACGTTGGGGTAAAGCATTGCTCGATGCAGCCTTTGATGTGCATACCAGCCTGGGCGCCGGGTTTCTAGAGCGAATCTATGAGGAGGCCTTGTGCTACGAACTCACGCTACGGCATGTGCCGTTCAAGCGCCAGGAAGCAGTTGTTGTGTTCTACAAGGGTTTCCAGATCGAGGGACAGCGCCTTGACCTACTGGTCGGTGGCTTGGTCATCGCGGAGATCAAAGCAGCGGATGCTATTCACCCTATCCACCAGGCACAGCTGATGTCCTATCTCAAAGCGACCAGCCTAAGGCTAGGCTTCATCATCAACTTTAATGTGCCACATCTCAAACAGGGCATCTGCCGTGTTGTGCTTTGATCCTTAGTGTACTTTGTGTACTTTGTGGTGAATAGAAAACATGATTCTCGTTACAGGAGCAGCGGGCAAAACGGGCCGGGCGGTCATCCGGGCGCTGAGCGCCAAAGGTGCGTTTGTTCGCGCCCTGGTGCACCGCCCCGAACAGGCCGGAGAGGTTCAAGCGGCGGGCGCGCAAGAATTCGTCGTCGGAGATATGCGCGCCCAGCCGATCTTGACGAGAGCGGCGATGGGTGTTCGGGCGATCTATCACATCTGCCCAAACGTCACTCCCGATGAAGTCATCATCGGCCAGGCGGCTATCGCGGCGGCGCGCGCCGCGGGGGTTGAACATTTTGTCTACCATTCGGTGCTGCACCCGCAGGCCGAGGCCATGCCGCACCACTGGCTCAAGCTACGCGTGGAAGAAAAGCTGTTCGAGTCTGGGCTGCCGTATACGATTCTACAGCCGGCGGCCTATATGCAGAACGTGCTGGCGCACTGGGACAAGATTGTGCAGCAGGGCATTTACCCGGCGCCCTACCCCCTCGAAACCCGGCTGGGCATGGTTGACCTGGAAGACGTGGCCGAGGCGGCGGCGATCGTCCTGACCGAGCCGGGCCATGCGGGCGCCACGTATGAACTTGCCGGCGCGGAGGCGCTATCCCAGACTGAGGTAGCCGCAATCCTGAGCCAACACCTGGGCCGCCCGGTCAGCGCACAAGTGCTGCCCCTAGAAACGTGGGAACGGCAAGCTAAAAGCTCGGGGCTGGGCGACTATCAAATCGAGACGCTGATCAAGATGTTTCGCTATTACGAGCGTTACGGGTTCTGGGGCAATCCGCGCGTGCTGGGATGGCTGCTTGTGCGGCCTCCTACAACCTTTGCAGCTTTTGTCGAGCGAAGCATGCAAGAGCGAGCTGGCTGCTGAATGTGATATTGGATGCTTCACAGGGCAATTGGAGATAATGCAATGAGCAGACCTTTGCTTCCACGAGTGATAAAGGCAATTGGGGGAGGCATTGTCGGTGCGTTTGTAGGTGGCTTTGTTGGGCTTACTGGAGGCATAGTTATTGGCTTTATGATTGGAGTAGTAGGGTGGATGTTTGAGGTGTGGAGTTCAAGTGGCGTGTATGAGATAGGAAGAACGATAGCTACTATCGGGGCTGTCGTTGGGGTAATCGGCGCAGCGATAGCTGGAGCCTATATGGTATTTCGTGACTGAGAGGAGCTATGAGCAAGAATCCTGATGCAGGAGAAATGTATGAAAATGGTGCGCGTCAAGAAACCGCCTTTATCAATGTTATTCTGACGCGTTATCCTGTAGGTTGCTCTGCGCTTCTTATTGCTGTGGGAATATTTATGATAGCAGGGATGTATTTTGTCCCCATTCCGGCTATCTTGCTCATAGTTGGCGCGTTACTGATTATCTTTGGCGTCATTCTTTTGTTAATCTGGCTTGGCAGTATCGCAGCGCAAGTTATGAGACGCGTATCTACACCGCCCGCCGATCCAGTTTTGATTTTGCTTCGCTCTGTGGGCGATAGTAGTTTTGCCCGTCGTACATATGATGAGAGCAAAACAGAGATGACCAAGTTTGTAGCAGAAAAAATGTTCATCTCACGTGAAGAAGCCGGCGAGAAGATAGATAAACTGGAAAAGCTTGGGAAGATAGTCTATCTACCTACTGGCCGATGGGCAATGAACGAGTAAGAAGACAAAAGATGCTGTCCAACAAAACATCCAGCTAACATTCCTGCGATTTGAGCTTACTGATAAATGCCGCTGTCAAAGAGTAGAACTGGGCTGATAAAAATTGGCCTCCAGAGGAGCAATTTGGCACTTGCAAGACAAACCGTTTTTGTTCCCAGGATCCCGCCGAATTGTGCGGAATTTGGCTTCCAACACGTACATTAGCACTTGGGCAGGGCAGAGTGCTGGAGAACAAAAATGGAATCTGGTGTTGGAAGCGATTCCAGTCATTTTTTATCAGTCCAGAGTAGAACCTTAAAATTCACAACACAAATCAGGTGAGATATACAGTCGGTGATTACCTTGTCAACCATAATGCTGTTGACACCCTATGATACACTGGAGAATCTGGATACTTTATCCAGAATCACAATTCGTACCCGGAAGGATCCAAGCCGAATTTGGCAATCAAGCCTTTGGCTTATGTGTGCAACTGCTCTCATTGTTGCTATCAATCCTATGGATATGATACATGGCTTGTTAGAGTCTTTTACACAAGAGCCTGAAAATGCCATTGGCTATGTCTTATTCATCTTGTTACTCCTGCTGTTTCCTGGAATCCCGTTTGCGGGTGGCTTGTGGATTTTGCGGTGGGAACTTGACGGAGTAGAAATTATCGAAATCAACTCCCAATCCATCCGAGTACACCGAAAACCTTCTTGGTGTTTCTATAGGCAAAAGACGTACCTGGCAGAAAAGATGGAGCATTTGCGTATTCTGCCTGATACTGAGCCGGAAGCACTACCTGGGAAACCATGGGTGGATAGATTCAACAACCTGCGTTTTGGCGGACGTATTGCATTTGACTATGAGGGCGAGACTGCACGCTTTGGGATTGATATAGATGAGGCAGAGGCAAAACGGATATTGGACAAAATCTGGCAACGGTTTCCTCAATATGAAGCATAGAGGCTCAAATGCTTTCCGAGTTAGACAACTATTTGCAGCGCATCGAGGACCTGCGCGGGCAGGTGCGCAGCCTGATTGCGGACTTGCCCGCCGAGGCGCTGAACTGGCGACCCACTCCCCCCCTTTCCTCCCCCCCGCAAGCGGGGGGGAATGAGGGGGAAACCAACTCGCTGGCCGTGCTGGCCGCGCACATCGCGGGCGCGGAGCATTACTGGATCGCCGAGGTGATCGGCGGGCGGCCCGCCACCCGGGACCGTGACGCCGAGTTTGCCGTTGAGGCCGCAGACGCCTCTGAGCTTGTCCACCGCCTGGAAGCCGCTGGCGCAGAGACGCGAGAGATATTCGCCGCGCTCAACACCGCTGAGCTGGATGGAGCGCGAGAAGCGCGAGGTCGGACAGTGTCCGTGCGTTGGGGCATCTTGCACGTGATTGATCACACGGCCCTGCACCTGGGGCACATGCAAATCACGTATCAATTGTGGATGGGAGGCAAAAGCAAGCCGTCGCCGTTCTGGTTCGAGCGGTTGCCGGCGTTCAGAGATTGAGTATTACGTCAGGAGGAATACAAATGCGCGAATTACTCAGAGCGTTAGGAACGTTAGTTGCAATGATCATTTGAGGTGGCTTGGTATACGCCGTGTGCGTCATCTGGCCGCTCAAGCTCAGTTCTACCGTTGGAATCGCCGTGGGTGGATTGGTGGCTTGCATCATGTTAATCCAGTACATCATCGGCTTGACCAAGAGATTGGGGAAATCTTGCAATCCCTAATCTCCAACGCCCAATAACTTTTAAGTGGAGGTAAATACTAGATGAAACCAGCTCCGTTTGACTATTACGCGCCAACCAGCGTAGAAGAAGCGATGGAGCGCCTGGCGCAACTTGGATACGATGGCAAGATACTGGCCGGCGGGCAGAGCCTTATCCCTGCCATGAACTTTCGCCTGGCTCAACCGGCGGCTCTGATTGACCTGAACAACATCGCCGAACTGTTCTACGTCCGCCCTGACAATAATGCCGTGGTCATTGGGGCAATGACGCGCGACAGCGTAGTAGAGCACGATCCGCTCGTCGCCGAGCGCGCGCCCATGGTGCGCGAGGCAATGTACCACGTGGCCCATCCCCAAATCCGCAACCGGGGCACATTTGGCGGGGCCATCGCTCACGCCGACCCGGCTGGCCAGTTGCCGGCGGTCGTCGTCGCCCTCAACGGCCGGCTCAGAATCCGCAGTAAAGCGGGTGAGCGCTGGACGCCAGCCGACGAGTTTTTCGTCGGGCTGTTCACCACCACGCTGGCGCCGGACGAAATGTTGGTGGAGATAGCCTTGCCGCCCATGCCGCCGCGCAGCGGATGGAGCTACAAGCAAGTAGCTCGCCAGAGCGGCGCTGGCGCACTGGTGGGCGTGGCTGCCGTGGTCACGCTGGATGCCAACAAGCTCTGCCAGCAAGCGCGCGTGGTCTATCTCAGCGTCGGTGAAAAGCCCACGCTCGCACAGAAGGCAACCAAGGCACTCGTCGGACAATCCCCCACCGCACAAGACATCCACGCCGCCGCCGAGATGGCCCAGTCCGACGTGGACCCCGGCAGCGACATCCACGCCTCGGCAGACTATCGCCGCCACCTGGTGGGCGTATTGACCCGCCAGGCTCTGACCGAAGCGTTCAACCGCGCCAATACCTAATAACCAATACCCAATACTTGAATTGCGAGGAAACCTATGAGCAACTTGATTAATGTAACTGTAAACGGCATCCAATACGAGCGCGCCGTCGAGCCGCGCATGCTGTTGAGCGATTTTATTCGCCACGAGCTGGGACTTACGGGCACACACGTGGGCTGTGAGCAAGGCGTGTGCGGTTCGTGCACTGTCCTTTTCGATGGACAGGCCGTCCGCTCTTGCCTGATATTTGCCGTGCAGGCCAACGGCCACGAGGTTCGTACCGTGGAGGGGTTGGGAACGATGGATAACCTGCACCCTCTTCAAGAAGCTTTCCGCGAGGCTCATGGCGTCCAGTGTGGCTTTTGCACACCGGGCTTTTTGATGACGTTGGTGCCTTTTCTGGAAGAAAACCCCAATCCGAGCGAACAAGAAATTCGCGAGGCCATCTCTGGGAATCTGTGCCGCTGCACCGGCTACCAGCACATCGTTGACGCAGTGAAATTGGCGACAGAGAAACGTCGAGAAACATCCAATACCTGATACCCAATACCAAACATCTAACCCGCATCACGTATCACGCTTTACGGTGTTATTAAATAGGAGTGTAACCGTGACAAACAAGTATATAGGCCAACGTATCAAACGAAACGAAGACGCGCGCCTGCTGACGGGGCAGGCTCTGTTTGTGGACGACGTAGAATTGCCAGGAATGCTCCACGCGGCCTTTTTGCGCAGCGATTACGCCCACGCACGCATCAAGAGCATTGACGCCTCGGCGGCTCGCAGCCGTCCCGGCGTGGTGGCCGTCTATACGGCAGAGGATATGGGCGACTTTTGGAAACCCGGCCCGCTGTTGGTGCCCGCGCCCCATTCCATCGAGGGGCTGATTTTTAACAAGCGCACCCAGATTCCCCTGGCCAAAGACAAGGTGCGGCACGTGGGCGAGCCGATGGCGGTGGTCATTGCCGAAAGCCGCTACATCGCCGAAGACGCCCTGGCCGACATTGTGGTGGATTTGGAACCGCTGGAGGCCGTGGTAGATTTAGAGCGCGGGCTGGAGCCAGGCGCGCCGCTCATTCACGACGATCTGGACTCGAACCTGGCCTCGTACGTTCGCCAGGAAAAAGGGAACTATGAAGCCGCCCAAGCGCAGGCCGAGGTGATTATCAAACGGCGCATCGTCATTGATCGCGGCGCGGCGGCCGCCATGGAAAACCGCGGCCTGGTGGTTCAGTGGGACGCCAAGAGCCAACAAATGACGATCTGGGCCACCAGCCAGGCGCCCATCGCGCTCCGCAATGGCATGGCCGGCATGTTGGGGCTTTCGGAACACCAGGTGCGCGTGATTGCGCCATTCGTCGGCGGCGGCTTTGGCCCCAAGATCATGGTGTTCCAACCGGAAGAGGTTTTGCTCACCTGGTCGAGCATGAGGTTGAACCGGCCCATCAAGTGGATCGAAGACCGGCGCGAAAACTTTATTGCCACCACCCAGGAACGCGGCCAGGTCCACGACGTTGAAATCGCCCTCACGCGCGAGGGCAAGATTTTGGGCCTGCGCGACGTATTTCTGCACGATACCGGCGCATACAACCCGTACGCCCTGACCGTCCCGCTCAACACCCAAACGCACACCATGGGGACGTATGAGATTCCCAACTTTCACACCGAGTACAAGGTAGTGTTCACCAACAAAATGATCGTCACCCCGGTGCGGGGCGCGGGCCGGCCACAGGGCGTATTCGTCATGGAACGCATATTGGACGCGGCCGCCAAAGAGCTTGGCATGGACCCGACCGAAATTCGGCAGAAAAACATGATCCCGCCCGACGCCTTTCCCCGCGAACAAGGCATCATCGGCCAGGATTTTGCGCAACTCATCTACGATAGCGGCAACTATGCGGCTACATTGGAAAAGGCCAAAGCCATGATCGGCTACGACCAATTCATCAAAGTGGAGCAGCCGCGCCTGCGCGCCGAGGGCAAACACGTGGGTATTGGCGTGGCCTGCTTCACCGAAGGCACGGCCGTGGGGCCTTACGAGGGCGCGCGCGTCACCGTAGAGACCAGCGGCAAGGTGAGCCTGGCCACCGGCGTCGGCACGCAGGGACAGGGTCACTTTACGTCTTTTGCCCAAATCGTGGCCGAGCAATTGGGCGTGGACGTGAGCGACGTGCACGTGGTCACCGGCGACACGGCTCAATTCCACTGGGGCGCCGGCACCTTTGCCAGCCGGGGATTGACCATAGCGGGCAATGCCACCAACGCGGCGGCCTCAAAAGTTCGCACCAAGATTCTCAAGCTGGCCAGCAAGGTGCTGGAAGCGCCCGAAGACGAGTTGGAATTAAAAGACGGGCAGGTGCGCGTGGCCGATATTCCAGGCAAAGCCATCAGCCTGGGTGATTTGGCCGTGCTCGCCAACCCGATGCGCGGCGCGGTCGAGCCGGGCACGGAACCGGGACTGGAAGCCACCGATTATTTTGGCCCCAAGTACGGCGCGACGGCCGCCGGCACGGTGGCCATGATTGTCGAGGTAGACCCGGAAACGATGCTGGTGGAAATCAAGCGTTTCGTCATCGCCCACGATTGCGGCATCATCGTCAACCCGCTCATTGTAGACGGCCAGGTTCACGGCGGCGTTTCGATGGGAATCGGCCAATCGTTTTACGAGCAACTCGTCTACGACGAGAACGGGCAACTGTTGAACGCCTCGTTGATGGATTACCTGCTGCCTCGCTCAACCGATATGCCGCCCCGCATCGAAATCGGCCATCTGTCAACGCCCTCGACGCTCAATCCAATGGGCACCAAGGGCGTCGGCGAAGCCGGCGCGATTCCAACGCCGTCGTGCTTTGTCCAGGCGGTAGAAAATGCGCTGGCCGATTACAAGTTGGAAATCCTGGAGACGCCATTGAGTCCCAATCGCTTGTTTGAACTGACGCGACGAGCCTAATACCCAATACCTAATACCCACTACATACCCAAAATTCAATAACGGAGTGAATAATGAAACTAGAAGGCGAATATCTTTTTAACGGCCCCCGCGAGGAGGTGTGGAAACTGCTGCGCGACCCCGAGGTGCTGGCCACGGCTTTGCCCGGCACGCAAAGCCTGAACAAGCTCAGCGATACCGAGTACGAAGGGACAATGAACATCCGCATCGGGCCGGTGTCTGGAGCTTTTTCCGGCAAGCTGCTCGTATCGGACGAAGTCCCGCCCGAAAGCTGCACGCTGACGGTGGATGGCAAAGGCGCGCAAGGCTTTGGCAAGGGAGTGGGGCGCGTGCTGTTGGTTGATCAGGGCGATGGCAAGACGCTCTTGAAATACGAAGGCGATTTGCAGGTGGGCGGCAAGCTGGCCGGCGTGGGCCAGCGCATGATTGACACGGTGAGCAAGAGCATGGTGCGCCAGGGCCTGGAAGCATTGAACAAGGCCCTCGAAGCGCGCGTGGCCGCCGCCGCCGAAAACCGCGCGGTTGACTACAAGCCGCCCACAGAGGCCGAGTTCGCGGGCGCTGTGGCCAAAGACATGGCCGGCGGATTGCTGTCAACCCCAGAAGTGCGGATGGTCCTGTATATCATCCCCGCCGTCGCCATTCTCGTCACTCTGGCCCTGATTCTTTCCAGGTGCGGCGGGTAAAGATAGGGTGTTGGAGATGAGGGATTGGAGATTGGGAGTATGTCCCAATCTCTAATCTCCGGTCTCCAACCCAAGGAGGTGAACCCATCGTAGAAAAACCATATTAGCTGTAAGACTTGGTTGCGGGGTGAGCTTGGCCCAATGTTATTGAGCAAAATTTTTTCACCTACACACACAAGGAGAAAATACTCAAATGGCAACTAGCGCTCCAAAAGTTAAAGTGATGGGTTATCTGCCGAACGATACGCCGCCGTGGGGGCAGATGATCCTGCTGGGATTTCAGCACGTGCTGACCATGTTTCCCGCCACAGTGCTATGCGCTCTGCTCATGGGCTTTCACGTGAGCACCGTGCTAGCCATCACCGGCTTGGGAACCATCGTGGCTTTGGTTGGATCCAAGTTGAGCATGGGGAAATACATTCCCCTCTATTACGGCTCCAGCTTTAGTTACATTGCAGCCGTGACGGCCATCACCAAGGCAACGTATGGCAACGTCGCCGACGACCACCTCCTCTCCGTAGTGCAGGCCGGCTTTATCGCCACCGGCGTGATTAATATCATCGTCGGCTTGATCATTCGCTTTGCTGGCGGCAAAGAGGCCATTGACAAGATCTTACCTCCCGTCGTCACCGGCTCGGTGGCCTGCACCATCGGCATCGGCCTGGGCGCGTCGGCGTTGAACATGGCCAGCGGCGTCGCGGGCGGCATCACCGCCGGCTCGATCAGTTGGTGGCTCGTCGCCATCATCACCCTGTTGGCTGCGGTCCTCTTTTCGGTCTATCTGCAAGGCAAAGGCTTTATCGGCATGCTGCCGATTCTGCTGGGCGCGATTGTGGGTTACATCGCTGCCATTCCGTTCGGCCTGGTGGATTTCTCTGTGATCGGCCAGTCGGCCCTCATCACCCCGCCGCACGTTACGTTCCCTGTCTTTAATGATCCCCTGACGCTCACGGTGATCTTTGGCGTCGGCGTCATGGCCATCGCCACCATCCCCGAATCCACGGCCCACCTGTACCAGATCAGCCTGTACGTGGATCACCTGGCCGAAGAGCAGGAACGCGAAAAACCCGGGCTGAGCAAATACATCGGCCTCAACCTGATGCTGGATGGTCTCGACGATCTGATCAATGGCATCTTTGGCAGCACGGCCGGCACGAACTATGGCGAAAACAACTCGCTGATGGTGATTACGCGCAACTATTCCGGGCCAGTGCTGTTGACGGCCGGCGGCATCGCCATCCTGTTAGGCTTTCTTGGCCCGCTGGCCGACGCCGTGAAAAGCGTGCCTACCGCCGTCAGCGGCGGCCTGTCTATTTACCTCTTTGGCGTCATTGGCATGCAAGGTATCGCGCTGATGATGGCCGAGAAGGTGAACCTGTTCGACCCCAAGCAATTGGCTATCGGCGCAGTCATCCTGATCGTCGGCATTGGCGGCAACATTGGCTATCCGGGTGGATTCCTGCCCTTCCCCATCTTGCAAGGAATCTTTCCCAGTGGCTTGCCGGCCATCGCCACCGGCGCCGTGGCGGGCATCCTGATGAACCTGATCTTCCTGGTCTTCAAGCCGCCCGAAGAGCGCCTCGCGCCGTCTGAAATGAGGTAGACCATCTTCCTTATCTAACAGGTAACCGTTCAGATGGGGTACTTTTGCAAAGGGCGCCAAGAGCGCCAAGATGTTGAAGAAAAACTGGTGCGCAAGCGATTCGTAGCCTTAACATGGCCTGCCTTTGCGCCCTTTGCGCTCTTCGCGGTGAAAAATTCATGACCAACTGAACGGTTACTCTAACAGATGTCCCGGCGTTCTGGAGTTAGGGATGCGGAAGGAAGGAAATAATTATTCCAATGTCGCCGCGTAGGAGCGCCTTTCAGGCGCGACTATCGCGCCCAGAGGGCGCTCCTACGGGAATTTTGGGACAGTTTATTTTTTCCACGTCCCTTAATGGAGATTGGAGATTAGAGGCTTTATCTCCAATCCCTAATCTCTTAAGGAGAGAGTTATGCTGGCAAACCCTGGCTTACCTTCTTTTGATTACGTCAAGCCCGAGTCGCCCCAAGAAGTAACCCGGCTGTTGCTCAAAGGCAATGGCGACGCGCGCTTGTTCATGGGCGGCACGGACCTGTTCGTGCGCATACGCGATGGATTCATCACCCCCAAGATTTTAATTGACGTGAAACGCCTGCCCGGCATGCGCGACATCAAGTTCACCAAGCGCAGAGGACTGAGTGTGGGCGCGGGCGTGGATATGAATTCACTGGCGCGGCACCCCGCCGTAATCGAAAATTACCCACTGCTGGCCGAAGCGCTCAACTGGGTCGCCTCGTACCAACTGCGCACGCGGGCCACGATGGGCGGCAACCTGTGCAACGCTTCGCCCGCCGCCGATACCGCCCCGGCCGCACTGGTTCTGGGAGCCAACCTGGTGCTGCACGGCCGGCGCGGCGAGCGCATCGTTCCCATCGCCGGATTTTTCACAGGCCCCGGCAAGACGGTGATGAAACCCGGCGAGTTTTTGCTGCGGATTGAAATTCCCGTCCCGCCCAAGGGAGCTGTAGGCCATTACCTTAAATTGTGCCGCAACGCGCGCGGCGATCTGTCCATCGTTGGAGTGGCGGCGCTAGGCTATCCAGATAAAAAATCCCCCTCGGGCTACACATTCCGCATCGCGTTGACCTCGGTGGCGCCCACGCCCATTCGCGCGCCAGCGGCCGAAGAAATCTTGGCTTCATCGCCCATCACACCCGACGTGATCGAGGCCGCCGCTATCGCCGCCATGGAGGCCGCCAGGCCGATTGACGACTTGCGTTCCAGCGCGGCCTATCGCAAGGCAATGGCGAAAAATCTGACCACGCGCGCGGTGGCATCGGTGCTGGACGCGCTGGTTTCCGCCGGCAGGTAGAAAAAAGATACAAGCCATAACTATGGAAGCCGCTGCGCCCAAGCCACACTCTCGCGTCCTCACTTTTCTATTGCGGGCCATGTTTTTGGTCTCGTGGCCTTTTGGCATCCTGTCGTTCATCTTGCCGATCTATGGCAAAGAACTGGGCGCTACGGCGCTTGAAGTTGGAGTGTTCTTTTCAGCCTTTTCCCTCGTGCCTGTGATCGTGCGGCCTCTTCTGGGCCGAGCTTTGGATCGTTGGGGCCGCCGCCCATTCTTATTGCTGGGGCTGGGTGGATATGCTGTGGCAATGGTTGTCTTTTGCTTTGCAAACACCGTGTGGCTGCTGACGCTCGCTCGCTTTGTCCAGGGGCTGGGACAGGCTTTCTTGTGGCTGGCGGCGGTGACGGTCGTCGCCGATGTGGCTGGCGAGACTGGGCGCGGCCGCGACTTTGGTCTTATTGACGAGGCGGCCAATCGCGGCGCTCTTGTTGGCACTTGTGCCGGGTTGCCCATCTTTTTCATTTTGCGCGGCTTGGGGTTTGGCCCGGTACAGACCTGGTTCTGGCTCTTTGCGGCCTATACCGCGCCGGCGCTGCTGGCTTTTTGGTTCGGCTGGCGCGGAGTGCCAGAAACGCGTCCGCAGGTCGCCGACCGGCCGGTTGAAAAGCGCCCCATCTCCGGGCAGTTATTGGCGCTGATGAGCATCGTTTTCGCCACCGGCGCTTCCACAGCAATGATTGGCCCGCTGCTAATGATTTTTCTCCAGGATGCTCTCCACGCGGACATACTCGCCCTGACCAGGGCCTATTTGCCGGCAGCGCTCATCGGCGCCTTTTTGCCTTCGCGCCTGGGACGGCTTGCAGACCGGTTTGGGCGCAAATTGCCCATGATCGGCGGGCTGATTGGAGGCGCGCTGGCCTCGGTTATGATTCCGCATTTGCGCAGCATCGCACTTCTGGCCGTTTTGTGGGCCATCGAGTCTGCAGGTTATACGGCTTCGGTGCCGGCGGAGCGCGCCTTTATAGCCGACATCGCCGGAGAAGATGTGCGCGGCACAAGCTATGGGCTGTATACGTTTGCATACTTCCTCGGCGGCGCGTTTGGCCCCCTGGCCGGCGGCTGGCTGTACGACAATGTGAGCCGGGCAATGCCCTTTTATCTCAACACGGCTGTCCTGCTTTTGGGCGCAGTGTTGGTGGGGACGGTGTTGAAGGAAACCCAGCTTGCGGCTGCCAAGGGCGTTTCATAAGAACAAAAAACTGTATACGCATTACGGAGTAGGATATGTCACAACACGAAATCACGTTAAAAGTTAATGGCGGATGGGAACGCGCCGTCGTCCCATCGAACATGACGTTGCTGACCATGCTGCGCGAGGTGCTGGTGCTGACGGGCACGAAAAACGGCTGCGCCGGGGGCGAGTGCGGCGCGTGCACGGTCTTGATGAATGGCGAGCCGGTCAATTCGTGCATGGTCCTGGCCGTGGAAGTCGACGGCGCAGAGATCGTCACGGTTGAAGGGTTGGCGCGCGATGGGCAACTCGATCTTGTCCAGCAAGCTTTCGTTGACCAGACCGGGATACAATGCGGCTTTTGCACGCCCGGCATGCTCATCAGCGCCCGGGCGCTACTCGACCGCAACCCGCACCCGACCGAAGACGAAATCAAAAAAGCCTTGGCGGGCAATCTGTGCCGCTGCACCGGCTATACGCGCATCGTCGAAGCCGTCAAGCAAGCGGCAGGCGATTAAAGGAGCGAACAATGACAGATACAGCGACAATTCCCAGTCCCGTCGGCGAAAGCGTCCCGCGTATTGATGCAATGGAAAAGGTCACCGGCTCCGCCAGGTTTGCCGACGATTTGCAGTTCGGGGCCGGGCTGCTGTACGGGCGGCTGGTGCGCAGCCCTCACCCACACGCGCTCATCAAAAAGATTGACGTGAGCCGCGCGCTGGCCTTGCCCGGCGTCAAGGCCGTGGCCACCGGCGTAGATACGCCCGGCTTTATCGGGCTGTACCTGCAAGACCGGCACATTTTTTGCACCGACCGCGCGCGCTACGTGGGCGATCCGGTGGCCGGCGTGGTAGCCACCAGCGAAGAAATCGCCGAGCAAGCTTGCAAGCTGGTCAAGGTGGACTATGAGATACTGCCCGCCGTCACCGACCCCGAAGCGTCAGCCCAACCCGATGCGCCGCTGGTGCATCCTGACCTGGGCAAATATGAAGTAGTGAACTTTATTTTCCCCAAGCCAGGCACGAATATCTCCAATCACTTTAAAATTCGCAAGGGCGACGTGGATAGCGCCTGGGCGCAGTGCGACGTGATCGTCGAGGGCGCGTTCCGCGTGCCGCACATCCAGCACGCGCCAATCGAGCCGCACGTCGTCGTGGCGCAGGCCGAGCAAAGCGGCCAGATCACGCTGTGGGGCAGCAGCCAGTCGCCGTTTGCGCAGCGCAATCTCATCGCCAAGGCTCTTGGGATGAGCCAGGGCGATTTGCGCGTGGTCGCGCCCTACATTGGCGGCGGCTTTGGCAGCAAGGCCGGCGTTTCGATGGAAGCGTGCGCGGCGGTGATGGCCATGAAAGTGCCAGGGCGTCCCGTGAAACTGCGCATGACGCGCGAAGAAGAGTTTTTCTGCACCTTTGTGCGGCAAGGCATGGCGGCGCACATCAAGCTGGGCGCGACGGCGGAAGGCAAGATCATTGCCATGGAGACCCGGTATTACTGGGACGCCGGCGCGTACACCGAGTACGGCGTCAACATCACGCGCGCGGCGGGCTATTCCTCCACTGGCCCATACGAGATTCCCAACGTGCGGGCCGACTCGTACTGCATGTATACCAACCACCCCGTCGGCGGCCCCATGCGCGGGTTCGGCATGCCAGAGATCCATTGGGGCATTGAACAATTGATAGACCAGCTGGCCGAAAAATTGGGCATGGACGCGCGCGATTTTCGCCTCAAGAATTGCCTGAGGACCGGCAGCCAGATTGTCACCGGCTCGACGATGCACCCCATCGGCCTCAGCGAGTGCATCGAAAAAGCAGCAGCGGCCATCGAATGGGGCAAAAAAGAACCTGCCTCCGCGCCGCACAAAAAGCGCGGCAAAGGCATGGCCATCATGTGGAAAGCGCCCGCCATGCCGCCCAACGCCGGCTCGTCTTCGTGGGTGCGCCTGAACGAAGACGCCACGGTGACGGTGGCGGTGGGCGGGCAAGAATTGGGGCAGGGCACGTTCACGGTGATGGCGCAAATGGCCGCGGCGGCTTTGGGCGTGCCGGTAGAGTGGGTGCGCATCGCCACGCCGGTAGACACGCAGTACAGCCCCTACGAGTGGCAGACGGTCGCCTCGCGCCTGACGTGGAGCATGGGCAACGCGGTGGCGGCGGCGGCGCGGCACGCCCGCCAGCAGATTCTCGAGCTGGCCGCCGAACACTGGAATGAAAAGGTCGAGGACCTGGATATCAAAGACGGCCACGTGATTTCGTACAAGTCCGAAGAATCCATGCCGCTCAAAGACATGGTGATCTACGGCCTGCCCAAGGAAGGCGATTGCGGTTGGCGCGGCGGGCCAGTGCTGGGGCGCGGCGACTTTATGCCCACCTACGTCACGGGGCTTGACCCGGAAACCGGCCAGGGGCCGCGCTCGGTGGTGCATTACACCGTGGGCTGCCAGGCAGTTGACTTGGAAGTAGACACCGAAACGGGAAAAATTGAAATTTTGCGCGTGGCGGCCGCCTTTGACGTGGGCAAGGCCATCAATCCCAACCAGGTAAAAGCGCAAATGGAAGGCGGCGTGGTGCAGGGCATCTCGTCGGCTCTCTTTGAGCAGCTGGCGTACAAAGACGGCCAGCCCCTCAACCCATCATTCGTGGACTATCGCATCGCGTTGACGGTGGACATGCCGGGCCAGATCATTCCCATCATCGTCGAGGTGCCGCAAGACGACGGCCCGTGGGGGGCGCGCGGCATCGGCGAACACGCCATGGTGCCGACCATGCCGGCCATCGCCAACGCCGTGTATAATGCGGTGGGCGTGCGCCTGCCCAGCCCCCCGCTCAGCGCGGAAAAAGTGTTCCTGGCCATGCAGGACAAGTAAACCACTGTGCGACGCACCCCAGGTGCGTCGCACAGTTTTTTTGTCGTATCCACGTTCCCCCCACCGCGTCTCAAATAGTTTGCAACAGACTGCAAGCAAAGAAAACTGGCGGGTCGTCAGGAATCCCTCCGTCAGGCTAAAGCACGCCTACTCGGTTTGTACTTCGAACGCGCCGACGTCACAGGGAGTATCGGGAGACGTCTGTGCAACCGGTCTAGGCATCCCGCGCTGGTCGGTGGGGAGGGTACAACTGATTGCAGGGATCGCATCAATCGCCGGACTGCCAGGGAGCAGGGCGTGGGTCCAGGTGTCGCCGCCATTGTTGGCCAGCGGACCCAGCATTGGATTCCCGGAGAAATCCACTCCACAACTGCCGTCTCCGATCAGACTGTTGCTGGTCGTACCGAGTGTTCCCTGACCCCCGGAATCCTTATGGACGACACAATTCTTGCCTCCAATGTTGTTGGCGACGATTGTGTTTTCGATGCTCACTTCGCCTCGAACCCACAGAGCGCCGCCCCCGCCGGTGACGGTGTTATTACTGACGGTACAGTGGGTGATTCGCACCGTACCTGCTGCGGCGATACCTCCACCATAGCGGGTAGCTTTGTTGCCACTGATGGTGCTATTGACAATCTCTGCGGTGCAGCCGCAGCCGGTGCGAATACCGCCACCCAACCCTTCGGATCGAAGCCCGGCCCGGTTGCCGGTGATAGTACTGTTGACGATCCTCAGTGTCCCTTTGCTGCTCTTGACGCCGCCGCCGCCGCCGCACTCGACGCCGCGAGGCCCATCTCCCCTGGCGACGTTATTGCTAATCGTGCTGGCGACGATCGTCAACGCGCCATAGTTGGAGACGCCGCCGCCGCCGATGGCGACGTTATCGCTGATGACACAATATCTGATCGTCAGCGCGCCCCGGTTCAAGATGCCGCCACCGCACTCTTCTTTTGCACCCGGCTCACCGTGCCGGATGGTCAACCGCTCAAAGATCGCAGTAGCGCCTTCCTCGACGAGAAAGACACGTCCCGAGGTCTCCTCCAGCGTCTCGTGGGCCTGCACGATAGTAACATTGGCGCCCAGCCCTCGGATGGTGACATTCTTGTTCACGACTATGCCCGCTTCGGTGTGGATGGGATCAGTGATTTCAATGATGGCGCCGGCCTCAGTACCAGTATTGTCAATGGCGGCCTGGATGGTGGTAAAGTCACAGCCGAAAGCGCATACAGTATCAGTGGCTGGCATAGGTGTGATCGTCGGCGGGATGGGTGTGGGAGTCAGCGGGATGGGTGTGGGAGTCAGCGGGATGGGCGTCTCTGTTGGCGGGATGGGGGTCACGGTAGCGGTTGGTACGGATGTCTCTGTCGGGAAAGTCACCGTCGGCGGTACAGACGTGGCGGTGAGGGATAGGCTCGCTCCACAACTGCTCACCATAAAGACGAGAAAGGTTGCAATAAAAAACAACGGTAAGAGCTTGCTCATTTTTGTTCTCCTCATATCTCTCTTTGGTTTGTAGAAAGCTGATCAGGCTCGAAATTGCAGCCAGGTTTAAAACAAACAAGGCAGCCAACTCAAAACGCCCCTCATTCTTACGGTAACGGCTCGCCGTTCACGTATACAGCCACGTCGCTGACTGTGGAAAACTGGAGCGCCGTCTCTTTGAACTGAGCTTCGACCCGGGGATTGTCACACACACCCCCCAGCTTCATCGTTCCCGAAAGATAGATGAGGGCGCGCCTGTTTTCAATTGTGACTTTGTCTAACGTGAGGTTGGACTGGTACAGCGCATTGTAGAGGCCCGACTCGCCATAATATTGCTGCCGGATAGACAACAGGCTGTTGAGAGCCGCTCTCAGCACACCCTGGGTGCGAGCAATGGGAACCGTGACGGCAACGGCGCTATCGCCGCATCCGATCAACTTGCCCGATTTGCCGTTATCTCCTACGGCGATGAGAAATATCTTGACTGTCTGGCCCGAAGGTATGGGGCTGCTCTGAGGGGCCTGGGTCGGATTGGGCACAGGTGGCGGGGTGGCGGTAACAGGCAGTACCGTCGCGTTTGGCGCCGGCAGCGCAGTGGGGCTTGACGCTGTAACGGCCGCCGGCGCGGGAGTGGCTGTGGCCGGAAGGCTGGCGGGGCGGCTGCCGCACGCCGCGAGCGCCAACACGCCAATCAAGACAAACACCAGTCCAAAAAATTGTTCTAGCTTCATACTCACCATTCGCGTAATATAAACTTTGCAAAATCAATTATCTTGCCCCCATATCTGGGGGGTCGCCGATAGTGTACCGATATATGCAGTCTTTAGTAAATCCGTCTTACAATAATCTTTGCAATGAAGGTAAGCTTACCTTCACCAAGGGAAGAAAATGGGCCATAAAGTTGGATTTCTTCCCCAATTTAAGCGAAATTCGAGAAACTAGAAGCCGATTACGCGAATGGTGAGTTCATAGGTTTTCCTCCTTATAAAAATGGTTTTCCCGAGATCGCACATACAAAATAGCCCGGCCGCGTTTTCCTGCTGGCGCAATCGCGCCAATCTCGCGCAAGCAATAGGCCATCTTTTGCGCCAGCCAGCGCGGTTGGCCCGCCGCCGCCGCCAGGTCAGAAACCGTGAATGGCTCGACCAGATCGCCTGGAATCAATGTCCCCCAATCTGGCGGCGCCTCAAACAAGCGGCGGTCTACTACTTGCAGCAAGCGCCGCTCGTGCGTCACCCAACCCTTTCGCCGCCACCCTCGACCGCCGGCATAGCGACGGATTTCCTCTTCCTGTATGAATACTATCTCGACGGAAAAGTTGGATTCGGCCAGCAGGTGGGGCAAACTCACCAACTCGTCAAAAACTTGCTCGACCACACCCTGCCTGGGTGATTTGCGGCGGCTGGCGCGACTGCCATCCTGTGCCAGTTTGACGATCCACTTTTCGCGCGCAATGGGGTAGACCAGCCGCACCGGATGACGCGGCACAAGCGCAAACAACTTGCGCTTAATCGCCGCCAGGTTGCGCGTTTGAATTTCTATCATCAAATCGCCGCGAACGATGTCAATGATATAGCCATCTACCCTGGCCTCGAGCTGGTCGCCTGGCTGGGCATACCATGCCTTCAAAGCGGCGTGCAGCGGTTTTTCATTCAAGGTGCCGATGGTGCGGGTTGTGTTTTCAGATTGCACACCATAATTATACACGAGATTACATTCCATTTCTCGGACATGGATGCCCGGCGCGTGAGCAGGGCGACCACCGTGGTGGCCGGACTGAGCGTCAGTGAAAAAGCACGACCCTGGGGAAAATTGGACTGACCGTATCTATAGCGTGCTTTTGGCGTCTTATTATGTGATGCTCGAAACCATGATGCCTTGCCAACCAAGGGAACATGTGCAAGGAGGTAAGTCAATACATCCATTGATACAATTAAAACTATTGGCTCTTGGAAAGCCAACTTGAACAAGGAGAATTGAAAAATGAAAAAAGCTGCATATCTACTGATCGTCATTGGATTGCTTGCTGCAACAGCGCTGCCGGCCCTGGCAGCGGGCGGCCCGCCTCCCGGTGGGCAAAGGGTGCGCGGACCATTTGCACTCGCCGGCACCATCACGGACATTAGTGAAACGGTAGTCACGGTCCAGGTGGTCTGCGGCAACCGACTGGTGAAAGCCTACATCGGGCAATCGCTGCCGCTGCAAACGACTCCTACTACCCGTTATTTGCTCAAGACGCCAGCGGGGGCAGTGCCCATTACGTTTGCCGATCTTCAAGTGGGGCAGAACGTCAGCGTCAACGGCACACTCGTGAATAATGTCTGGGCAGCCAGTCGGATTACGGTGGGCGCCGCTCTCGCTTGCCAACAATAGTTCCTGACCCAATACCAAACGCCGGACGATCTTGCACGCCGCCCGGCGTTGTTGCTTTAATGTATCTCTACATATCAGCCAAGGTTGAATCGGTTTAGGGTATAATTTAGAAACGATGGGAACCGTACCTGCGTTTGGCTTATGGCGTCTTAAAGAATAAGGGGCGGCGAAACAACTGTGACCTCTGAACACGAGTTGCTGCGGTGTGCTCATCAGTTTGATCAGCAGGCGCTGGGCGAAATTTATGATACGTACAGCCCCCGCCTGTATCGTTACGCCATGCGATTGCTCGGCGATACTGACCTGTCGGAAGAGTGCGTGGCAGAAACCTTTAGTCGTTTCTTGCACGCTTTACGCAATGGTGGAGGACCAACGAATCACTTGCAAGCGTATTTGTATCGTGTGGCGCACAACTGGATCACCGACCGCTGGCGGCGCCAACCGTTGCCGACTGTGCCGTTGGAAGAAGATTGGCGCGCCGATGCAGAAGCAGAGCCATCTCAAGCCGTGATGCAACGGACGGAACAGGAACGCGCCCGAGCCGCGCTGGCCCGCCTGACGCCCGAACAGCGCCAGGTAGTTATGCTCAAGTTTCTGGAAGGTTGGGAAAACGAGGAAATTGCACAGGCGCTTGGCAAACCTGTGGGGGCCATCAAGGCTCTACAGCACCGCGCCATTGAATCGTTGCGGCGCGTGCTCGTCAAGGCCGAGCAACTAGAATCAAATAGTCAGGGTTGAATTAGATTGGGAAGGATGTTATGAGCAAACCAAATGATTCGATTGACCCGCGAGTACGGCAAAGTTTGGAACGACTTGCAATTATGCCTCCGCGTGATGAACAAGCGGCCGCGCGTGGCCGGGCGCAATTCCTGGCTCAGGCCGAATCGTTGAGCCGGGGCGTATCCCGGGCAGATGTCCCGCGTCATACAGGGTGGAACAAGTTACTCAATCTATTTACACGAAAGGAGAGTTTTGCGATGACGACCCTGATGACGGTTTTTCTAATAGTATCTCTTGTTTTGGGTGGAGGAGGCGCGGCGGTGTATGCGGCGCAAGACGATTTGCCCACTGAGCCACTGTACGGCGTCAAGACGCTTTGCGAGGATGTGCGCCTGGGATTGACAGGCGCCCCGGAAGCGCAAGTGGCGTTATCATTAGAGTTTGCCAATCGCCGCACAGGAGAGATCGAGGCTCTCAATGCTGGTGGCGTTGTGCCACCCGATCCGGTCGCCACTCGTTTGCAAGCACAGTTGGACAATGCGCTTCACATCGCGGCGGGCATGGACGACATGGGCTTGAATCGGACCTTGATTCAAGTACAGGCAACCATTGAGCAACAGACTCAACGCATGGCGCAGGTGCAGGCCGGTGCGCCTGAACAATCGCAGCCAGTTTTGGCGCGAGTGCAAACCATGCTGGCCGAGCGGCATGCGCTGGCCCAAATGGGATTGACTGATCCATTGGCTTTCCGCCATCGCGAACGGGCAGGAAACGATGAGCCGCAGCCCACCCCGGTTCACACGCCGGGCAGTGGAATTGGCCCTGGCCCTGGTATCAGCCAGACCGTCGCGCCTGGCAATGGCTTTGGCCCTGGTCCCGGCATCAGCCAAACCGTCGCGCCGGGTAATGGTTTTGGCCCTGGCCCTGGCATTAGCCTGACGATCACACCAAGCGGCACGTTTGGCCCCGGTCCTGGCATCAGCCAAACGGTTACCCCAGGCAAGGGCTTTGGTGGCCCCGGCATCAGCCAGACAGTTACACCTGGCAGTGGGTATGGTCCTGGGCCGCAGGCCACACGTACGCCGGGGAGCGGAGGCAGTGGTAATTCTCAGCCAACGTCCGAGCCTGGTGGTGGTAGCACTCCGCAGGGCGGCGGTAGCCGTGGAAACGGCGGCAATTCTCAGCCAACGTCTGAGCCTGGCGGTGGCGGCGGCAATTCTCAACCAACGTCTGAGCCTGGCGGTGGGGGCACTGGAAACGGCGGCAACCCGCAGCCGACGCCGGCGCCGAGTGGGGACAGTCCAACACCAATGCCAAAATCAGGCGGCAGCAGCGGCCGTCCATAGCCTGGACTATCTCGTCAGGTAGAGCCTCTTCAAAAGAGGCTCTACTCGTTTAATGGCCTTTATTCGTCATGCCAACCTTTGCCGGTTGTACTGCGAAACCTGCAAACAGGAGGCGCCGAGCGGTGTTGATCGCACCGCTCTTTTTGTTTGCCATTCAAAAGGCAGCGCAGTCCTGTTTTGCGCGCTGCGAATTCACACAATTTTCAAAATGTGTTCACAAGCCTTTCACACTGTTTTGGTAAGATAAAGCCAGAGTTAAGCAGGAGCAAATAGCCTGCACCGAAAAAATAACTGTATAAAGGAAACAATCATGTCCAAGTCAAATGTAATCTCTAGTCAGACCCGCAACAACTGGCTGGTTGACGCCGCAGTGCTTGTGAGCGCGCTCATCGCCTCGTTGTCGGGCATCTACTTTTTATTTCTGCCCTCGGGCGGCTACCAGGGCGGGCGCAATCCCTGGTATGGCGTGACCATTCTGTTTGATCGCCACACGTGGGATGACCTGCACACCTGGACCGGTGTGGCAATGATTGCGGCCGTTGTCATTCATTTTGCCATTCACTGGAAATGGGTGGCGAGCATGGCAACCCGCATCGTCAAAGAGTTGACGGGTCGGTGCGCGTGCATGAACGCGCGTGGGCATTTCAACGTGGCGCTCGACGCGCTGGTAGGCATCAGTTTTTTGCTCACGGCGGTTTCGGGCGTGTATTTTATGTTTGCGCCTGGCGGCTCGCACGGCATCAATGCGAGCACAGGCTTCTTGTTTGCCAACACCACCTGGGATATGCTTCACACCTGGAGCGGCGTGGTGATGATTGTCGCGGCAGTGGTCCACTTTGCCATCCACTGGCGGTGGATTGTCAATGTGACGATCAAGTTCTTTGCGTCGCTGCGGCCTCAGCCGCAGGCAAGCGAGTTATCGTTAGCATCATAAACCATAAATTCACACTGGCGCGGGCGGCTGATGCTCGCGCCAGATAAAACAGGAAGGAATAACAATGTTCAAGAAAATTTTGATCGGTGTATTGTTGATTGGGCTGGTTGGAGTGTTGGTGGTCGGGGCAGTGATTCGCACGATAAGCACAACCGGTATAGCAGAAGCGCACGGGCAAGGTTACGGGCGCGGTGGACAGACAGGCATTGATGGAGCCAATCAGGTTAATCAGGGGCAAGGTTACGGGCGCAATGGGCAAGCCGGTTCTTACAAAGCCAACCCGGCTGGCCGGGGACAAGCTGGCGCTGCCGGGCATGGCGCTGACATGGACACGGCTACTCTGAACGACGCGCTGGGGCCACTGACGGCAGACACGTTGAGCGAAGCCGAGACCGAAGGCATCCTCTATATGCGTGAAGAAGAAAAGCTGGCGCACGATGTTTACCTGGCGTTGTACGACAAGTGGGGATTGTCCATCTTTCAAAATATCGCCAACAGCGAACAGACGCATACAGAGGCCGTCAAGGTGCTGATTGATCGTTATGGCTTGCAAGACCCGGCGGCTGATCAAGCTGTTGGCGCATTCACGAATGTCAAGCTGCAAGAGCTATACAATCAATTGACGGCGGAAGGCGGCCGGTCGCTGGCAGACGCTTTGCGGGTGGGCGCGGCGATTGAGGAGATTGACATCCTTGATCTTGAAGAGCGGCTGGCCCAGACCGACCTGGCAGATATTCAGATGGTCTATCAGAACCTGCTGAAAGGCTCTGGCAATCACTTGCAGGCGTTTACGTCCAACTTGACAAGGCAGACTGGTGAGATGTACCAGCCTCACTATCTCAGTCAGGCGGCCTACCAGGCGATTGTCGGCGGCGCTATCGAAAGAGGCGGGCGCGGCCGGCGCGGCTGATGGCAGGTTTTTTGAAAACGAGTAAAATTGGAAAAAGCACCCCGGCACTGGCACAAGGTGCTTTTTCCATGCTTTTTTGATGAGCGTAGCACGACCAGAATTCAGGGGGTTCTATGATCACAGTGTTGGGTAAACGCATTCGCCTCTTTCGCCCCAAGAGCATCTGGCTCCGCAAAGTTGTCCAGTGGGGCTTTTTTATCCTGATTGCGTTGATCGCAATCAATCACACCCTGGCCGAAAGCGGCCAGGCCATTCCCCTGCTGGCAAACGCCAGCCTGCACGCCGTGTGCCCTTTCGGCGGCGTGGTGACGATTTACCAGTTCGCCACGGTGGGGACGTTTGTGCAAAAGATTCACCAGTCATCCTTTGTGCTGATGGTCATTAGCCTGTTGCTGGCGATTTTGTTCGGCCCGGTGTTTTGCGGCTGGGTGTGCCCGCTGGGCACCATCCAGGAATGGGTGAGCGGGTTTGGGCGCAAGTTGTTCCGCCGCCGCTTTAACCATTTCGTCCCGGCCAGGCTAGACCGGATATTGCGCTTTCTGCGCTATGGCGTGTTGGCCTGGGTGCTGTATATGACGGCCGTGACCGGCACGCTGATCTTTTCCACGTATGATCCATACTTTGCCCTGTTCAACTTTTGGACCAGCGAAGTATCTATCATCGGGTTGGTCATTTTGGGCATCACTCTTGGGCTGTCATTCTTTGTCGAGCGGCCCTGGTGCAAGTATGCCTGCCCGTACGGGGCGCTGTTGGGGATCACCAACCTGTTTCGCATCTTTAGCATCCGCCGCAACGAGGCCACCTGCAAAGCCGACGGCGCCTGCTCCATCATGTGCCCGATGAACATCCCGGTAGATAGCGTCACCGTCGTGCGCGATCACCAGTGCATTTCGTGCCTGGAGTGTACGTCCGAAGCTATCTGCCCGGTTGCCAAAACCGTTCAATTCTCTACGCGAGGTGTCAAATGACGCTAACATCCAAACCCCTGGCGGCCTTGCTGATCGTCATTCTGTTCGGCGGGATTTTCTTTTCCAACGCGATGGGGTGGTGGCAGACCGAATCTACCAAACAAGCCGCCCAATTCACCAGCGGCGAGTTTGCCGGCCAGGCGAACCCGGCCGACATTCGCGGCTCGTACACTTTTGGCGATGTGGACAAGAATTTCGGCATCGCTCCTACGGTGCTGGCCGAGGCCTTTGGCATCCAAAGTGATAACCTGACCGAGTTTGCCGTCAAAGAGCTAGAAGAACTGTACGCCGGCAGTGAACAAGAAATTGGCACAGCGTCGGTGCGCCTGTTTGTGGCCTTTTACAAAGGGTTGCCGTATGACTTGAGCACCGACATTTATCTGCCTGAATCGGCAGCCACGCTGCTGCGCGCGCGCAACCTGAGCGATGAGCAGGCGGCTTACCTGGCTGCTCACACCGTGCCCGACCGGGGCGCCGCGCCGCAGGCCACCCAGGCGCCAGGCGCTCAACCAACGCCGCACGCGACCAGCACCGATCGCACCGTCAAGGGATCAACCACATTCGCCAATTTGCTCGACTGGGGTGTTTCAAAAGAGGTCATTGAAAAAGCAATGGGTGCGCCCATGCCTGCCGCGCCGGGGATAAAGGTCAAGGACTATTGCGCTGAAAAAGGCTTGACCTTTGAGACAGTCAAGACCTCTCTGCAAGCTGAAGTGGACAAACTCAAATAAGCCGTTTGGGTGGAAGGAGTAACGTAAAGTGTCGTTTCGATAGAATGGCCACGACCCAGGTTACGACAAGCGGTATTCCAACCAGCACGGCAAAATGATAGCCCTGGGCTGGCACCCCGTCCAAGATGTCTATTTCCCGCGGCGGGAAGGCCAGCCCAGATAAAATAGTCAGATAGCTGGATCTGAAAAAGGTGAGCACTGTCGAGAAGGTGAACAAGCCCAACCCAATCACAGCGCCCCACCACGCCCACCCTCGCTGTCGCAGCGTCCCCCACACGAGGCCGGCCAGGCACATTATCGAGATATCGAGTAAAAGAATCCCCCGAAAGCCAAATACAAAAACGCCAAAAAGCGGGAACATGCCATTGAACAAGATGAGGAGATGCAGGATGACAATGTAGAACAAGTACAAAGCGCTCAATACAAGGATGGGCATAGGCAGCGCCTCGACCCAAGAAGGACCAGCATCTCGAGCTTCAAAGCTTTGCCTGACATTTCTGCCCTGGTAGAACCGGATAAGCAACCATGGCAACACCAGGTAAGACAATACCAGAACAACAAGCGCCGCCAGAGCGGCCGGCAGAGAGAGGTCTTTACTTCCCAACAATACGAAAGAAACCACAACGGTCAGAGGCGCGCCGACCACCAACCACGACCAAAGCAAAGTTAGCGCCAGTGTCCTGGCCCATCGCCGCATGGTCAAATGTCCATAGCCGAGCGGGACGCACAGGGCCGCAATCAGATAGTAACCCACGATTTGGCCGGCAATGTTGCCAAACATGAAAGAACCAAACCCAAATCCCTCGTAATAAAAGCGCCCTCCCTCAGAAAAAAGATAAAAGCAATACATTTCGAGCGGGGCCAAAAAACCAACCGCCAGGCCAACCAGCAGCAAGAGAACTCCAATGGCGGCGATCAGACGGGTACGATCTTTGTAGTTTGTCTTTTCCATTGCCGTCCCTCCTTTATCTATTTCACAACGCGGCCTGCACGCCGGGCATGACCAGCGCCCGGAATTCTATATCCAAGTAGGGCAAAAGTCAAAAACTGTATGCCAAGCCAGAGTGGGACTGTTGCCGCTTCGCCCGCAGTTGGACTGCGGGCGGAAAAGCCGCCTCCGCAAAAATCGTCAGTTTAGCATCTAGCAAACGAGATTCCCTGGGCTAACAACAGCAACCTGCATCAAGATAATTTTACGTTCCTCTGCTATACTGGCTTCTGTCTGGCGCAGCCCAGCATCCCCACGTCAACCTGCGCCAAGCGGGCCTGGAGGCTTATTATCCGGTTTGCGATTGAGTGAAAAAAGCTCGTATCTCAAACCGGCTGGCCGATCGGCCCAACCGAATGCCGGAGAATGGCATTGGATTGGAACCCGGCGAGGGGTAAGCTATTGAGGAATGTGCTATGGAACCAACACTGGTCGAAAAGCCGCAGATAATTTTGGTAGGGTTTAGTTTTTTCGGCGATCCCTTCAAGTTCAGCGGAGGGTGGACCGAAGAAAACGAGATTGGGCGGCTCTGGAAGCGCTTTATGGGATATTGGACGCAGCATCCCGGCGCTATCGAGCACGTCAAAACCAGCGCGGTCTTGTACGAGGTACACATCGAACACCCTGAAACGCCGCAGACCGGCGAGTTCGAAGTCTTTGTCGGGCTGGAGGTGGAACAGTTGGGCGCACTGCCCATCGAGCTATTGGTCAAGCTCTTGCCGCCTGCCACCTATGTCGTTTTCACCCTGCGCGGGCAGCAGATCAATTCGGATTGGTCCAGGCTGATCCAGGGATGGATGACCCAGGAGGGCTATGTGCGCCCGCACCCCTATGGATTCCAGCTTTACGACGAGCGATTCAAGGATGTCCAGCACATAGACGAATCCATTCTGGATGTTTACGTTCCCATTGAGCCTGCCCATGAACACACAGTTTAGCCTTTCACCCGACGAGACGCGCATAGCCTATGACATCACCGGCGATGGTCCCGCGCTAGTGCTGCTGCACGGCGCGGGCAAAACCCGGCAGGATTGGCACAAGCTGGGTTACGTGGCGCGCTTGAAACAAGATTATCGCGTGATCACGGTTGACTTGCGCGGAACAGGCGAGAGCGACTGTCCATCCGCCAGCGGCGGGTATGCCATTGAAAAAATCTGCGCCGACGTATACGCGGTGGCAGATGCCTGCCAGGTGCGAACCTTTGCGGTGTGGGGCTACAGCCTCGGCGGCATGGTCGCCCGCTACCTGGGCGCCTGGTCAGAGCGGGCGACGGCCATCGCTATGGTTGGCGCGCCATTTGGGCCGGCGGTGGACGACGAGTTCGACAGCTATATCAACGACATGACGAACAAATGGAAACCGGCGGCGCAGGCTCGAGGCGCGCAAAAGCGCAAGGCGACGCTCAAAAACCAGATGCCCGCGTTGTTGGCTTGCTTCCAGGCCATGCGAAGCTGGCCCGGCATCCAGCCCGGCGACGTTGGCTGCCCCACTCTGCTGCTGGCCGGCGACAAGAACAAACGCTTGATGAATTGGGTGCAAGCCAATCGCCCGGTGCTGGCTGGCACAGGCGTGCGGGTAGAAATTATCCCAGGCCTCAATCATCCCCGAGAGTTTAGCGCCATTGATCAAGTGTTTCCGGTGGCCACTGCATTTTTCAAGGATCATGTTTGACCAATGGAAATTCGATACGCTACAGAAAATGACCTGCGCAGAATCGCAGAGATGACCAGAGACCTGACGCTCCATCTTGGCGCTTTTGAATGGACGGTAGAAAATCATTTGCGGCACATCAGGCGCCGGTTCTCAACGTCGCGGTATATTCATCTGGTTGCCGTCGAAGATGGGAAAATCATTGGGTTCACTGGCGCGGAACTGAAAAGCGCGCGCACGGCGTACATGATGAAGGGATACGTAGAGCCAGCCTATCGGAGAAACGGCGTCATGCGCCAAATGGAAGGCAAACTCGTTGAAATCCTGCGCGAACGAGGCGTTTCAACCATTGATCTGCTGGTGGACTCTAAAAACCAGGAAGGCAAATCCACGTGGGTTGCCTTGGGTTATGTGACTATTCGCGAAACGATGCGAAAGCAAATATAATACAGAGGTGAATACTATGAAAACATTTACAGTCTCGCCCATCGGCCACATCCGCTGCGCGGAAGGCGGATTTTACCTGGACATCCATCCAGATTATAGACCCGCTCTGAAAGGTCTGGAAGGCTTTAGCCACGTCAACGTATTCTGGTGGGGGCACCTGTGCGACGATGCGGGATCCAGGAAAATAGTGGAATGTGAGCAGCCATACAAACGTTCCCCCGCCGCATTGGGGATTTTTGCCACACGTTCCCCTCTCAGGCCCAACCCGATTGCCCTCACCGCGGCGGCCATACTGAAAATAGATCACGAGCGTGGGATAATTTACATCCCCTATATTGACGCGGAAGACGGAACGCCGATCATTGACTTGAAGCCGTACCATCCATCGGTTGACCGAATACGGGATGTCCATACGCCCCAATGGTGCAGCCATTGGCCAAAATGGTATGAGGATTCGGCCAGTTTTGATTGGGCGTCCGAGTTCGTTAATGCGCAATAGATGCCTTACCTCGAACTAGTGGCTCAGGCCATTGACTTTATCGAAGATAATCTCCAACGCGCCATCACCATCGCAGACGTGGCGGGGGCGGCGTCGTACTCGCTGTACCACTTTTGCCGGACCTTTAACCAGGCGACGCACCACACGCCCTATGATTACCTGATGCGCCGCCGGCTGGCCGAAGCGGCGGCGGCGCTGCTGCACAGCGACCACAAGCTAATAGACATTGCGCTCGACTATCAGTTCAACGCGCCCGAAACGTTTTCGCGCGCCTTTAAGCGCGTGTTTGATATGCAGCCCAACCAGCTACGCAAGCAAGGCTGCCTGGATCGGCGGCGGCTGATGCCCAGGCTGACGCTGGCGCATCTTGAACACATCAGCAAGGGAGATTACCTGAGACCGCTTCTGGAGGAAAAGGACGCCGTTCAAGTCGCCGGGGTAATGACGTTGGTCAAAAATGCCCCGGCGACTATTGAGGTTTGGCAATGGCTCGATCAAGAGTTGAAAAACAGCGAGGTGATTGAGCCAAGCGAGTATTATGGCCTCACTTATTATCCAGATGATTGGGAAGAACGGGGGCTATTGTACATGGCCGCTATCCCAGCGCAGAGCGTGAAAACGGCCAGCCCGGCCCTGGCAATGAAAACTATCCCGGCCCAACAGCACGCCCGCTTTGTTCACAAGGGTTCCACGCAAGACTTGCCGCTGACGCTGGACTATGTGTATCACACCTGGGCGCCTCAAACCGAGCGGCGCGTCTCGTACTCGCTGGTCGTCGAACGGTCCAGGCGCAATTTCAGCGCGGCGGACAATCCAGAATTTGAACGAGAAGTATACATTCCTCTTGGGTAAAAGGCGCCACCCTGCCTCCCCAAGCGAGGTTATGCCACTTTAGCCCCCCATCCGTCGTTAGTGTTACCTCTACCTGCGCCGTCTCTTCCAACGGCGGCCCGTCGGCGCTCGCTCACTCACCACCACCACCTGCACTCGCCCACCACAGCCCCAACTGTTCGCGCGGCATGATATTCGAAAAATAGTTCTATGTATAGACACCAATAGAAATTAATTCATAATAGAGATATCGTTTTCAAATCTAAAAAAGGAGTAATGAGCAATGGCAGAAAAGAAAACAGAACTCAAAGCATCGTTGTTTGACACAAAAAGGAAAGCGGTCTGGCATCTCCAAAAGATGAAGGAAAGAGGCGAAAAGATCGTCCAGATTTGTCCAATGTGGAATGACCCGTTCTTTACCATGTTTTGCGAATACGCTGGTGTTGATGTAATCCGGTACATAGCTCCCGAGGAAAACGCCGAACAACGTGGCGAAAACACAAGTGCTTGAAGAAGGCGCCGACTCTGTGCTCATAATGGGAATCAAAAGTGACACGCTGAAATTCCTGTCAGACAATTACGTTCCTGTTTGGGGTCATGTAGGCATTCTGTCCGGATGGCAGACAGGCCTGTATGGCGGATACAGGCGTGTGGGCAAAACCGCGCAAGATGCTATGGCGATTTACCGGCAGGCATATGAATATCAGGAAAATGGCATGGTGGGCATGACCATCGAAATGACTCCGCGGGAAATAACTTGCGCTGCCACTCACGGCTCGATCACCCGCACGCGCATCAAGATGGCGCTATCGGCCAGTGCGCCGTCAGGCTGCACCACTCGCAGCCGCGCGCCTGTGCCGGGGTCGTACAGGCCAACCTCGAGCGCGTAATCGCCGGGCGGGGCGGCGGCGTTTACCCACATCACGCGCCGGTCGAGGACCTTTTCGCCCGCCGCCCAGCTCGTCGGCGGGCGCTCCTGGTTGCCCGGCACGCCGTCGTGCTGCGCCCACACGGGATTGCCCGTGGCCGGATTGATTGGCCCGATGATGTGCGAAAAAACATTATAGGCAATGTCAAGCGTTTGACTGGCCTGCCAGATCAAATTCAGGTAAAGCGCCTGCCCTGGCCTGACGACTAGCACGCCATCATCCGATTCAGCCGCTTGTATAACAAACTCGCTCAACGCAACGCCGCGCTCAAAGGCCACGTTCACAAAATGGCGCGCCGCCGCGCCTTGCGGCGCGATGACGTAACGCGCCAGCCGCACCTGCCCAAACCACGCTTCTTCCACTTTGAACGCCGCCGCCGAAAGTGCATCCTCGGCCTGGTCTTCGGGCCTGGGGCCGCCGGGGTGGCGAACAATGTCGCGCGCCACCACCCACACCTGGCGAGGGCGATCTTGAATCCCCTCGATAGACGCCGGCAGCAGCGGGCGGAAATCCAACGCCGGCCCGCCGTAATACGCCTCAAAATAACCCACGTTCCAGCGCGCGTTATACAACACCACGTCGCCCGGCGCGGCGGCGCTTTGCACGCGCGCGATGAGCGGACGGTAATCTTCTACGGCGGGCGAATAACGATCAAAGTGATAGTAATCGTTCAGCGCCACGCCCCACACCGCGGC
Source organism: uncultured Anaerolineae bacterium (assembly GCA_964651475.1). GTDB lineage: Bacteria > Chloroflexota > Anaerolineae > Fen-1058 > Fen-1058 > JBGSMF01. The sequence continues at coordinate 238,456 of CAZYXV010000001.1, read as the reverse complement.
CACCATCATGCCCGCTGCCGCTAACCAGCCTGCTCCGCGCGATAACCACCCATCTAATCCCGCCGCCAGCAATACGTAAAGCGGCGCGGCGCAAAACACCAGCACGCGCGGCTCGAACCAGGGCAGGTAAAGATGGATGGGATACAATACTATCACCGGCAAAAAGGCCAGGGCCGCCGGCAGCGCCGCTGCCATCCAGCCGCGCCGCCGCGCCAGCGCCATCCCGCCTGCCCCCAGCGCCGCCAGCAAAGCGGCTATCCACAGCGATGTAGATGCCGGCAAAGTGATGCCGGCCAGCATGCCTTGCACCATGCGCGCCGCCAGCGAGTGCAGCGGCAGCACGGCGCGCGCCGTAAATTCGCCTTGCACCTTGATTTCTGTTCCAATAGCACGGCCAAAAAGCCACAGCCACGGCGCGGATAGGAGCAGCACGCCCATCTCCACGCCCAGCCACGTGGGGAAACACCGCCGCCAATCGCGCCGCGCCAGCACGAGCAAGCCGTGCATGCCGATCCACAACGCGGTGGAATACAACGTAAAGGCCGCCAAAAACGACATCACCCCATAGCCCGCCCACGCCAGGCGCGTCGGCCGCTGCAAAGCGCGCAGCAGCACATAGGCGGCCAATACGCACCACAACAACGCCATTATGTAAGGACGCGCCTCCTGGCTATAGTACACCGCAAACGGCGCGCACGCCATCAATAGCGCGCTCAACATTCCCGCGCGCCGCCCCGCCAGGCGTCGCCCCAGCGTGTACGTCGCCGCCACGCTCAACGTCCCCGCGAACACCGAGATGTAACGCAGCGCAAACTCGCCCGAACCCGCCGCCTGCGCCCAAAAATACGAAACGTAATGATAAACGGGGGGATGCATATCGCGCGCGGTCTCTATTGTCAAGCCCACCAGTCCCAGGTGATTGAGGTATAACCCCCAGGCTTCGTCGCCCCACAGACCCAGCCGCCCCAGGTTGATCATGCGCAGCGCAAAGGCGAGCAGGAGGAAGGGGAGAAGGTAAAAAGTAGAAAGTGGAAAGTGGAAGGTGGAAGGTGAGAGGTGAGAGGTGAGCAGCACAGGCGAGTTTGGCTGCCTTGTTTCTTTGCCGGGCCTGTTCATCCTCTTCTTTCCACCTGTCACTTTCTACCTGTTACTTTCCACTTGTTACTTTCCGCCTGCCTTCTTGCTTTACCACCAGGCGCCACCACCACCTGGCCAACGCGGCCAGCGTGCGCGCCACGCGGGCAAAGTTAAAAAACTGGGATGTGCCGTATTGGCGATAAAAATGGTGAACGGGGACCTCGGCAAATTTAAAGCCGGCGTCCTGGATCTTTTTGATCATTTCAAACGTGATGGTGCCGGTATCGGATTCCAGCCTCACCACGTCAAAGATGCTGCGGCGCATCAGGCGAAAGTCGCAGTCTACGTCTCGGATGACCAGGCCAAATATCAGCCTGACAAAGTACTGATAAGCCAGCCCAATCCAAATGCGATACAACGGGTCGCGCCGCTTGAGCTTCCAGCCGTTGACCACGTCCACGCCGGGGGTCAGTGCCTGGGCCAGCAAAGCCAGCTCGCGCGCGTCGTACTGCGCGTCGCCGTCGGTGTAAAAGACCCACTCTTTGGTAGAGGCCGCGATGCCGGCGCGCACGTTGCCGCCATAGCCGCTGGGGCGCTCGTGGCGGATGAGGCGCAGGTGCGGGACGATGCGCTCCAGTTCTTCCAGGATCTGCACCGAGTCGTCCTGGCTGCCATCGTCCAGCACAATAATTTCGTAATCGTCGGTCAATTCACGCGCCGTCTGCGCGGCGCGAATCACCATCGTCGGAATCGTCCCCGCGTCATTGTAGCACGGGAAAAAGATGCTCAGGCTATCAAGTTTTTTTTCACTCATCGCTGTTTCGACCGCGCGCCGCGCGGCGAGCGCCACACCCCGAACGGGCAGCCCCTCAAGACGCTTCTTGAGATTCCTGGCCGCCAAACAAGTTGACCACTTGCTCGCGGGTCTGCGCCGGCAGCCCCTTGACCTTGCCCGGCCCGCGCAGCCAATCTTTGAGCTGCTTGGCGTGCATCACCGGCACGCTCGAAGACTGAACGTCCAGCTTGACATTAGGGTGCACAAAGACGACGACGGGCGTCACCGTCACCTGTGCCTGCGGCAAGCGCTTGGCGAAGTAGCGCGTCAAGGCGTCGCTCTCGATCTGCGCTTCGCGAGCCAGATCGCCCACACTTTCGCGCCCGAAAAGCGTGATGATGCGCCCCAGCGTGATCGGCTCATATCCGCGTCCATCCTTGATGGCGACCCGGTCGCCCTGCAGCTTGACGACAAACACGTAGCAGCCTTCAGGCGACAATAAAACGTGCGAGGCAGGCGTCACATAGTGATACAACGCATAGTTGTTGCTAAATCCCTTTAGCGCGGCCGTCAGCGAAATATCGGGCCGATCCGGGCGCACAAAACGATTCAGATAGTGCGTGCTCATCTGCGCCACGATGAACCCGACCGCCAGCGCGATCAAGGGGATGAACGTGTACTGCGGCCACCGGAATGAAACAATCATTCCTCCCACCAACGCCCCCAGCGCCGTCCAGAAAGCCCACTGGCCTATCGTCGCCCGGCGGCGTATATACGCTTCATTTTTATAGATACGCAAGTTCAACTCCTGGCAAGTGATATTGTGTGATGGTAACTACTCAGCCACTACTCTTTGACCACCAAGTACACCAAGGGCACAAAGGCTTTCTCTTTGTGTTCTTGGTGGTTAACAAGGCGACTGCCTGAATAGTTATGTTGTATAGAATATTACTCTATGCGTCCCAGCACCAGGCACGCATTTTGGCCGCCCAGCCCAAACGAATTGGAAAGCGCCACGCGCACGGGCATCTCGCGCGCCGCGCCCGGCACGTAATCCAGATCACATTCGGGGTCGGGCGTCTCATAATTGATCGTCGGGTGAATAACCTTGTGTGCTATCGTCAGCGCGCACACAATTGCCTCGATCGCACCGGCGCCCCCCATGCAGTGGCCGATCATAGATTTGGTCGAGCTGACCGGCACGGCGTAGGCGCGCTCGCCAAACAGGGTTTTGATGGCCAGCGTCTCGACCGCATCGCCCTGGGGCGTGCCGGGGCCGTGCGCGTTGATGTAGCTCACCTGATCGGGGTCCACGCCGGCGTCTTGCAGCGCCCAACGCATGGCGCGCACGGCGCCCTCTCCTTTCGGGTCCGGCGCGGCAATATCGTACGCGTCCGAAGAAGACGCATACCCCAACACCTCGGCATAGATGCGCGCGCCGCGCCTTTTGGCGTGATCCAGGCGCTCTAACATCATCAATCCGCAACCCTCGGAAAGAATAAAGCCATCGCGATGCTTTTCAAAGGGGCGGCTGGCCTTTTCCGGCTCGTCGTTGCGCGTCGAAAGCGCCCGCATGACTGAAAACGCGGCAATGAGAAAGTCCGTAATCAGTCCCTCGACGCCGCCGGCAATCATGGCGTCGGCCGCGCCGCGCCGAATCTTTTCAACCGCTTCGCCAACTGCCTGCGTGCTGCTGGCGCACGCGGTCACAACCGTTGCATTAGGCCCTTTGGCGCCCACTGCCTGGCTGATATGGTGCGCGGGCATATTGGGCAGCGTGGCCATGGACAAGAACGGATTGACACGCTTCCAGCCCTGCGCGTGCAACACGTCGTTTCCAAACACGCCCTTTTCAAACCCCCCCAGGGCGGTGCCGATCGTGACGCCGACGCGCTCCCCGTTTTCAAACGGCGGCGTCAAGCCGGCGTCCGCCAACATCTCTTGCAGCGTTGCCAGGGTCAACTGCGAGCAACGCGCGATGCGGCGCACTTCTTTGGGGTTGATGTACTTGTCAGGCTCAAAGTTTTTCACCTCGCCGGCGATGCGCGTGGGGAATGTGCTGGCATCGAATTGCGTGATGGGCGCAACCCCCGAGCGCCCTTGCAGCAAGCCTTCCCATAACTCGCGCACCGAATGGCCCAGCGGCGTGATCGCCCCCACGCCGGTGATAACGACCCGCTCACTCTCTGAACGATTCAAGTTCATTTTGCCTCCTGCTCTGTGCTTTGCATCTCAGCCAATCCCTGTTTAATCGAGCCGAGCACCCCGCCCTCGACCGCCCGCCAGGCAGCGCGCACGGCGTTTTTGATCGCCTTGGCGTTGCTGCGGCCGTGGCCGATGACGACCACGCCATTCACGCCCAACAACAGCGCCCCGCCGTACTCGGCGTAATCCATCCGGCGCGCAATGCGCTTGATAGCGGGCAGCAGCAACGCCGCGCCAGGCAGCATCAGGATCAGCCCCGGAATCATCAAAATGAGCGCTGCCTTGTTCAGCGCGCCGCCGGTCAGCTCGCGCCTCAGATAGCGTACCAGGAACGACATGATGCCTTCAGATAGCTTGACGATCACGTTGCCCACAAAGCCATCGCTCACCACCACGTCGGCCAGGCCCTTGCCGATGTCTTTGCCTTCGACGTTGCCCACAAAGTTCAACTTGCCAGACGCCAATACCTTGTACGCATCGCGCACCAGCATGTTGCCCTTATCGGCCTCTTCGCCATTGGACACCAATCCCACGCGCGGGCGCGCAATCCCCATCACGCGCTCGGCGTACACCGCGCCCATCAACGCATTCTGCACCAGGTTATCCAGCTTGGGATCAGTGTTTGCCCCCATGTCAATCAGCAAACACAGGTTGGGCGCGGCGGGATAGAGCGTGGCCAATGCCGGGCGGTCAATGCCGCGGATGCGTCCCAACCCGAACAGCGCCGCCGCCATCGCCGCCCCCGAGTTGCCCGCCGTCACGAATGCATCGGCGCGCCCTTCTTTCACCAGGCGCACGCCCACAACCATCGAAGAATCCTTTTTCTCTTTCACCGCCAGCGTGTGCTCGTCCATGTCCACCACCTGTCCGGCGTGGACGATGGAGAGCGGCAGCCCCTCGACGTTGTGGCGGGCCAGCTCGCGCTTGATGTCGTCTTCGCGTCCGACGAGGACGATCTCGACCCCCGCCGGGCCAAACTCGCGCGCCGCCATCACGGCGCCGTCAATCACCACGTGCGGCGCGTAATCGCCGCCCATCGCGTCCAAAACGATTCTAGATTTTTGATTCTCCAACCTCTACCTCCCATCGTGAGGGTTTGATTGTACCTGAGGACAGATACTTCGTCAATCACAGTTGGCCTGATCCAACAGGCATTGCGCGAACCGGATAAAGTGATGCACGTCCGCCAGGTTGCTCGCCAGCCCCGCAGACACGCGCACGGCGCCCGAACTTTTGCTGTCAATGCACACGCGGAAATCGTCTACTGTCATGTGCTGTGGAAATTGCCCAAAGCACACCACCAACTCGGGGCGAGAGAGACCCAGGGCAATCTCGCCGCCGCCGGGATTGCAAAAACAGCCGGTGCGCAGCGAAATGTTTTCTCGGTTGGCTCGCCGCTCGATCACGCGGTGGTCAATGGCGCGTCCGGTGCTATCGAAAAAGTTTATCGTCACCGTGCCGCCGCGTTGATGCGTATTGGGCGGGCCGTACAGTTGCACAAGCGGCCGGCCATTGCTGTGCCGCAAAGCCAGCAAGTTATTCAGCAGCCAGCCCGTCAGGCAGCGCACCCGCTCGTGAATCATTTCCAGGCCAATCGCCTCGATGTGCTTGAGGCCAATCTCTACCGCCGGCAAGTTGAGGTAGTTGAGCGTGCCGTCTTCAAAAGCCGCTTCGTCTTCGGCCAGGTAGTAGCGGTCGCCCTGCACCGAGGCGACGGTGATGGTGCCCCCCGCAAACCACGGGCGGCGCAAGCGGGCCAGGGCCGCTTTGCGCGCCACCAGGCACCCCACGCCTGTGGGATACCCAAACATTTTGTAAAACGAGATAGACACATAGTCCGGTGTCCAACGGCTCAGGTCCAAGCGGTTTGTGGGAACAAATGCCGCCGCGTCCAGCAGCACATCCCACCCTTTAGCCTGCGCCTGAGCAATCCATTCCAGCGAATGTTGCACGCCGGAAAAGTTGGACTGGGCGGGATAGGCAAACAAGTTGTGCCCGCCAGGCCGCGCCAGGTCCCAATAGCCCGCCAACTGCGCCTCGTCCACACGCAGCTCGGGCAGCATCAATGGCACGTAGGTAATTTCGGCCCCTCGCGCGCGCGCAAACTCGCGGATGCCATTCACCGAGTTGTGGTTGTCAAACGTCAGCACGTAATGATCGCCTGGCTCAAAGGGATACGATTCACCGACCAGCTTGAGCGCGCCGGTGGCGTTGGGCGTGAAAATTACGGCGTATTCGTCCGGCGAGGCGTTGAAAAATTTTAGCACGTATTGCCTGGCCCGCTCCACAAGCTCCGTCATCGCCGTCGAGGTAGGATTGGAGGAATGAGGATTGCCGAAAACATTGTCCTTCATCAAATCCACGTGCTGTTGGATCTGAGACGCGGCGTACAGGCAGCCGCCAGTGTAATCCAGATAAACGTGTCCGTGCGCGTCCAGGCGAGCGTATTCACTGGCGCGCAAGGCATCCAGAAAAGACGTGGAGGAAAAGGCGGGATAGGCTTGCAGGAACTTGTCCCGCATTGCATCAAGATCGAGGCGATTGTTTTCCATATAACTCTCCTGTTTACACAAAAAGTACGATACCCTGATTGTACCTGAGGATAGATACAGCGTCAATGAAGCCGGCGGGCGCATTTGACAAGCCGGTTGAATAGATTATAATACCGCCAGCGCGCCCGCCTGGCGGAATTGGCATACGCGGTAGGTTGAGGGCCTATGCCCATTGGGCGTCTGGGTTCGAGTCCCAGGGCGGGCATGATGAAAAGTAAATACAAGTGGGAATCAAAGCAAGTGGCCATGTCGGCCACTTGCTTTTTGAATTTCTATTCAGAGATATTGAGCTTGTAGCCGTTTTGACACCCCGTCCCCCCTGTGCTACAATCCTCCCCGTCAGGCGCGCCATCGAGCCGCACGACAACTACCAGGATTGCAAAAGGAGATACCCATGACACCCAGGATCAGGTTCGGACTGATTGCAGGTCTCATCGGCCTGGTGCTCAACATCTGCATTTCAAGTGTATTGGGCCTCTGCGGGCCGCTCACAGCACTGGTCGCCGGAGCGGCAGCAGGGTTCCTGGCTGCCCAACAAGAAAAGGTTGTTCCTAAAGGGAATGGCGCACAGTTGGGCGCCATCGCGGGCGGTATAGCAGGAGTGCTGGTGCTCATTGGTCAATTGCTGGGGGGACTAGGGGCATTGGCCTTCATTCAATTCTCCGGCACCTCCATTCGATTTGGGACAGTCCCCAGTCCCTCCGCGGACGCTTCACAACAGGTTCTCTATTACATCAGCGGCCTGGGCACCGGCCTGTGTATTGGTGTTATAGGCGTTGTGGTCGCCACAGTCGCGGGTGCTGCCGCAGGATATTTTGGCACGCCGGAGCAAACGCCGCCTCTGGAGAGCGATTGAACAAAAGCACACCCCAATAGACCTGAACTGCTCGTGTCTGCGGTAAACGGTCACAGAGTGAAAACCTCCGCTACAGGAGACGAAATGGTTCACGCTCAAGACGCCATTGGCATCTACGCAAGCCTGTTGGCCAACAACATTCAAGTCTGGTTAACCGGTGGATGGGGCATTGACGCTCTGCTTCGAGAGCAGACGCGCCCTCACAAGGATCTCGACGTCCTCGTGCTGCTGGACGATGTCGTTCGAATGCGCCAACTCTTGGAGTGCGATGGTTACTGTCTGAAGGAGCTTTGGTCCGAGAATAGTTGGGCCGTGGATGCGCACGGGATCGAGACGCCGACGGCCTTTGTAGTGCAAGACGCGGAGGGGCGCGAGGTTGATGTGCACGCGATACGCCTCAATGACCGCGGCGATGGAATACCGGCCTGGGTGAACGACGAGGGGCTTGTGTTCAAGAGTCAAGATCTTGCCGGGGAGGGCACGATTGCCGGGGTTTCAGTCCACTGCCTTTCTCCCCAGATGCAAGTGGTGTGTCACACGGGCTATGATCTTCCCAGCGTGCAATTGCGCGATTTGGACCTGCTTCACACAAGGTTCGGCGTCGAGTATCCTGGTTAACCTTCTCGCCCTCGACCTGTAGACCCAAATAAGGAGACAATAAGATGAATCCTCTAAGCTTGATACTGTTTCTGGTGATTGGACTCGTGGCCGGGTGGATCGCCGGCCGCCTCATGAAGGGCAGCGGGTTTGGCCTGGTAGGAGATTTGATTGTGGGAGTGGCGGGGGCCTTCCTGGGAGGCTGGTTATTCAACTTGCTCGGCATCTCCCTGGGCGGCATCCTCGGCGCGCTGGTGACGGCGGTGGTCGGCGCGCTGGTGCTGCTGTTTATTGTGCGGCTGATCAAGAAGAGCTAACTATCTCGATAGGTTTCTTATGAACTTGTCCACGATTGGCCTCCGTCTCGCTGCCGATTCGACTATTGATCTCCACCTGCATACGACCTACAGCGATGGTCGCTGGATGCCGGAGCTATTGCTCGACTATCTGCTCTGCGAGCAGTTTAGCCTGGCGGCTATTACCGATCATGATCGCGCGGATACTGTCGCAGCCATTCAACAACTGGCGCTGGACAAACACCTGCCCGTGCTGGTAGGTGTCGAAATGACCACCACATGGAAGGGCGATCTGACCGACCTGCTCTGCTTTGGGTTTGATCCCAACCATAACGCCTTGAACGACTTGGCCCAAGACCTGTTGCGCCGTCAACAGGAGAATACCCGCCAAGTCTACGAAAACCTACAGCGGCAGGGCTACACCTTTCCCCCCGACGGTTTGTCAGCCGTTTTAGCCAAACCCAGCTCGGAGCAACCACATGCCCTGATTGCCCTTTTAAAAGAACACGGCTATGGTCTCGGTAAACCTTCAGCGGGGGGCCTTGTATGGGAGGCAGGCTGCACGTTCGCGACGAACGGGCCGGCGGCAGTCGTAGAGGCCGCTCACCGGAGTGGGGGCGTGTGCCTGCTCGCCCATCCTGGTCGCGAAGATGGATTTGTGACCTTTGATGTTCAGTTGTTAGACCAATTCCGCCAGGAAGCTCCGATTGACGGCCTGGAGGTCTATTATCCATTGCATACGCCCGCCCAGACAGAGATGTATCTGGAGTATGCCCGGCGCCATCACTTGCTGACCAGCGCAGGTTCCGACTCGCATCGCCCGGACAAGCCGCCCGTCAAATACCGGGCAGAATTGTGCCGTGGCCTCTTGGAACGGGTAGGCGTCCAGGTAGAGTAACAGACCAGGTCGGCATGTCCCTGACTTGGCATACACCCGACCGCCCATACGCGCCGAGTTCAGTGTTGCTTTTGTGTGGTTATTGCCTTTCGGGGCGTGGTTGTTCTTCGTCGTACCCTGGTCGGGGGTGATGCTTATGTTAGCCGCTTTGGAATTACCAACCTGGTAACCCTGGTCGCGTTGATTGCTATCGTCGTTCCTATTCAGATCTTACTGATACGCACACCAGTTCATCTTACACCAGAGGATTGGTCATACTGGGGCGATTTCAGGCGTGAATGGCCCTTGACCGTGGTCGCGCTCGTACTGTTTGCCAGTCTATTCCTGATACAGCCACGCTTGGCGCGTAGCACGCTCAAACCCTAGAAACTCGATCAGGAGCCAAATATGAAAAGGATGGCGCCAACACCCTCAAGGTGACGTACAGCCAGTGCGGGTGTGATTTGGTGAGATTGGGGCTGGTGAAATCGCCTGGCTTTTGTGAATGTACGGTAGCCAATTTGCGCGAAAATTTTCAGCAGGCGTTAGGCTTGTCCGCCTCTGTTGTGCTTGAGACTTCAATCCTCCGTGGGGGAACACACTGTGCATTGACAGTTTTATTGGAGAACGAGCTATAGCGGATGGAGCCGAGTATTGAGCAGGGAAGAGACATGAAATACCCGAGTGTTTTATGTTTCGGGATATTTCTTTTGCTTATGACATCGTGTATGGCACCTGAGGTGAAAGAAGTAGCGGAGGGGCCGCCTGCCATGTTAACTCGCCCTGCGGCGTTGTTACCAACATTGTCGGCTATCCCTACTGACATATCATCACCTGCTCCCATAACAAGGGCAGAGATTGTTTTCGCTGGCACAGAGTGTTTATCAGAACGCTACGACAATCTCTTTGTTGTGAATACACACAGTACCAAGCTTGTCAAAATCACAAACAATATTATAGACTTTCATTTTGGAGAGGTGTTGTTGTCGCCAGATGGCGCTCAGTTACTGTTCAATTCACATAAATGTAATCCTGACGATGATCGTGAGATCTATGTAATGAATATTGATGGTAGCGGTAAGCAGCAACTGACTGATAATGCCGTTCACGATTTCGATCCAGCGTGGTCGCCAGATGGTCAGTACATTGCTTATGTCAACGGTCGCCAACCGCTTTCACTACAAGAACTCACGATAGTGGAGTTGCCAGATGGTCAGTACATTACTCGCGTTGATGGCGATGATCGGGCAAAGATTTATATTATGAGCAAAGATGGAACTGATACTAGACGATTGACACTGACCAGCGATTTAGATGAGTATGCTCCCTCTTGGTCCCCGACCGGTGATAAGATTGTCTTTGAAGCCACGAAGCCGGGGCCGTATATTACAGGACATATTCGTATTGTGAATATAGATGGTTCGGACGAGAAACGCTTGACCGCCGATGGAGAATACAGTCTGCCGCAGTGGTCGCCAGGTGGTGAGTGGATCATGTACGAGATTGGGACTGAGGAGGGGTATCTTTTTAATCTGGCGTCTCCCGATGGCGCACAGGTGATTGAACCCCAAATGGGGGGACATTGGAGTCTTGACCCAGAATGGTCGCCAGATGGTAGCAAGATCGCTTTCAGGGCACAATCCTCGGATTCCCGGCAAATTAGCTTAGCCGTAATGGATGCGCATACATTTGATTGGTGGAAGTTGGTTGACGATTTTGAGATAGGATCTTGGTTTTGGCTGTCCGACAGCCAGCGGATTCTCTATGATTTCCAAGAAGAGATGTGGATTATCAATGCGGATGGTTCTGATGCGCATCAGGTATTGAAGTGGGGTGACTATGGTTGCGTTCGATCTGAGGATATTGTGATGCCTGAAATAACCAGCACTCCTGAGCCTACCTGCACGCCTAGACCAACACGTACTCCTTCTCCAATAATTGAGGTAGAAGGTAGATACATCTGGGCGATGTACGTGAATAGTTTTTCTCCGTGCAAGAGCGAAGAAAGTTGGCATGTTACCGGAGAGGGTATGATCCGCCAGTATAGGGAACTTGGAGAGCCAGAAGTTTACGCCCGCTTAAGGGGCAGGCTGATCGGCCCCGGTCGTTATGGACACCTCGGTTCATGGCGTTACAATTTTGAGGTGGTAGGGATTCTGGAGATGCGTGAAATACGTAGTGATGATTGTAAGTAAGGTTGGGCTAAAAGAGGTTTTCACGTAATTGAGGCGTTTGGCGTTTAATCGGGACGTTTCTTCCAGTCGTGCGATATCGTCGAAGTATAGGACGGATTGAAGGAGACACTTTTGAAAACAGAAACCGTCTTTGACACAGGCCTTCAGGCTTATTCAGTGCGTCCGTTGTCGCTTCAAGACATCGAGGCAATTCAAGAGCTATTTGAGAAATGCCTGGATTACATGCTTCTCGTTGATGGCCATGCAGCAGATCCAAATGCAATAGAGGAAGACGTATTTCAATTCACGCCGCCCGGAAAATCGCTTGACGACAAATTTGTATTCGGCATCTTGAACCAACAGAACGATTTGGTTGGTTTACTTGAAGGATTACGCCAGTATCCAGATGAAACAACCTGGTGGATTGGACTGCTCTTATTTGTACCTGAGGCCCGTTCTCAAGGCCTTGGCCAGGTGGTCGTGCAGGGTTTTGCTGAATATGTGCGGGCGAATGGCGGGCAAGCTATCATGCTTGGGGTCATAGAGGACAATGAGCGTGCCTACAAGTTTTGGAACCGGATGGGATTTGAATTTGTACGCAAGACAGAGCCGCGGTCATTTGGGAACAAGACTCAAACGGTGAGCATCATGCGTCGGACACTGCTGGCAGAAACCGGCATACAAATCAGAAAGGCCACCGTGGATGACATTGCCTCACTTGTCGAGTTGAACCTGGGCCTCTTTCAAGAAGACGCGGGACAGCGTGACCCCTACATGAATCTCAATTGGCCAAACGAGGGAGGTCACGAGCATTTTTCCAAATTGGTCTCTGGCGACGACAGTATATGCCTTCTGGCAACAACAGAAGGGGCAGTCATTGGCTATCTTGCAGGGTATCTCTGGGACGGCGGAACCTTGAGGCCCCTCAAGATGGCGGAACTGGAAAGCATGTATATTCGTCAGAATTGGCGAAGCCGAGGGGGGGGCAGGCAGTTGGCCGGTGAATTCTTGAAATGGGCAAAGCAAAAAGGCGCGCAAAGGGCCGCGGTGACGGCTTATGTTGCCAACACACGCGCCATCGAATTTTACAAAGAGTTGGGGTTTGAACCCAGGAGCCTATCACTCGAGTTGGGGGTCAAGTAGGTTCAAGGGCGTGTCTCTAATCCCGCAAAAGGAAACATCAGTTGATAACGGGCAAGTGCTGCGTTCTCTATCAACGCTAAAAATACCTCAACAAGTTGAGGACTCCGGAATCCCGAACTTGTTCGGGCTATTTTGGGAATAGAGTTATCTTATGATTGAAAATCCATTTTCAGACAAGCATATCCTCATCACCGGCGGGCTGGGCTTTATCGGCAGCACGCTGGGCATCCGCCTGTGCGAATTGGGCGCGCGCGTTGTGCTGGTGGATAGCCTCATCCCCGAATACGGCGGCAGCCTGTTCAACATTGCCGGCTACGAAGACAGGCTCAAGGTGAACATTGCCGACGTGCGCGACGAGCACAGCATGGATTACCTGGTGCAGGGGCAAGATTACGTTTTTAACCTGGCCGGGCAGACCAGCCACCTCGACTCGATGCGCGACCCGTACACCGATTTGGAGATCAATTGCCGCGCGCAGCTTGCGATTTTGGAAGCGTGCCGCAAGCACAATCCCAACGTCAAGATCGTCTATGCCAGCACGCGCCAGATTTACGGCAAGCCCGATTATTTGCCGGTGGACGAGCGGCACTTGCTGCACCCCACGGACGTTAACGGCATCAACAAGATGGCCGGCGAGTGGTATCACATTTTATACAACAACGTCTACAACATCCGCGCCGTCAGCCTGCGCCTGACCAATACCTATGGGCCGCGCATGCGCGTGAAGGACGCGCGCCAGACCTTTTTAGGCATCTGGATCAAGCGTTTGATTGACGGCGAGCCAATTGAGGTGTTTGGCGACGGCTTGCAGGTGCGCGATTTTAACTATGTGGACGACGTGGTAGAGGCTATGTTGCTGTGCGCCGCCGCCGAAGAGGCGAATGGCCAGATTTATAACCTGGGCAGTGACGAGGTCATCAACCTGCGCGATCTGGCAGCCAGCCTGATCGAGTTGAACGGCAGCGGAGAGTATCGCATCGTTCCCTTTCCGCCCAGCCGCAAGACGATTGACATTGGCGACTATTACGCCGATTATCGCCGGATTCGCGGCAAGCTGGGGTGGACGCCCCGCGTGTCTTTGCGCGATGGTCTGAAACGCACGCTCGAATTTTACCGGCAGTACCGCGAGCACTATTGGTGATATGCCATACGCGATACGCCATACGCAATACGGAGTATGTAATGATCCCACAAGCTAATCCTCAAGCTCAATACCTGGCCCACAAGACCGAAATTGACGCCGCCGTAGCGCGCGTGCTTGAAAGCGGGCGTTACATCTTGGGCGACGAGTGCGCGGCGTTCGAGCGCGAGTTTGCCCAGTACATTGGCGCACAATACGCTATCGGCGTCGGCTCTGGCACCGAGGCGCTGCACCTGGCGCTGGCGGCGTGCGGCGTGGGGCCGGGCGACGAGGTGATTGCCCCGGCGCACACAGCCGTGGCGACTGTGACGGCTATCGAAGTGACCGGCGCGCTACCCGTACTGGTGGATATTGATCCGCAGAGCTTTAACCTTGATCCTAACCGGTTCGAGGCGGCCATCACGCCGCGCACCAGGGCCGTGATTCCCGTGCATTTGTATGGGCAGGCCGCCGACCTCGACCCCATCCTGGCGATAGCCCGACGGCGCTCGCTGCGCGTGGTCGAAGATTGCGCGCAGGCCGTCGGCGCGACGTATCGTGACAGGCGGGTAGGGGGCTGGGGTGATATGGCGGCGTTTAGCTTTTACCCCACCAAAAACCTCGGCGCGATAGGCGATGGCGGGATGGTGACAACAAACGACGCAGGATTAGCCGAGCGCGCAGGGCTGTTGCGCCAATACGGTTGGCGCTTGCGTTACATCAGCGAAATCGCCGGGTGGAACACGCGGCTGGACGAAGTGCAGGCGGCGATCTTGCGCGTCAAATTGCGCTACCTGGAGGCCGATACAGCCCGTCGCCGCCAGTGGGTGGCGTTGTACGACGATTTGTTGGCGGGCGGGCCGGTGGAATTGCCCGAGGAAACGCCTTATGGCCGGCACGTCTATCACCTGTACGTGGTGCGCCATCCGCGCCGTGACCAGTTGCAGGCTTATCTCAAAGAGCGCGGCGTGGGAACGCTGATTCATTACCCCGCGCCGATTCACTTGCAGCCGGCCTACCTGGGGCGCCTGGGCGACGCCGGCTCATTCCCCCAAGCCGAACGCGCCGCGCGCGAGGTGCTTTCGTTGCCGCTGTATCCCGAACTGACAGAGGAGCAGGTGCGGGCAGTGGCGAAGGCAGTGCGGGAGTGGAAAGTTGAACGTTGAACGTAAAAGGTGAGACGCGACAAGGCGCGGCGTGCTGACATTCAGCCGCCGCGCCTTGTTACTTGTCTACTTGTCTACTTGTTACTTGTCTACTAACTCTTGAGGAATTCTTCCAACGCCGCTTTGCTGATGCGGAATTGCGCGCCGATTTGCTTGGCCTTGATCTGGCCGGACTGGATCATTTGCATCACGTCGGCCTCGGTCACTTGCAGATAGGTGGCTGCCTGAGCAGGGTTCATTACGTCTGGCATAACGGCGGGAGCGGCTTGCGGCGCCGCTTGTTGCTGCTGCGCGCCAGGTTGCGTCGCGCTGCCCATCATGCCCGTCATCATTTGCCCCAGGCTCATGCCGGCGCCCAGGCCCACGCCCGCGCCGGCCAGCCCGCCGCCTTGCTGCTTGGCCGCGTCGCGCATCGCGTCGGCGGCCTGCAGTTGGGCGTAGGTCTGCATGTCGATCAGCCCCATCTTGCGCAGGTCTTCGGCGGTGGATTCCGAGGGCGTGATGGATTCGATGATAAAGGCTTTGAGCGTGATGCCCAACGCCTCGAAGCGGTCTTGCGCTTTGGCGCGCACGCCGGCGGCCACTTCTTCGGTCAGCCCCTGGATTTCAAAGGCGGACTTTTTCAGCTCGCCCAGCAGGTCGCGCATAGATTGGAGGATGGTGCCCACCAGGCGGTCGCGGATTTCAGAGAACTGGTACATGCCTTGCGCGCCGACGATCTGGGCGACGAATTGCTGGGGGTTGTTGATTTGCATGCCGAATGTGCCGTACGCACGCAGCAGGCTGGCGCCCAACCCGATGCCGGGGTGCATCACCGGCACCGGCTGCGGCGTGCCCCACTTCATCTGCGGAAATTCGCGCGCGCTGACGAAATACACCTCGGCAGTGAAGGGGGTGCGGTTGTTGAACGCCGTGCCCAGCAGCCCCGTCAACAGCGGCACGTTGGCAGTGGTGATGGTGTGGCGCCCCGGGCCAAACGTGTCCAGCGCCTTGCCATCGCGCATAAAAACGGCGGCCTGCCCTTCGCGCACAATCAACTGCGAGCCGAGCCGGAAATCGCCCGACCCCGATTCGGGAAAGCGCTGCACCAATGTGTCGCGCATTTCATTGGTGTTTTCGATTACGTCAAAAATTCGAGCCATTTTTCTACTCCTTCTTGCTTTTTACTTGTTATGTTTCACTCGCCCGTCACGACGCTAACATATCACCGCGACGCAAAACGTTAGCCGCGAACACGTCGCTGAATTTTGCTCTGCTTGAACTTATTATAGCACCGATAGTAAAAATAGGTCAACACCCATCAAATGGCGGCGCGATGATGTACTTGCCTGTCATATCCTTGAACCAGCGCGCGTTCGCCGCGAAGGGGCCAAAAAAGCGGCGCGGGATTGTCTCCCGCGCCGCTTGCCCTGATCTGTGCACTCATCGCCGCCGGGGTATGCCCGGCGCGCGAAAGGGGCCTGGCTTACCAGGACTCTGTATCTTCCGAAGAGGCCGTGATCACCCGGGTGAGTATGGCCAAAAGCGGCAGCGCAATGACCATCACGAGACCGGTATAGCAGACTGTAGTCATGTCCATTGTTTACCTTTCCTTTCTGCTGGACGGTGCAAGCTCACCGATTTTTTGCCCAGAATCATCCTTGTTCTGTGACCAGTGTACGATAACATGCGGTTTGTGCGAAAGCAGTTGGCAGGCAAACAGATTGCATTGGACGATGGTCAATTAACGAAATATGACAATTGTGTTACAAAGTCTGTCGTTTTAAACTATTGGGGTTGCGTTATCAACTTGTAGCCCACGCCGCGAACGGTCACGACGTACTGCGGGCGGCCAGGATCCTGCTCGATCTTTTTACGCAAGCGCCCCATGGTTGTATTGATCAGGCTGTCTTGGTCGTTGCGGCTGGCGTCTACGAGGTGGAAAACATCTCGCATAATGTCCTGGCGCTTGCACAGCTTGCCCGCGTGCTGATACAGGTAAAGCAACAGATCAAATTCTGTAGCCGTTAACACAATTTGTTTTTCCCCAATCCGCACCTCGCGGTTCACCGGGTCAACGCACAATTCTGCGCCGGCGCGCAAGGTCAGGCTGGCAGATTCGCTTTTCATTTGCTCGATTTTCTCACACAACATCGCCGCCAGGAGAAGGCGATAGAGCCATGCGGCTATTTCAGCCCTGGTGTGTCTCAGCGCCGGATCGTACGCAGCCAGCCCCTTGATTGCGCAAAAGAAAAGGCTGATGTAATAGGGCGCCAGTTCATTCCCTGCCTGCTCCGAGGCCATCCGCCGGATGGCCTGGATTGCGCTCGACATTTTCCTGTGTTCGTGCAATACGTCGCCTGGAGAAATGGCCTCGTCCAAATGATTGGCCTTGAGCAGCCGCTCCTCAAACTCGTACAGCGCCTCCAGGTCGTCGGCTTCGAGCTTAAAACGGATGTCCGTTTCGAGCGAGGCAAAATCCAGCCAGATGGGCGCCAGCTCTGCCTGGGCGCAAGCGGCAAGCCAGGCGCACCCGGCGCGATCTACCAGGATAGTGCCAACATCCAAACAGCCTGGCGTCGCTGCGTACACGATGCGAGAAGCCGGAAACACGTCATCGTCGTACAGGCGAGAGAGTGGCTCGGCAAACGACGCCGTCCGCCCGCCTGTAAACTGGATGAGCAGTTGGTCAGATGACCAGTTCATACCTCTCACCAAGTTGCAGGCCAGCGCCTCTTTCGTCAATGCCTGCATCTTGAGTTTGAACTCGGAAAACTCTTGGAGATTCAGCCGCTGGCCGTAAACGCGAGGCAGGCCCGCCTCCTCCTCAACCGAACGCCCTTGTTGATACCACGGAGCCAATGCTGTGTGAAAAAGGTATTCTATCGCTGTGCGAATTTGCCTTTCGGATCTTTGCTTATAAAATGTGGCAAAGGTCTCCAGTTCTTGGATATATGCTCCGTTCACTGTCCAGGCCGCAGCGGCAAAATGTGACGTTTCGGCGGCAAGTGTTTTGGCGGCGCCCTCGGCCGGCAAGCCCGGGGCATACAGCCGCCGCTCTGCCTGGGCGGGCCGCCCATAGATGGCGATGAATTGATCCTCTTTTTCCTGGGCATAAGCCAGGATGCCTAAAGCAGCGCCGCTCGCCTCACGCCAGAACAGCTTTGCACAAGTCACCTGGTCGTAATCGTAGTAAAGTTTACGGAACAGATCTTGTATTTCGTCGGCCCGCTCCGGCAAATGAGCATTATCCAGGTCAGGCTCGACCAGGCAAACCAGGTGAGCGAAAGAAAGCGGGCCGCGCTCGCCTTGCCAGCGGAATGCCAGGCTCATCTTGAGGCGCACGTATTGGGCCACGGCTTCTTGCACTGCTTCAATCATAGCTTCTGGCCCTTCTTGCTTGGAAAGGAATCCCACGGCTGCCGGCAGACCGTCTGAGGCAGGCCGCATCACCTGGCGTACATCCTGAAAGCTCGGGCGGCCGGTCAGGATGATTTTGGGTATTGAGCGAAAAGCCGGCGACCGGGCCAGCATAAGGCCAGACACATCCTTGTCGTCGTCGTCGTCCACCATGCGGATGTCGAGGATGGCCAGGTGAATGTGAGCCTGGCGGAAAAGCTGTTCCGCCTGGGCCAGATTGGATGCTTTTAACACGCGATAGTCTGCCCTTTCCAAAAACTCAGCGCGGGTGTTGAGAAAGTCAAGATCATTGTCTACAAGTAGAACGATTATTTTGGACATGCGTTGGCTCCCTGGTGGCTTTTATCCAATTCCCACAAGACGTTGGGGCGTCGCTGGCGGCACAGGTCAATCAAATCCAAGAGGCGTCTCCTGCGTTCAAGATATGCTACCAGTTCTCGCGCTGTCCCTTCCTTTCCTCCCGAAGGCAGGGTGTCGTAATCCACTCCAAGGTCAAAACATAGTGTGCGCAGCTCGTCGTCGCTAAAGCTATCGACAAGATTCTGGCGCAACTGGGCCAATTGTTTGTGACGCAAAGATTCTTCCTCCTGCGGGGCCGGCGCTGGCTTCCACGCGCCAAGGGGTCTATCCAGTGCACATTGTATAGCCTGCACCAGCGCTTCCGGGCCTTCTTGCTTGGTCACGAAATCTATGGCAACCGGCCAGCCAGTCAATTGGGGCTTTAATGCCTGGCGAACATATTCGTAACTGGGAAAGCCCGTCAGAATAATCTTGGGTACGGCGCGCGCCACTTCGCGGGCCAGGCTCAAACCGCTAATGTCCTTTTCATCGTCGTCGTCATTTAGCCGGATGTCTATGATGGCCAGGTCTATGCTTCCCAGTTCCAGCTTTCTTCTGGCCTCGGTTAGATTGGCGGCCGGGACGGTCAAGTAGCCTTCTTGCTCCAGAAACTCGGAGCGAGTCCTGATAAAGTCCAAATCGTTGTCCGCAAAAAGGATCGTCGCTTTAGCCATAAGACCTCTCCTGCAAGCCCAGGTTGGGAATAAACGACTTTTCCGCAACTGGCGCCGCAATACGAGCATTGCGAGTTGCACACGGGCACGTCTAGTCCCGGGCCTTAACGCGGCCAGGGCGGCGGTGGAACTTGAAGCACGGCCTGGATTTTGGAATACAATTCTCGCTCGTCCAATGACTTGCGAATATAGTCGGCGGCGCCGGCTTGCAGCGCCTTGCGCGCGCGCTGCCAGGTCGGCGACGCCGTGGCGATGATAATGCGCAGGTCGGGTTGCTGTGTTCGGAGGCAAGACGTCAACGCGGCCGGGTCGCGCACCGCCCCCGCGTCTATAACTACCACGTCATAGTGGGCCAGACGAATGGCTTCGATGGCCTGGTCTTCGGGCGCGGTGTGCAATTTGCCCAAAGGTGCCAGCGCCCGCTGCAAGACCAGCGGCCATTGCGTCTCGGTATTTTCGCCAATGAGCAAAAAAGAATAGTTTCCCATCCGATATGTCACTCCGTAGCGTTCAGATGGGGGGGCAAAAGTGACTGGCTTTCGCCAGGTTCCTGTACGGGCAGCCAAATAATCATCGTCGTGCCGGTTGGGCCGGTGGCGCCCACCCGGATTTCGCCTCCAAAAGTTTGTACGATGGTTTGCGCCATCAGCAAACCCATCCCTAACCCCTCGGCATCTTGAGGTTTTTCAATGTATTCCAGGCCAATCTTGGAGCGTATTTTTTCAGGGATGCCCGGCCCGGTGTCCACTACAAATACTTCAATGCCTCCAAACGCGGCGCGCGCGCCAACGGTAATTTCTTGCGCGGGGCAACCACTGACAGCCGTAACGGCGTTATCTATCAATATGTCAAAGGCCCGCCGCAGCCATTCTGGGCTGGCCCGCACAGTGACGTTGTCGCTGATGTGCACATCGAGCCGGAGAGTTATTTTTTTGTATGGATCATTTTGCCACAACTGCCTGGCCCGCTCGCTGATAAGCGCGCTCAAGGGTACCGACGTCAGCCCGGCTTCGGTGGAAAGCGGCGGCGTGATGGGTTTGTCCAGGATTTGCGTCGCCAATCGTTCGATGGTAGCGATCCGCTCGCTTATCTTGGCGTCAGAAGCAAGCGTCGCCCGCTCCCAATCGCGGCGAAGCAGTTGCGCCAGTTCCCGAATCGTTAGGGCGTGCTTGTCAATCGCGTGCCGCCACGTGCTGCTGGTCATTCCCATCCATGCCAGAGCCGTTCGAGCGCCAATGATGCCCTGGCTGCGCTTCAGTTCCTCGTACAGCTGGGCGTTTTCAATAACCGCCGCCGCCTGCCCGGCAAAAATGCACAGCAGGCGGGCGTCGTCTTCACCAAAGGGTGTGCCATCCAGTTTGTTAGAAGCCTGAATGACGCCAATGTTCCGGTTGCCCACCATCAACTTGATCAACAATGTATTACGCAAGCCTGCGTCGCGGGCCAGTTCCTTTAATCCCAGCGCAGCCACCAGCGGATGCTCCCCAACGTCGTTGAGGATTAAATAGTCTTCTTGCGCCCAGATGGCCTCCGTTTGACCCTGGCCCACAGATACCTTGTATCGCGGGCCAATCTCGTCCGGCACGCCGTACATAGGCAACTGGCAAATCAGCATTTCTTGAGTTTGATCGTAGAGCAAGACGGCGCACATTGCCGCGCCGGCCAGTTGCGCTACGCTCCTGTTTACCTCGCGGTACACTTGCTGGATATCGGTGAGCAGGCGGATAGTCTGTGAAATGCTGTTCAAGCCGGATAACTCTTGGATGCGCCGCTGCTCGGCCTGGTATAAACGCGCATTCTCGATGGCAATGGCCAGCTGGTCGGCCATGGTTTGCAAGACGGCGATGTCGCCTTGGGTGAAAGCGGCGACCTGGGTGCTTTGCACCGTCAACGCGCCGATGCACCGGCCGCGATGGATCAGCGGCAGGGCCATCTCGGAGCGGGTCTTGGGCAGATGTGGATTTTCAAACCGTATCGCCTCTGTGCCAACGTCCAGCGCAATGCGCGCTCGCGCGTTCTCGATACATTGCCCTATCATAGACCGTCCGCCTATGGCCAGCCTGTGCTTCTCTTCGAGCATTTTCAAGCCGGCCCCATCTGTGCCGGCGCGCAGCACTGCATCTTTATGAGCCTCGTCGGCCAGGAACAGGCCGACGTAATAGAAATCGAATCCCTCGCGGATTAACTTGACAGCTTCTTTCATCAGTGTCTCGGGGTCGAGGATCGTGCTGGTTGACTTGGACACTCGGGCGGCTGTTTGAAGCTGGATGTTGCGATGTTTCACGTCGCTATACAATTGCGCATTCCGGATCGCCACGGCGGCCTGATGGGCAAACATCTCGATATTAGCCATCTCGTCGGCTGTGAAACGATGGCGGGAACGGTAGTTGACGAACATCACACCCACTTTGTGATCTCCCACCAGCAAGGGGATTCCCGCAGACGATTGGATGCCCTCTCGATGAACAAAGCCTCCGCGCATCAACGCATCGGAGCGCGCGTCTTCGGCCTCGTGAACTTTCCCAAGCGCCAGAATCTTGCGAACCAAAGAGTGCGCCAACATTCGCCCGAGCTTGAGCACCTCACCTTCGTCGCGCACACCCGCCATAGCGGGCGGGAAGCCGAAATCATCCTGTTCCTGGTTGTACGTGTACAGAACCACCGCATCACAGCCGAGCGCCGCCAGGGTGCCATGCACAATCGAGTCCAGGGGGGGCTGGGGATCTCCCAGCGCACTGACTGCCGCCACCACTTTGGCCGTGTCTCGCGCTTTGCTCACCTGATCCAGCAGCCGGGCGTTCTTGAGGGCCAATGCCGCGTGATTGGCGAACATTTGCAGCACCGCCTTGTCGTTCTCGTCAAAGGTGCGAGGGCGGTTATAGTTCACGTACAGCACCCCCAGCTTTTCGTCCCCCACTTGCAGCGCGATGCCCTGAAAACTCTGGACGCCAATGCGGTCAAACAGTTCGCAGGTAGACGCGCCCAAAAAGTCATCCTCTGATTGCGAGATATCCGTCACCGCCGCGTATTTCCGGCTCATCACGGCGTCCGCTGTTCGACCGGGCTGGGTTTCTTCTTCCCTGAATTTCTCCAGCGTATCCCGGGGAATGTTCACCGCGGCCAATTCTTCCGAAACGAATCTGTTTCGCACCTCGTCGTAGGACCATATCGCCGCCGAGTCGGCGTGTAGCACCTGGCTGGCGCTTTCCACAATTTGCTGCAAAGCCCGGCGAGGTTCTATGGCGGCGCGTGACATGGTCTCTGCCGCCTGGCGCAGTTGCTCCAGTTCCTCCATGCGGCGGGCGTTGTCAATGGCAATGGCGACCTGTTCGGCAAAGGTGGTGAGCAGCCCCAGGTCATCCGCATGGAACGCCCCCGAAATATCCAGGTTATCTAGCGACAAGGTGCCGATGACGTGATTGCGCACCTGGAGCGGCACACAGATGATGGACTTGTGATTCAGCACCTCTGGATGGTCAATCCGTTTGTAACGGGGATCGCATAGGGGAGCATCTGCCGCCACTGGCTGCTTGTGTTGGAACACCCAGCCCGTAATGCCTTCGCCCGGCTTTAGGCGCAGCGCTTCAATTGCCGAAGGGCTGTAGCCAAAGGTGTTGGCCCGTAAACACAACGTGTCGCTCCGTTCGTCGTAGAGATGAATCGCGCCGTGCTGCGCTGCGGGGAATGCCGTCAGGATGGCGCGGATGACTCGATCCAGCACAGCATCCAGGTCCAGCGTGCTGGTGATGGCCTGGCTCACTCGTATCAGGGCGCGCAGCCGCTCTTCCAGCAAATTCACCTGGCGCAGATCCCGCATAAAGCCGGCCTGCCCGATGGGACGCCCCTGATTGTCTCGAATCAGCGTCGCAGAGAGCAGCGCCGGGACAAGCGCGCCGTCTTTGCGCCTGAGCGTCACTTCCCACCCTGAGATAGTTCCCTTCTGGTTCACCACGTCAAAAATTTCTCTTGCCTTTTCCACGTTCGCGTGGAGGGGGGCCACCGTTCTGTTCGCCATCTCTCGAGCCGTCCGGCCCAACATTTCTTCCGCGCGTTGGTTGAATGTCGTAATCTTGCCCTCCTGGTCAATGGCAATCACTGCATCGAATGCATTTTCGATCAGGGCCTCTCGCCATTCTTTGGCCTCGGTTAACTCGGAAAACAGGCGAGCATTTTCCAATGCAACGGCTAACTGGCTGCCCAACGCCCGGCAGGCATCCAGTAAAATCGGCGTGAAAGCGCGAGGGGTGTAACTCTGGATGGAAATCACGCCAGTCGTCTGCCCACCGGTTTTAAGCGGTAAGTAAAAACAAGATTGGCAGGGGTCTCCGACTCGTGATGGGGTGATGCCCAGAGATGTGCACTCGGCCGTCTGCGCTTCTCCAGTAGGCCAATGATGCTCTTCTCCCGTCTTGGCAACGTATCCGCTGATCCCCCAGCTGGCGCGATCTGTCCCCAGGCGCCTACCTTGCACCGAGATGGCTTGTCCTTTGTCGTAAAAGAGAGGAAAAGTGAGCATGTCGGTTGCCTTGTCATACAAGGCAATGAAAAACGTGGAAACCTGGAGTTGTTCGCGTGCAAAATCCCACGCCAGAGCTAATTGGTCTTCTAGTTTGGTCGCTTGGGTAAATCCCTGCCCGGCCTGTACCAATTTCTCCATGTAACTGGCGTGAGCGCGAATCTGACGAACGGCCTGGGCATTGGCAATGGCCAGACCGGCGTGCCCGGCCAGCGTTTGCACCAACGCCACGGTCCCCCAATTGTCAAAATGGCCTGGTTTCTTGCTGTACACGTACAGCACTCCCAGGTTCCCGCCCTCTCCGGGAGTCGGCACGCCGATAAAAGAGCAAATGCCGGATCGGGCAAATTTAGGGTCTGCTCGATCATCGCGACCAATGTCTGGCACAGAGACAACCTGGCCAGAGTGAATGATCTCCATAGACAGTCTTTGATCTTTGAAATGTCTGTGCCAGCATTGTTCTACCGGGTAGGTCGTCTCGGCATGCACTAGAAGCTTGTTCGAGGCTTTATCTAAAAGCACAATCGTCGCTTCGTCGGCCAGAGCCAGGGAACAAGCCGCCGCGGTGATTTTTGCCAACACCTGGTCCACGTCCAGCTTGGAAAGAACGTCCCGGCTGATGGCGCGCAGGCGCACCTGTTGTGCGGCCGTGCGGATGAGCATGGCCAGTTCGTCATAGTCGAAGGGCTTTTCCAGGTAACGGAACGCGCCCGCTTGAAGTGCGCGTTGCCGATGCTCGCTGCCCCATCCGGTGAAAATGATACATTCTACCTCTGGGTAGAGCCGTTTAAATTCCTGCATCACTTGTACGCCGTCCGGCCCGGGCATGAGAAGTTGATCAATCAAAGCCACGTCGTAGCGCCCTGAGGCGGCTTTCATTAACTCGATCGCTTGTTCGCCGTTGGCGGCGGCTTGCACGTGATAGCCAAAGTTGTTTTGCAAGTATTGGGCCAGCGGCTCGCGCAGGCTCGTTTCGTCGTCGAGCACCAGAACATGCAAACGCTCTTCATTCATCGGCTTGTTCTCCCCGCTCTTTTACGCCGGCAGCTCGACCAGAAATGTGCTGCCCAGGGGAACCAGGCTGGCTTCTACCCCGATCCGCCCCCCCATGGATTCTACCAGGCTGCGAGCCAGGTAAAGCCCAAGTCCCGATCCTCCCGGCCGGCTGGTAAAGCCCAGCGCAAAAATCTTGTCCCACAGTTGCCGGTGAATTCCAGGCCCTGTATCCGAAAAGCGAACCTGCACACCGGGAGGATTGTTTCGCGTGCAAATTGTAGATACGGTCAACACACGCCGGGCATCTGGTTTATGTTCCATGTGTTGAACGGCGTTGAGCATCAGGTTTAAAAAGACGTGTTGCAAGCGAATGTTGCTTGCTGCAACGAGAGGCAAATCGGCGTCTAACTCGAGCCGGATGCTTACCTTTACACGGAGCGCCAATGGACGCACCTGTGTTTCAGCCTGGCGGATCACCAGGTTCACATCCACGCTCCGTTCTTCTTCGGTACGCATCAGCCGCTGAAAATCCTCCACCGTGCGCTTGAGACTGGCAGCGATTCCCATCGCCTGCTCAAGCCCTTTCTGGACTTGTTGGTCAAACGGCTCGCTTCGCCCCGCCCCGAGCGCCGAGCGATTGAAATCCGAAGCCACATTGCGCAATTGAAGGTCTAACCCCGACACCTTGTTATAGACTTCGTGCCCAAAGCCGGCGGCCAGGTGACCGCTGAGCAAAGTACGGCCTAGCGATTGAACGCGCTCGTCCAGGATTTGACTTTCCAGCGCCACGCTAAAGAGGCTGGCGGCTGCCAGGGCGTCTCTCAGGCGATAGCGCGAGAAAGCATCGGCTTCAGTGTTAAAAAGAAACAGCGCGTACTCGACCTGGCCGCCGGCCTGAAGCGGCAGCCCAATGCACGATTCAAACGGAAGCAAGTCCATCAGTTTACGAAAGCGGCCCGTTCGCTCTGATGAAACCCGGTTTTCCCAGACCATTCCTCCTTCCACAATAATGTCTTTTACGGGGCTATCTACCAGCTTGTAAATGGCCTCCTCATTCAAGCCAACGTGTCCCGCACAGGCAACGACAGAAACCTGTTGAGAAACCCGATCCATGTGAAAGATCAGGCCGGCCTGGCCCCGCGTGTCGCGGACGAGTTGTTCCAGCCCTTGACGGAATCGCTCTGCCAGAGATTGCCCGGAACGCATAATATCGGTCAATCGTTGAAACGACTGAGCAGTCGCCAGAGGAGTGACCTGGGCGCTTCCCAAAGTTAGCGCCGGCCTTTCGCCCTTGCCCACTTGCACCAACACACCCTGTATTTCGTCCAGATCCAGCGGCTTGGCAAATGCTGCCGCGACTCCCCACGTCTCAAGCTCGGCCCATTGGCCCGCGATCAGCTCCGGGCCGCTCATGACGGCGACCGGCGCACTGACGCCCGCCTCCCCCAGTTGCCGGACGAGGCTCATGCCGTCCACTCCTGGCAGCCCCAGATCCACAATGATCAGCCCGAATGCATGCTCGCGGCATAGAGACAGGGCTTTGACCGCCGTGTCTGCCCCTTGAGCGGAACACCCTTGCTCTACCAGCCATCTGACCAAAGGCTCCCGCACCGCATCGTGATCTTCGACGACCAAAATGGGGCCAGCCAATTCCACCTTGTCTTGCTGTGGCGCTTTTGATGCTGCCAGCTTGCTTTCTTCTGTCGGTTCATCTTCTAGCGACCTGTCTTTTGCTTTTTGGTACAGATGCTCCGCAATGGTTTCCACTTGAGCCAACTGTTCCAGCCTTCGGCGGATGCTCAACTGCACTCGCTTGGCTGGCACGTCAAGGTGGGTAATCACAGCTTCCACACAATCACCTGGCCAAACCACGTCCTCCGGCTGTGCGACTTGCCACGCAGCCAATTCCCTGAGAAGAATTTGGCCGTCCACTCCCGGTACAATCTCGGCAAAGACCCAGTCTGGAAAGAGGTTTTTGACGGTCGCGGTCACCACATCCCCTGGCCTGTGATGCGCAAACTCTTGCCAGGGGTCCGGCAAGGCATTTCGCACGCTGAGTTCCATAAGCGATTCGGAACTGGCCAGCTTGGTAATGGCGGCCCTTAACTGCTGGCCGGCCGAAACCAGGTTCTGGGGGGCTATATCGCCGGACAGGGTCAACTCTCGACGGCGGATATAAGCGCGGGCGCCATCTTCCAGGCGTACAAAAACGCCAAAGGGCAAAACGCTTTCGACCGTCACGGTAATGGTTTGTCCATGAGTATACATTCTTTTATTGTATGACAAATCCATGTTTACGGGATAGCAAGATTCGCGCAATTGTGTCACATCCATGTACGTGATGCTTGTGGGCGGTAACGATACGCCCCAAAAACAAAAGCGGGCGATTGCTGCCCGCTCGTTTGCGTCCACTGTATCAGAATGCCAACGTTAGCAAAGCATCGTGCGCATCACTCGCCTGCCAGCACGCCCTTGCGCTGGTCGAATAGCACGTTGAGCTGGCGGCACAATTTGTCCAGTTCGCGGATGGACTCGGGAATGCCCTGCTGCGCGTCTATGGCCGATTGCACGCCATCTATGGCCGTCGAGATGTTGCCTACGTTGTCGGCCAGTTGGTTATCAAACTGGTACAGTTTGTCCAGGTCGTCCTCTTTAACCTTGATGGCGTCGAAGAGGCCGCTATATCCCATGGGCGCTGTCTTGAGTTTGTCAATGAACCCGCGCAGGCGCGTGACGGCGCTGTCCAGATCGTCCACGTACAGAATGCCGCCGGAGGATAACAGTTGCTTTTGAAGGTCGGCCAGGCGCTGCCATTGCGCCTCGAACTGGCGCGCCAATGTTTCACGCAGCAGCCGGTCGGCCTCGCGGCGCAGCTCTTTTTCTTTATAGCCTTTGTAGCCCGGAATCTTGCCGACGAGTTTTTCCAAGCCGCCGCGTTCGTCCATGATCTTGCCCAAAAAATCACTCATGATTCGCCTCTCCTTTTATGTATGGGCCAGGCCGGCAACGGCCTGGTATTTGAATGGCTTGATTGTGCCAGATGATAGTGGCAATCGCTACACTGTAAATTATAGCTGATTCTCGCAAGTGGTCAATGGCCTGCTTGCGCCCGGCGCGCATCAATCTTGCGAGGGGGTCTACCTTGGCGCGCTAACCCAGAAAGATTTCTGCTTTGCAATAAGGGCAGTGCACCACGCCTTTGCCGGCCAGTTCCAGCTTGCCGCCGCAACTGGGGCAGTTGCCCTTATCTCTCATCTGTGAGGCATGCACGCTGTACAACACGCCCTCTTCCCAGTTGGTATAGCCTGAAAACAATCCCTTGCCGGCCAGGTCGTAGACCCACTGCTTTACCTGTTCGCGGCTTGCTTTTAGCTCGAGCGCCGCATCAGAGATGCGGACCTTGCCTTGCGCCTGGATCATTCCCAAGATTTTGCGCTGCTGCTCGATTTCGGCCCGCTCTTTTTCTTCCGCACCGCCGCGCGTAAACAAGAACGCCCCAACGCCCAGCAGCGGCGCGGCGACGATGAAAAACGCGCCCAATGCAAAAATCATGCCGGTGATTTCCGTCTTGCCAGAGGCGAGATTGGCGGCGCCCCACAATCCACCCAACGCGCAAAACAACAATCCGGCCGCCAGTAAAATCAGACCGATGATGCGTCCAGTTGCCATGCTTTTCCCCTTTCCCTCGTGTTTTAGCGGAATCCTCGCGCGCCGCCTCCGCCGCCTCCGCCGCCGCGAAAGCCGCCCCCGCCGCTCCACCCGCGGCCGCTGCCGGACGAGCTGGGCTGACTGGTGAATGTTTTGGAAGCCGAGTTGAACATCGAGATCAATCCGTCGCTCATGTTTTGCAATGAGCCGGCCATGCCATCGCTCATTTGCTGCACAGAAGGCAAGCCTTCTTTTCCAAATCCGCCGGCCGGCAAAGCCTGCTCTGACGGGCGCTCTTCGTGGCCGTGGTGCGGAACGTAGGGGGGGCGGTAAGGCATATACCAGATGGGCATAGGCGCTTGGACGGAAGCGAATTTGCGGATCAGGCCGCGCTCCAATCCAAAGGCCACGGCGTAAGGCAAGTACTCGTCAAAGCGCGCGCGCGCTTCAGGCAGGTTGTATTTTTCAATTTGCGCTAAATAGGCTTTAAAGGCGCGCCACACGCTGGCCGCTTCTGCGCCCTTGCGCGTCTTGTGCGGCATGTACTGCCCGCCGACGAGGAGTGTGATGGCCGCGGCGGCTAACCCCACAAAGGGGCAAAACAATGTGTCTACATAGTTCGAGACCAGTGTGCTTGCCCCAATCCCGCCGCCGATAGCCAGGATGAGCAGCAGGATGCCGGCGCAGCCATAGCGCTGGCGCACACTTTCTGGGCTGGACGTGAAAAAGTTTTCTTGGACGAGCTCCTTGTATAGCGCTGCTTGTAATTTGGGCAAGGCGGTGTAGAACTTGTTTTTTAGAGCCGAAAGGCGGCGCTCGGAACGCCCGCCAAAAAACTCGCCCATAAAGAGTTGTTCGTAGGGACGCAGGCCATCAAGAGCTTTACCGGTGCTGCGATAGACGAAATCGCGCGAGGCAAACAGACCCTTGCCTTGCTCTTCGCTAATGGTGAGGTAGCCGCGCCGCGCCAGGTCAATCAATGTTGCCAGAATGTCTTGGATATCGGCCTTTTCGTCTACCAGCGCGCCGACCAGCCCGGGAGGTGTGTTGGCTGGCAGGCTGCTGACTTGATCGGCCATCAACCCGACGGAAGGATCGCGCCCGATGGTGTACCATGCGGCCAGCACCAGCAGAGGGCCCCCTATCAAGATGACAGCGCCCAGCACCCCAAGCCCAAGGTTGGCTGTGGGGCGATAGGTGTCGTTCCACGCTTGTTGTTGGTCAAATTCAGCCTGCCAGGCGGGCGCCTGCCCGGCCACCACCCCCGGCGTAAAGCGCACGCGCACTTCTACTTCTTGGTTTTCGTCAATGACGCGATTGATGGTGAACAACGCCTCCAGCCGGTCGGTGGCCACCGCGGTTTGAGCAATGTCCGGCGCCGCACCAGCATAATCCTTTCCGCTCTGTGGGTCGGTCAGGATGGTGGCGCCGGGCGGCAGTTTGACGCGAACGGTGGCGTTGCGGATAGGATAAGCGTGTTCGGGGGGAATGGCTTTCCACCACGCCTCTCCGTATTCTGGATAGTAGCGCAGCCCACCCCTGACGGTGTAGCGCAGTTCATACACGTGTGTCGAGTTTGAAACGTAATCAAAATTCCACGTCACGACAAGCTGGTCGTCTTGGGTTTCGACGTTAAACGTGCCCGCCCGCCCGTATCCCTGCGTGTACAGCTTGCCATCGCCCACGACTTGCACATCGCTGATGTCTTGGACGCGGTTGGTGGGGATGATGGCAAAGCCCTCGTGAAAGCTGCCCCGCGTAAAGACAATCGTCTGCCGCTCGATGACGCGCATGTTGCCGTTGGGCAAGACGATGATTTCTACGTCGTAGCGGTCGGCGTACAGACCTTGATCTTGGGCCAAAGCGGGCCGGGCAAGAACCGCCACGAGGAGCAGGCCGAGTATGGGGACGATGAGCCGCTTGCGCATTAGGTGCCTCCCAATAAAAGCGACGCGAGTTTTTAGAGACTTTTGCGGATGATATTTCCCGCGCCTCTATTATACAATATTTTAAAACCTCCCGCAGTTTGCGCCCTGCGGGAGGCTGATCACTTATCGGGCCTACGGCGCAAGTTGCACTTGAACAATCACAGCCTGGTCGAGCGCGGCCGGCAGATAAAAGTGATTGCTCACCGCGAATATCTTGCCGGTGTTGCTATTGTAAATCATCCAACGAAATGGCCCTGTGCCCAGGTGGGCTTTGGCCACCCACCATACTTTTTGGCCTTCGTTGCCCGTCACCTCGTCGAATGTGCCTTGCCAGCCGTCAACGTTATGCCACTCGCCCTGACCATCTTGCCATTGAACAACCGTCCACAGCGTTTGCCATGGTATCCGGGCAGGGTCAAAGTAAGCCTGCAAGCGGATCAATGCCGAGGCGGCCGGCGCCCGGTGGGCTGGTTGAGAAGTGGGTACGCCCGTTGGTGGGGTTGCGGGTGGTGTTACCACCGGCTCGTTGGTGGGGGTGGGCGAGGGACGGGGCGGCAAAGCTGCCGGCGCAGCTTGCACCATCGCAGGCAGCCAGGCGATTAACAACAGCGCTCCTGCAAAAAAGGCTAGGATCACTAAAGGAATGACGATGCCAGCCCTGAACATTGTGCCCTTGTCTGTTTGAGTTTCTGTGCTCATTTTAAAAATTCTCCTCGGTGAGCTGCGTTCACCACCTGGGTGGCCGATAACCATCGAGACTAGCCGAGGCATTGGTTACAGCTTCGAAAAAGATGGATCCTAGAGGTCGGCTCTTGGGCCGATTGGTTCTGACGATAGCCGCCGGCTTTTTTGCCTCGCTCGTCAAAGCGGATGAATATACTGGCCCCGTGATGTTGTTATAGCTCTGGTTGAGAATCTCGTGGTTTTCTTGCACTGCGCCATACACTGCATTGGGATTGCTGGTCGAATCCACCTGCGCCCAAATCGGCGTATTTACTGGCAGCGTCCACGTGACAAAGCTATAATCTGAGCGGAAGTACGCGCCGCCCACCGTCTGAGTAACCGTCGCCCCGGCGCGCGCGGTGAGTGTGAGCACGTCGCCCGGATTCAAGGGTAGCGCGTCTGCGGTGATGCCCCAGGCCAGGCCCTGCGGCCCCACGTAATCCCATCTCTGGTCAACACGCTGAGGGGGAGTATCAGGATTGACGTAAACGTCAACCCAAAACTCGTGCGTGAATATGCTCGTGACCGGGGCGTCGCCCTGGTTCTTGATGGTCACGGTGACAGCGTTGCTGGTGACAATCAGGCTGTCTATAACCAGGTCCGGCGCGTAAACGCACTGTTTGCATACGATGGGCAGGTAGATGTGTCGCAGAGGCATCGGGATGATGGTGACGCGAGTTGTAGCGACGACGTCGCCCACGCTGTTGCTGGCGGTGACGGTGGCCGTGTAGGCCCCGACCAGCGCGAACGTGTGAGATACGGTCGCACCGCTCGCTACGCTGCCGTCGCCCAAGTCCCACGCAAAAGATACGTTCTCGCCCGTCGAGAAGGTGGCCGTGAGAAAAGTGGGATTTCCAATCACAGTCGGGCTACTGTTGTACGCCATCAGTCCCATGATGGGGTGCTCAGTGACGTTCGTCGTTACCGAGTCGGTGTTGTTGGTTGTGTTTGGATCGCGCGCCATTGAAGCGACGCTGGCCGTGTTGACGAGCACGCTGGTGGTAGCGGGCACGGTGGCGGCGATGACGATGTCGGGCGCAGGCCCGAGCGGCAAAGCGCCGATGGTGCAGGTGAGCAGCGGCAAAGCCGACGTGTCGCACGTCCACGCGCCGCTGTAGACCACCACACCGGCCAGCCCGGCGGGCAGACGGTCCGTCACCACCACGGGCGACAGGATGGCGCTAGGGCCATTGTTGCTGATGCTCAGCGTATAGGTGATGGGATCGCCCAGGTACACCGTGCTGGCGTTTGCGCGTTTGGCAATGCCCAGGTCCGCCGCCGACGAGACTGTGGTGGTGATGGCGACGGTATTATTGCGCTGATCCATATCGGTGATGGTAGATGTGACGCTGGCTGTGTTGGTGATGATGCCGTCGGTGGCGGGCGCGGTGGCGGCGACGACGATGTCGGGCGCAGGCCCGAGCGGCAAAGCGCCGATGGTGCAGGTGAGCAGCGGCAAAGCCGACGTGTCGCACGTCCACGCGCCGCTGTAGACCACCACACCGGCCAGCCCGGCGGGCAGACGGTCCGTCACCACCACGGGCGACAGGATGGCGCTAGGGCCATTGTTGCTGATGCTCAGCGTATAGGTGATGGGATCGCCCAGGTACACCGTGCTGGCGTTTGCGCGTTTGGCAATGCCCAGGTCCGCCGCCGACGAGACTGTGGTGGTGATGGCGACGGTATTATTGCGCTGATCCATATCGGTGATGGTAGATGTGATGCTGGCCGTGTTGGTGATGACGCCGCCGGTGAGGGGCGCGGTGGCATTAATCGTAAAGATCGCTGGAGTACCCACGGCGAAATAATTGGTTTGGCACGCCAGCGCACTGCCGGCGAGATCGCATTGCCAACCGGCCGGCGGCGCGGCGAGCTGCACGTTGGTCAGGCCGGCGGGCAGGGTGTCGGTCAGGGTGACAGTGTCGGTTGTGGCGGTGCTTATTTGCAATCTCCAGCCATCAGCGATTTGCCCGTCATCCGAGTAAACCGTGTCCATCACGTACAGGCGCCAGGGGCCGTTCGGGTCGCTGCCGATAAACGTTGACAGACTGCCGCCATACGGGCTGGAAGGCGCTGGAGGCGGAAAGTCCATGCTAAGGCCGTTGTTGGTGGGGCGGTAGACGACGGTGGACGTGAGCGGCTCGCTCATTGAAACGCCCGCGTCGTTGAATCTGAGGGTCAGATTGTTTACAGCCGTGCCGCCGCCGGCGCTGCTCATGAGCACCACGCTTTGTCCATTCGGCCCCACCAGCAGGATGCTGAGGTCGGCGGGATACGAGTGGCTCAGGTTGCGGAGTGTGACGGTCACGTTGTTGATATAGCCAGGCACATTAGTGAGGTGGATGCTGGAGCGGTACGGCCTGGCGCGCCCTGCCATGATGGGGATATCGAAGGCGATTCCGTTTGACGCTTGCAGCGAGGTGGTCAACACGCCGGCGGGCGCAGGCCCGGTGTTGGTGACGACGAGGGTATACGTGAGCGGCGCGCCAGTGTCTACGGGATCGGGTGTGTCATACTTGCTGATGGAAAGATCCGCTACTGCCAGCACGGCTGTGTACGCCGAGTCCCAGTTGTTGTCCGGCTCGATGTCGTACTGGTCCGCCGTGACGTGCGCGTGATTCACCAGGAACCCGCTTTGGGGCGCGCTGGTGGTGATGACAAACGCGGCGGATTGCGTCGCCGCCAGTGAATGGTTCAACCGGCAAACTACCCGGTTGCCTGGCGGGCTGCACGTCCACTCGCTGCCGCCGACGGGCGTGCCCGTCAGGCCGGCCGGCAAGGTGTCCGTCACGATTACGTTGGTGGCGGTGTAGGGACCGTTATTGGTGACGGTGATAGTGTACACGAGCGTCTGGCCAGGCTCGACCGGATTGGGGCTGGCAATCTTTTCGACCCACACGTCCGCTACCGGTGTGACGAGGGTGGTTTCGTAGGTGATATTGTCGCCGGGGCGCAACTCGGGCGTGGCGGCCGCGGCGCCGGCAGTGTTGGTGACGATGCCCGTCGCCAGGGGCGCGATGGCCGTGATGACGATTTCTTCCCAGTCGTACACTTGCTGCCAGTTGTACCCCGTCGGCCCAAGGTTGGCGATGGTGCACGTGACGAGCTGGCCCGTGAATTGGCATGGATTCCAATCGTCGGGCGCGGTCACGGTGATGACAGTGCCCGGCATGGCGTCTGTAACTACCACAGAGCGGGCTGTGCTCGGGCCGGCATTGCGAACGAGCAGGGTATAAATCATTGGCCCGCCTGGGCTGACGGGGTCCGTGCCGTCGTTCCAATCCTCGTCGTATTTTTCAATGATGAGATTGGCTTCGCCCTCTACCGTTGCGGTGGCGACGGCGGTGTTATTCAACGGATCCGAATCGGGCGTTTCGGCGGTGATGGCGGCGGTATTGGTGATGATGCCCAAGGCCCACGGATTGATCCACGCGCCGGCGGCCACGGTGACGACTCCACCGCTGGGAATGATACCCAGATTGCACGTGAAGGTGTTGTAGGTGGGCGCGATGCAACTGCCCTGCGTGGCCGTCACGGCGCTGTGCGCCGGGCCGATGTCCACCTGCCGCAACTGCGGCGAGTAGGCCGGGTTGTCGCTTGCCAGCGCGGCCTGATATTGAAAGTAGCGATTGGGCGAGATTCCGCTCAGCGCCACGGCGGGCGTCAGGCTAAAGGGTCGAGTGCTGTTCAACTCAGAGTACGTGGTTGTGAGCAGGCCGCCCGGCCCCACAAAGCTTTCGCCAGCGCAAGCCTCGTCGTCGCACGAGCGCACCTGGAAATCCATGCGCAGCGCGCCGCGCAAATAGTGGTCGGCGATTTCGGCGGTGGAAAGCGTGCGGCTATAGACGGCCACTTCGTCCAGGTCGCCGCTGAAATAGCGCGCCGCGCCGGGCAGTCCATAGCTTGCCCCCAGGCGGTACTGTGTCCCGCCCACCCACAAGGTGCGGATGCCGCTTTGCCGGGCTTCTAGCGCCCCGTTGACGTACAGCCTGATTTCGCCGCCGCTCTGCGCCGTGCCGACCACGTGATACCACGTGTCTGTCATCACGTCGCTCTGGCTGGCGATGGTCTTGCCGGCGCCGTCGTTGACGTAATAAATGAACTTGCTGCCCGAGATGCCGAGCAATTGCGAATAGTGTCCCGGCCTCACCGCGCTGGTTACGGCGTCGGTGCGGAGGATGAAACTGGTGTTGGTGACGACGGAGGAGCGCACCCACAGTTCCATTGCAAAGCGTGTCGGATCGGCATCGTCTGCGACCACGATGGTCTGGCTCAATGCGCCGTCAAAGCTCAACGCGCTGCCGAGGCGCCCCAGCGCGCCGGGGGTGGGGCATGTTTCGCCGATAGCCGCCGGGCACGCGCCAATGTGGTTCAATCCAGAAGTGTCGCTGAACGTACTGGTCGGGCCGGCTTCGTCCAGGTGCAGCAAGAGCGCGTTGCCGCTCATGTTGGCGTTGCCCAGGTCGTAGGCTGTTTCTGCCTGCCCGCCGTCGGGCAGCGCTTTGCCATAGGGCCGCCGGGGTATCCACGCCAGGCGATTCCACGTGACCGCGTTGTAGCCGTCCATCACGCGCGAGGTATACACGCCGGTTGGCGTTATGGGGTTCGCCATCTCGATCCAGTTATCTGTTGGAATGTTGGGGCGGCCGTCGTGCCAGGCGATATTCCAGCCTTCTCCGCCGTCAGGCCCAAAGGGATCCTGGAAAAAGTAATCCGTCTGGTCAACCGTATGCAGCGTGGTGCTGGGAGGCAATGTGTCTGAAAGTACGACGCCGTAAGCGGGGTCTGGCCCCAGGTTGACGATGGTGATGGTATAGTACAACGATTCGCCCGCAATGGCCGGGTCGGGCCAGGCGGTCTTGGTGATGGCGAGGTTGGCGTTAGGAACGATTACGGGCGCGCCGCTGCTATTGTTCGCCGTGTTGATCTCTGCATCGGCGGCGATGAGAGCCGTGTTGGTAAAGGTGTTGCCGGCGCGGAGGGTGGGGCTGATCATGCCATTTATGACGATCAAGCCGCCCGCGTCTGGGAGCAGGTCCTGGACGCTCCAGACGTATGGCGGGATGGCGTGTGTGTCGGTGATATTCACGCCGCTGCTCATGATGCTTTGAACCGTGAAACTGATCGGCACGATATCGGTGATGACGACGTTGGCGGCGGTGTCGTTGCCAACGTTGGTGAAGACGAGGGTGTATGTGACGGCTTGCCCCGGCGCGGCCATGGTGGGCGTGGCGGTCTTGCGGATTGAGACGTCGGGCGCGCTGGTGACGGTGACGGCGAGCGGCGCGCCGGCGGCGCTGGCGCCCTGGACGCTGGTCACGCCATACTCGTCGTTGTGGAGCAGTGTGCCATTGGGCAGCGGCTTGGTCACGGTGACGGAAAAGCGCACGCTGAGGTGGCTGCCGATGCCCACCGTCAGACCTGTCCAGCGCACCTGGCTGCCCACTAACACTCCGCCGCTATCGGCCGAGCGGAAGGCGGTGTTGGCCGGGAGTGTGTCGGTGATTGTCACGCCAGTGGCGGCAATGTCGCCGCTGTTCGTCACGGTGAGGGTGTACGTGAGCACCTCGCCGGCCGGCACCGGGTCGGGTATTGCCACCTTGTCAATGCTCAATGCAGGCGCTGTGACCATCACGAGGACGGAGTGGCTGTTGTCGGTGGTGTTTGTCTCTACGCCGCTGGTGGCGATGTCGGCGAGGTTTGTAAATGTGGCGTGATTGGGCAGGCCCGTTCTGACTGTGCCGTTAATGCGAATCGCGCCGGATGCATCGGGCAGCAGGTCTTGTACGTCCCACACAAAAGGCGGCGCAGCCAGCGTATCGGTGACGGCGACGCCGATGGGTGCAAAGCTCACGCCGGTTAATTCGACCGGCACGATATCGGTGACGACGACGTTGGCAGCAGTATCATTGCCGGCGTTGGAAAAGGTCAGGGTGAAGGTAATGGGTTGGCCCGGAATGGCGGTGGTGGGCGTGGCGGTCTTGCGGATTGAGACGTCGGGCGCGCTGGTGACGGTGACGGCGAGCGGCGCGCCGGCGGCGCTGGCGCCCTGGACGCTGGTCACGCCATACTCGTCGTTGTGGAGCAGTGTGCCATTGGGCAGCGGCTTGGTCACGGTGACGGAAAAGCGCACGCTGAGGTGGCTGCCGATGCCCACCGTCAGACCTGTCCAGCGCACCTGGCTGCCCACTAACACTCCGCCGCTATCGGCCGAGCGGAAGGCGGTGTTGGCCGGGAGTGTGTCGGTGATTGTCACGCCAGTGGCGGCAATGTCGCCGCTGTTCGTCACGGTGAGGGTGTACGTGAGCACCTTGCCGGCCGGCACCGGATCGCGCGCTGCTTGCTTGCCGATGCTCAACACGGGCACGGTGACGGTGAGCGCCGCCGAACCGCCGTTGTTGGCGGTGTCTGTGTCTACGGCGGTGCTGGTGATGGAGGCGGTGTTGGTGAAGGTGGCATAGTTGGGCAGGCCGCTCTTGACGACGCCGTTGACGATAATGACGCCGCCGTCGCCGGGATTCAGGTTTGTCACCTGCCAGGTGTACGTGACGCCCGGCACCGGCGTGACGAGCGCGCCGGTAGAAGTAAAGCTGATTTGCGTCAGGCTGATAGGCACCTGGTCTGCCACCACGACGTTGGGCGCGATAGACGGCCCGGCGTTGGAAAATGTCAAGGTGTACGTGACGAGATCGCCGGGCGAGACAAGCGTACTGGGCACGACGGTCTTGGTCAGGCGCAGGTCGGCGATGGTGGCTTCGTAAGCGCCCAGGTCCACCACCGGCGGCGTGCCGTTGATGCGGGGATTGCCCGCCATGTCCAACGGGAGCGTCTCGGCTGTGTTGCCGTCGCCGTCGAGGTCCAGCGTATCGGGCGGTACGGCGGCGTTGCGCCCCTGGTCAATGGCGGGCGAAGTGGAGCGCAAGCGCAGGTCGCCGTAATCGTCGTCGTCTGTGCCCCAGGTGGCGTCGGCGCCGGCGCCGGGGTCGCGGACAAAGAGCGGATCGCCGCTGATGATGTGCGAGCCGCCCGCATACCCGCCCTGCACCAGGCAGTACGAAACCGAGAGCGAGCCGGTGCCGCTAATCTGCCCGCTGGCGTTGCTCCACAAGATGCTGTTAGTGATAGTGGGATTGCTGGAACTGTTAAAAACCCCCCCGCCTTGCCCCGCTGAATTGCTGCTCAGGGTGACATTCACTATTTGGGGGGCACTGTTGGCATTGTATATCCCGCCGCCGGAGGTGGAGGCGGCGTTGCCGCTAAAGGTGACGTTTGCCAATGTGGGGCTGCTGCCGGCAGCATTGGCCATCCCGCCGCCGGAGGCGGAGGCCGTGTTGCCGTTAAACGTCACATTCACCAGCCTGGGGGCGCTGTTTGTGTTGTACATCCCCGCGCCGGTCTGGGCTGTGTTCCGGTAAAAGTTCACATTGACCAGCTTGGAATCGCTGCTCAAGTTGAACATGCCTCCGCCCAATTGTGCCGTATTGCTAAACACCTGGCAGTTTTTGAGCGTGGCCGTGGCTGTGACGACATGCACGCCGCCGCCCTGGTTGGCGCCCCCGCCCAGGCTGGCGTCGCCGCCCGTGATGCGCAATCCCTCGACAGTCGGGGCGATATTGCCGGTGATATAGATGGCGCGTCCCTGTCCCATCGCATCCAGCGTGGTGGGGTTGGCGGTGGGGTTGGAGGTGTCCCAGTTCGTAGTGGTATAGCCGCCTCGCAGCGTCACCGTCTTGCTGACGTAGGCCAGTTGCCACAGCCCGGCGCGCTGGCCGACGTCCGCGCACGTGCCGGCCAGCTTGACCAGCGCGCCCGAGCCGGCCACGTCAATCGCTGTCTGCGCATTCGTGTACACGCGCGTATCGGGTGGAACCTGCGCAAAGCAGTCGCCGGCGTAAAATTCAAACGCCCCCATATCGGCGTATTGGCCGAACGGGCGAGCGTAACCGTCGTAATCGGTGGCGGGATAGTTGCTTGGGTCGGCGGCGTCAATGCACGGCGAGCTGGATTGCAGGCGCAAGTTTACGGGCGGATTCTTGAAGAGAGGGTCGCTGAAAATGTTGTGCTCGACTGCCGTACACGTTGTGCCAAGGATGCAAGTTCCCGCTGAGTTATTCGAAAAGTCAGAATAATAAACGGCAAAGCCGATGGCATACACGCCGTAGCCAGTGTTGTTGGCTATGATGTTGTTGCGAATTGTGGGGGAACCGCTCGCCCGGTGAATGCCGCCGCCGCTGCCTGGATTGGCCTGGTTGCTATAGATTGTATTGTTGACAAGTGTGGGGTTCGAGGTTCCAACGGACTGGTATGTAAAGATACCACCGCCGTCGGCGGCCGTGTTGCTGTAGATAAGGTTGTTTTGGACAGTGGTGGAACTGATGTCAATGGCCAGTCCGCCGCCCTGGTGGGCGGTATTGTCGTAAATGGCGTTTCTTTCCACCAGCGCGCCGCTTGCATAGACGTAAACGCCGCCGCCGCGCTGATTAACCGAGCCGCCAGGGAGGCTGTTGTTGTATACCTTGTTTTGTGTGACGTGGGGCGCGCAGCCCAAATGACAGTGGACGTAGAGGCCGCCGCCGCCGTCGTCGGAGGCAGTGGTGTTTGCCGTGTTATTGTAAATCTCGTTCAATTCCACGAGGGTATCATCTCTGTAGACGTAGACGCCGCCGCCGCCGCTTTGAATCATCTGGCCTGAAAGCGTCACGGTGTTGGTAGAGATGCGGTTATCTCGTATCACTGAAGTGTAGGCGCCGCTGGCGCTGCGGATGAAAATGCCGCCCCCCCCGCCGCCCTCGATGCTGCCCGACGAAGCGACTACCCGGCTCTGGTTGCCCCAGATGGCATTGCGCTCCAGTGTGGCATTGCCTTCGTAAACATAGACGCCGCCGCCCCCGCTTCCGCCCTGCGTGGTGGTAATGTTGGCGGTGTTGTTGTAAATCTCGTTATCTTGAAGGGTGGAACTGCCCATGGCGATCAAGATGCCGCCGCCCCCGTTGTTGGAAGAGGCGCTGTTAAAGACATTGTTATAGATTCGGTTGTCTTGCAGGGTGAGATTGCCGTTGCCCACGTAGACGCCGCCGCCGCCAGCGCTGGTGACCCGGCCATTACGAATGTCGAACCCGGCCACTGTGGCCGTCACGGTGTTGGTCATAAAGATGACGCGCCCGCCGCCGCCAGCGTCCAGCACGGTGCGATGCGCGACAGGGTCGGGCGTGTTCCAATCGGACGTGGTATAGCCGCCCTGCAGAATGAGGGTCTTGCTGATATAGGCGGTTTGCAGCGTGCCGCCCCGGAGCACCACGCCGCTGTATGTCCCGGCAGCCACTTTGATAAGGTCGGTGGGCGTGTGGGCGGCGTCTATGGCTGCCTGCACGCTGGTATAGCACGGCGCCGGAACGCCATCGCACGGCGACGCGACATAGTAAACGTTGTAGCTGCCGTTGAGTTCGAGCCGCGCCGGGGCGGCCCGAGCGGGAGCGTCGGGGACAAGCTCTACGACCTCGACGTCGGCTGGCGCAAAAGATGGCTGGTTGGGACTGGCCTGAACTGTTTGGGGCGGGTTGGCGCTGAGAGCCAATCCAAGCACGCTGACAACGAGGAAGAAAAACGCGAGAGTCAAGACATGGATGAAACGTTTGATATACATGAAAAATTCCCCTCCGTGAAAAGATAAAAACGATTATCTAGCACAAATTTTTGGGTACGAGGGTGATGAAGCTGATATGATTCAGTCCGAATGATTTGCAGCGCTGGGGTATTGCCAGCACAAAGTTAGTATACAATATTCTGGCGCAAAGTGGCAATAGTTCTAAGGTACGGGTGGGGTGGCAGCCGGCCCGTGCGGTGGAACGAGCAAGCGGGGCGGCGTTTGACGAATCCGGGCTTTTATGTATAATAAACGCGCGTTAGGGCAAACAGATTTTTATTCCAGAAGGAGGCAAACAATATGATACAAACACGGGCACTTGTGTGTGTTTCTATTTGTATTGATCTTGTCTGCCGCCCTCTGGGCGAGTGGGGCATCTAGCATACAGCGCTGGAGCTGAGTTTGTAGAGCTTGCCACGAGTCGGCGACGAGATCGCTCACTCGTGGTTTTTTTGTTTAGGGCCACGAGCGCCAGATGATTCGTGGCCCGTTTGCTTTAATATGGTGGAGGAATACAGCCGTGCCTACTCGTGAAGAAAAGCGATGGCAGCATTACAAGACTGCCAAGACCATGCGAATGGTTCAAAAGCAAGTCAAGCGCAACCGCAAACCTAAGCAGGTGCGTTCCAAAGAGTGGACGCCGGATAGCGTTGACGATCTTGCAGGTATGCCAAGCAGCGAGCGCGTCATGCCGCGTGGAGAACGCGAGCGCCGCCAGGCGGTTTGGGCCAGGGCGCTGGCAGAGTGGGAAGACCAGGAAGACGCCGACAGCGCCCGGCCGGTGGAAGAAATGGCGGGGCAGCGAGGCGTGGTGGTGGAGGTGAGCAGCAGTTTGTGCCGGGTGGATGTGGAGGGGCGCAGCCTGATGTGTGGACTGCGCGGTTCGTTGAGCGCGGTGGATACGGGTTTTACCAACGTGGTGGCTGTGGGCGATCACGTGATAGTGAAAGATGGCGACGGATCGGGGCACGGCATTGTGGAGGCCGTACTGCCTCGCCGCAGCGCGCTGGCTCGACCCGATGTGTATCTCGACCATCTGCGGCAGGTCATTGTGGCGAATGCCGACCAGGTTTTGATCGTCGTCGCCTGGCGTGACCCCGTCATCTGGTTGGAATTGATAGATCGCTATCTCGTCTCTGCCGAGCGGTGCAACCTGAGGCCAATTATTTGCGTCAACAAGGTTGACCTGGCTGAAGACGAGGCCGCCTGCCGCGCCACGCTGCGCCCCTACCTCGACCTGGGCTATCGTGTGCTCTTTACCAGCGCGCTCACCGGGCAAGGTATCCCCGATTTGTGCGAGGTGCTACGCGGGCGGATCACGGTGCTGACCGGGGTATCGGGCGTAGGCAAATCGTCGTTGTTGATTGCCGTGCAACCGGGGTTACATCTCCGCACCCGTGAAGTAAGCGACGCCAGTGGAGAGGGAAAACATACCACCACTCAGGTTAGTATGCTAAAGTTAGAGATGGGCGGTTTTGTTGTGGACACTCCAGGAATCCGTGAGTTTGGCCTGAGCGGTCTGCGCCAGAGCGAGCTGGTCCACTTTTATCCAGAAATTGCCTCTGCGGCCAGGTATTGCCGCTTTAGCGATTGTTCACATACCCACGAGCCAGACTGCGCCGTAAAACACGCCTTGCGGGAAGGGCGCATCTCCGAGGCTCGCTACCACAGCTACCAAAAAATATATCTCACCCTGCCGGCTTGATCTAGGGCGATACGCGGAGAATGTCAGTTTCCATGTTCTCCGCGTTCTGTGACTGGGCTTAGGGCGTCTGGCGTCGATAGCGTGCCGGTGATGTTATTGTAGGCTGCGCCGACGATTTCGTGTTTCTCGAGCACGGCCCCATACGTGGTTCGGATGTCGGCTGAATCCACCTGGGCGTAGACGGGGGTGCCAACTGGCAGCGGCCAAGATATCTCGCTCAAATTTTCGCGGTAATATGCGTCGCCCACGGTGAGCGTGAGAGTTCCACCCGCTACGAGAGAAGGCAGGGCTGCGCTCGTGATGCCCCAGACGAGTCCCTGGCTGCATAACTGATCCCAGGTTTGGTTGACGCCGGTTGGAACAGGATGAGGGTCAATGTAGGCCTCCACCCAGAAGACACCAACGATCGGCGCATCACCCTGGTTTTTGATAACAACTTGCACATTGTTGTTGGTGGCAATGAGGTGCTCGATGACCAGGTCGGGCGCGCTGACATACTGCTGCATCACGAGCGGCAGATAGATGATGGGTTTTGCCCTGACAGTGACGGTCACGATAGCCGTGTCGTGGCCGCCGTTGCCATCGCTGATAGTGTAGGTGAAAATATCCTGGCCGCGAAAGTTGAGCGTAGGCGTGTAGACAATGACTGTGCCATCTGTTTTGGCGCCCCCATGAGAGGGATTGCCCACGGCTATAATAGCGAGGCTGTCCTCATCCGCGTCGCTGTCGTTGGCGAGCACGTCAATTGTCACAGGTAGACCTTCCAGGGTGGCAGTGGCGTCATCGGCGGCGACGGGCGGGTTGTTGACCATTGGCGTGACGGTGATGACGACCATAGCGACGTTCGAGTTGTGTG
>CAZYXV010000001.1:0-195091 GCA_964651475.1 uncultured Anaerolineae bacterium | reverse complement strand
GGATTGTTGACCATTGGCGTGACGGTGATGACGACCATAGCGACGTTCGAGTTGTGTGCGCCGTCGCTGGCGTGATAGCTAAAGGTGACGACGCCGGTGTAACCGAGAGTGGGCGTATAGACCAGCGCGCCGTTGGGCCAAAGCGCCAGTGCACCAAGCGCGGGAGCGTGGTCGAGATGCGCTGTCAAGGGCTGGCCTTCGGGGTCGGTGTCATTGCCCAACACGCCCGGCGCGGCCACCGTGAGCGGTGTGTCTTCGACGGTAGTGTAATCGTCGTTCACGGCCACGGGCGGATTGTTGACCATTGGCGTGACGGTGATGACGACCATAGCGACGTTCGAGTTGTGTGCGCCGTCGCTGGCGTGATAGCTAAAGGTGACGACGCCGGTGTAACCGAGAGTGGGCGTATAGACCAGCGCGCCGTTGGGCCAAAGCGCCAGTGCACCAAG
Source organism: uncultured Anaerolineae bacterium (assembly GCA_964651475.1). Taxonomy (GTDB): domain Bacteria; phylum Chloroflexota; class Anaerolineae; order Fen-1058; family Fen-1058; genus JBGSMF01. The sequence goes on along the minus strand of CAZYXV010000001.1, from coordinate 194,642 downwards.
CGCGGGAGCGTGGTCGAGATGCGCTGTCAAGGGCTGGCCTTCGGGGTCGGTGTCATTGCCCAACACGCCCGGCGCGGCCACCGTGAGCGGTGTGTCTTCGACGGTAGTGTAATCGTCGTTCACGGCCACGGGCGGATTGTTGACCATTGGCGTGACGGTGATGACGACCATAGCGACGTTCGAGTTGTTTACGCTGTCGCTGGCGTGATAAGTAAAGAGATCAACCCCGTAAAAATCAAGCGTGGGTGTATAAACAAATCCGCCATCTGGCAAAAGCGTCAGCTCTCCAAATGTGGGCACCGAGTCAAGGTGCGCTGTCAACGGGCGGCCTTCTGGGTCAGTGTCATTGTCCAGCACGCCCGGCGCCGCCACCGCGAGCGGTGTGTCTTTGGTGGTGGTGTAGCTGTCGTTGGCGGCGAATGGGGGAGCATCAACCGGTACCACGGTGATGGTGACAGTGGTTGTGCCGGAACTGTCGCTGCCATCATTGGCGTGATAGGTAAAGGTGTCCACACCGTAAAAATCGAGCGTGGGCGTGTAGACAAATCCGCCGTCAGGCAAGAGCGTCAGGTCTCCAAATAGGGGCGCCAAGTCAAGGTGCGCCGTCAGGGGGTCAACTTCTGGATCAGTGTCATTATCCAATACGCCGGGTGCGGCTACTACGAGCGGTGTGTCTTTGGCGGTAGTATAGCTCTCGCCCACGGTGAGCGGCGGATCATTGACTGCTATGACAGTGATGGTAACAGCGGCGGTGCTTGAACCGCCGTGCCCATCGCTGACGGTGTAAGCGAAACTATCCACGCCGTTAAAATTGTGCGTTGGTGTATAGGTAATAGTCAGACTGCTTGTGCCAGCTACCCCGTTGGCGGGCGGTTCCACGCTGATTACAACCAGGGCGTCGTGATTGAGGTCGCTGTCATTGCTCAGTACATCGAGGCCCAGCGTGATGTCTTCCAGCGTGCTCACTGAATCGTCTACAGCGAGCGGCGGAAGATTCAGCACCATCGTGGCAGATTGACTGCCGTTGTTGCCTGGATTCACCTCATAGTCGCCAGTGATGGTGGCTGTGTTGGTGATGAGTGTACCGGCGGGCAGGCCGACTTGCAGCCTGCCTGTGATTGTAACGACGCCGCTCATCCCCGGCATCAACGTACCGACGTCCCAGGTATAAGAAAAGCTGCCGCTGGCGGTGAGCGGCGGATCGCTTGCGAATTTGGCGTCGGTTATGAGCGAGGGTATCTGGTTAATGATGGACACGCGCGTAGAGCACTGCGGGCCATTATTGCGATAGTTGAGAACGTAAGAAAGGGGAGCGCCAGGCGCAGCCGATGTGGGCACAGCCGACATGGCAAGTTCTAGATCGGCCTCGCTTGGGAACGGCGCGATGGGAATTGTCACGGTCACATAATTGAATGGCGAAGGAACGAATTCTTCGCCAATGTCGTCATCCTGGAAGGAGCCAAGGATCAGGCTCGTCCTGAATGTAACAGTGCTGCACGGAGTAAAGTTAAAGCCAGGCAGAGTAGAAAACTGGGAAATGCTAAACTCTAAATCCGGCGCCGCCGCGCTGGGACTGGCGAACAAGGTAACGGTACTGGACAGGGGATTGAGCGGATTGTAAATGCTAAAGGCATTGATGTCGTAAAAAGGCAAGACGCCCACCAGGGTCAGCGGCGCAGTATCATTATCGGGCCTGACGAACAAAATGAAAAACTCGGTTTCGGCCATGTCCGCCAGGTCAATGCCGCCAACATTGTCCAGCCAGGGTGCCGTTGTGGATGGGTCGCCGTCGCCATCGGCGTCGCCGCAAATACCATGGCAATTGATGCCGACGTACATGGTATCTGTGTCAGAGTCATAGTCAAAGTATATAGCGTCTGCGGCAACGTCCCAACCGCTGATCGTGCCGGACGGCGCCGCGGCGGGGAGATCCACGTCGGCCAGGCCGCCCGGATCAGCCACCACCACTACATCGGGCGCTGTAAAATCAGCCGGAACATTGCCCGTAAAAAGGGGGCCGGCCAGGAGCGTATGGGATGACAGGGCGTGGGAGGCTAATCCTGCCAGCGCGATGGCAAGTAAGAAGCCAATGATTCCAATGATTCCCCTGGAAAAGTGTTTGGGGGGCATTTTTCCCTCGTATATCGCTTTCAGTACAACACGCCACTTGTTGCTCTTACCCTCTTTCGGCAGCCACACGTCTCGAAGAGAGCGAGGATGTGCATTGTTATACTAAAGTACGGGCTGGGCACTTGGCTTCCCTTGTTGACCAACCTGTGCGATGGGGAATGTGCTTTAATTATATCAGATGTGGCCCTATTTTTGCAAGTAGGCGATCTTTGTGCATATAGCCGGTGATGCTTTCGACGAGTTGTCCCTCTTTGAAAAGCAACAAGGTGGGAATACCCAGAATGCCAAATTGTGAGGGGGTGTTGGGATTGTCGTCTACGTTCAATTTGAATACTCTGAGCCGGCCGGTATACTCAGAAGCAATCTCTTCAATAATGGGCGTGAGCATTTTACACGGGCCGCACCACTCGGCCCACAAATCTACCAGCGCGGGCAGAGGAGAACGTATAACCTGGTTCTCAAAGTCGGCATCGTTGACTATAGTGAGTTTGCTCATGGTTTTCCCTTGCAAATGGCCTGATTTGACGGTATAGTGTACCTATGATTGCCTGGCGTGTCAAGTAAGAGCGAGAAATCCTAGGATTTTCCTAAAGCAGTTCTAGCAGGTTGTCGGAGTGGCCGACGCATCCCGATGCGTTGGCGGGGCTGGCATAGGGATGCCAGCCTGCTCCCCGACAGAGGCTGCTAGCGCCCCTTGATGGGGGGGAATTCTACATGTCACAAAACGGCGCCAGGCGGTGTCTGTATTTATGAGATAACGTGGCCATGGAGGTAAAGTGGCGATTGCCAAGAGTGTGTCGCTCAACAATACACGCCATGCAGATGCCGAGCCGTTCGATGCGTTGTTTGACCAGTATTACGGCGTGATTTGCGGCGTGTTGTTCCGGCTGACGGGTGACCAGGCCGAAGCCGAGGACCTGGCGCAAGAAACGTTTTTGCGTCTGTATCGCTCACTATACGATTCGGAAGGCCAGCCGCGGCAAGAACTGGATAACGCGGGGGGGTGGCTGTACCGCGTGGCGACCCACCTGGGTTATAATGCGTTGCGCGCCGCGCGCCGCCGGCTTGGCCACGAGCAAGCGGCGGCCGAGTTGGAGAGCGCGCAGACGATTGATCCGGCTGAACAAGTGGCAAGTATCGAGCAGCGCCAGGTTGTGCGCCAGGCGATGGCCGAGCTGACGTCACAGCAAGTCCAACTGTTGGTGTTGCGCCATGCCGGGTTATCTTACAAGGAGCTGGCCGCCGTCCTGGGCGTAGCTCCCGCCTCAATCGGCACGCTTTTGGCCCGGGCCGAGCGAGCGTTTGAGGCGCGTTACAGGACGCGAGCCAAAAGCGAGATTCGAGAGGAAGTATAGTATGATGCACCCCACAGAAGGAACACTCCGGGCGTATCTCGATGGCGAGTTGGAAGCGGCGCAGATTGAGCGGGTTGCCGTACACTTGCGCCTGTGCGCCGCGTGCCGCTGGCAGTTGGATGCTCTGTCGGCGCGTTCAGCGTCGGCGCGCCGCGCGATGGATGTGTTGGCCCCGCGTCCTTCCGAGGCGCCTCTTCCGGCCTCTGTGGCATTGGCTCGTCTCAAGCAGGCTGCGGCCCAGTCTCGCCGCGCCGCCACCCAACAGCAGCGTAACCTTGCCGCATTATTACGTACAGGAGTTGAAAATATGTTTAGCAACAAGTTTCGGCCCGTGTGGGCCACATTGGCGATTATCGCCGTGATTGGTATACTGTCTAGTTTTGCGCCGGTGCGCGCTGCCGCCAGCCAGTTCTTGGGGCTGTTCCGCGTGCGCAAGTTTGCTGTGATCTCGATCAATCCCCAGACGCTGGAAAATATGGATAACGCCGGGGTTCAGGAACAAATCGCCAACGTATTTTCTGAGGATGTTACCATCGTGCGCGAGCCGTCAGAACCGGTGCCAGTCGCTTCGGCGGAAGAGGCGTCGCAAAAAGCGGGCGTGCGGGTTCGCCTGCCGTCTGCGTTGGGCGCGCCAGACTCGCTGGAGGTGCAAAATGGCCTCGAGTTGCGCTACACGTTTGACGCCGAGCGTGCGCGCGCCGCGCTAGACATGATGGGCAAATCGAAATTGCAAATCCCCGCCGGGCTGGATGGGGCGGTAATTCATGTGGATATTCAGCCCATGGTCTCGGCCGAGTTTGGCGCAGAGGATCAAAAAGTCACGTTGATTCAAGCCAACAGCCCTTCTATAGATTTGCCGCCCAACGTTGACGTGAATGTTTTGGGTGAAACGCTGCTGCAATTGTGGGGCTTGTCGCCTGACGAGGCCCGCGCCGCGGCAGCCAAGATTGATTGGATGAACACGCTGGTCATACCCATGCCAACAAACATGGCGTCGTATCGCGAGGTGACGGTGGAAGGCTCGCAGGGTTTGTTTGTCGAGCAGACCGAGCGGCGCAGTGACCGGCCCATGTTCACACTGCTGTGGCAGAAAGACGACGTGGTGTATGGCTTGATAGGCTATGGCACTTTTGACGGCGCATTGGAAATTGTCAACTCGATGCCGTAAAGTTTGACCTTGACCATCGGTGCGAAGGATGCGGAGTGGTTGCTTGGCATCCTTCGCACTCTTGTGTTAAAATGGCGAGCACGGTTTATGGACGAATAAAAGCAGGATAGAGTTCACATGGCCTCTCAAAAAATCATCGAAACGCATCACCTGCGCAAAGTGTACGGCGAAAAGGTGGCTGTATCTGATCTCACTTTGGATGTGGGCGCGGGCGAGGTGTTTGGCTTTCTGGGCCCTAACGGCGCCGGCAAAACAACCTCTGTAAAAATGTTGTTGGGACTGGTCTCCCCAAGCGGAGGTGCGGCGCGCGTGATGGAGTACGCGCCAGGCGCCCCGCGCGCCCGGGAAAAGGTTGGCTTTTTGCCGGAACATTTTCGGTTCCACGACTGGCTGAACGCCGCCGAATTTTTGCGGCTGCACGGACAGTTGTATCGCATACCGGCGGCTCGCCTGGAAAAGCGCATTCCCGAGTTGCTGGGGGTAGTGGGATTGACGCAGCACCGTGATAAAAAGCTAGGCTCGTTTTCCAAGGGCATGTTGCAGCGTATTGGCCTGGCCCAGGCGCTGCTCAATGATCCCAAGCTTGTGTTTCTGGACGAGCCGACTTCCGGGTTGGACCCGGTGGGCCGCCGCCTGGTGCGAGATGTCATTCGCGAGTTAAAAGCGCAAGGCACGGCTGTGTTTCTCAATTCGCATTTGCTCAGCGAAGTTGAAATCACGTGCGACCGCGTGGCGTTCATCAAACACGGCGCGGTAGTGCGGCTGGCCGAGTTGCAGACCCTGGTAGATGGTGAAACAACGGTCGAATTGCGCGTGGGCAACCTGACGCCGCGCATCGTCGAGGGACTGGCGCAGTGGGGGCAGCACGTGCGCCAGGACGGCTCTCGCGTGCATTTGATCGTGAAAGACGAGGACACGTTGCCCCTCATCGCGCAGTGGGTTGTGGGGCAGGGCGGCGCGCTCTATGCGATGGCGCCGCAAAAGCTCAGCCTGGAAGATCTATTTTTGCAAATCGTGGGTACTGACGGGGGACTATGATGAGGATGATGGCTATCGAGGTGATCGCTCGCCTGACGTTTCACGAAGCGGCGCGCCGCAAAATTCTATGGGCGGCCCTGGTGTTGGGGTTGGCTTTTTTAATCTTGTATGGCACCGGCCTGTACTTCATCCACCGCGAAGCTGGGCCAGAGATAGGGTATGGATCGCAGGGCTTTAAGGAGATGGTGAATTTCATGGCGATGGCTGGCCTGTACGTGGTCAATTTCCTGGTGGTGATGATGACGGTGTTGACCTCTGTAGACACGCTTTCCGGCGAGATTGCCTCCGGCACGATGCAAACCATAGTCTCCAAGCCGCTTTATCGTTATCAGGTCGTATTGGGCAAGTGGCTAGGGTTTGCTGTGATGTTGACGTTGTACGTGGCATTGATGGCAGGCGGGGTGATTGGGGTGACTTTTGCTATCACGCGCGTCGCGCTGCCGCACGTGTTGACCGGGCTATTGCTCCTCGTGCTGGAAGCCCTGGTGTTGTTAAGCGTGACGGTGCTGGGCGGCACTTGCTTTTCGACGTTGGCCAATGGCGTGCTGGCTTTTGGGTTATACGGCTTGGCGTTCGTCGGCGGGTGGGTCGAGCAGATTGGTTCGCTGCTTCGTAACGAGACGGCGGTCAACATTGGCATTATCAGCAGCCTGCTGATGCCCAGCGAGGCGTTGTGGAGGCGCGCTGCCTACGAGATGCAGTCGCCCATCACCCGTGAATTTAACGTGTCGCCTTTTTCAGCCACTTCCACGCCCAGCACGGCGATGATTGTGTACGCGGCGTTCTATGCTGGCGTGATATTGCTGCTGGCGATGCGGACGTTTAGCCGGCGCGATTTGTGACGCGCGGCGATTGTTACGTACAGGGCGTTGAGGTGCGTTCGATCATCCGGCGCGCTCTGGCAATGATGCTCCGGGCGCGCTGTGGCACGCTCAATGCGTCAAACTCCCCTGCGCTTACCCAGCGCGCGTCGGCCACGTCATCTCCGGCCTCAATCTCTCCGCTAACATACTGGCAGAGCATGTCAATCAATACATAATGGAAGCGCAGTGCTCCTGCCTCGTCGCGTTGGAGGATATCTAACACTTCTACCACCTCGCCCGCCTGCACGGTGAGGCCGCATTCTTCGCATACTTCGCGTTCGATGGCCTGGCGGGCAGTCTCGCCTAGCTCGATGGCCCCACCTGGCAAGGTCCACATGCCCTTGTTGGGTTCTTTGCCGCGCTGCGCCAGCAGCACGTGCGCGCCTTTGAATACAACCGCTCCAACGGTCGGGATAGGTGCGTTTGGGTATTCTCGCTGCATGACGGCTTTCTCCACATCCGATTTGTTGTATCTTACCACGAGGAGGCGAATGCGTAAAATGCGAGACGTAACAGGCCGCCGGGACTAGCCCGGCTTGGTTGCGGCGGGGGGCGGCGCTATGGTATAATAGGCCAAGTGTTGCAGGAGGCCAAGATGCCAGATGTAGATGTGCTGGTTGTGCGCCGCAAAATATTGGGAGTGTTGCTTCAAGGCGCGCGGACAAAAAGCGGACGCACCAAGCAAGAGTGTGCGGATGTGCTGGGAGTGCAACCCAGCCTGATCACGGCCTATGAAGAGGGTCGCAAAGACATTTCTCTGCCAGAGCTAGAGCTCCTGGCTTATTTTTTGAATACACCGCTGGCCCAATTTTGGGGCGACGGCGACGCCGTGGTTGAGCAGGAAGCGTCGCCGCCGCCGGAACAACTGGTTGCTTTGCGCCAACGCATTATTGCCGTGTTGTTGCGCGAAGCGCGCGCCAAGTCTGGCAAAACCTTAAAAGACATGGCAGCCGTGTTAGGCTGCTCGGCGCGCCGGGTGGCAGAGTTTGAGCGCGGCGACCGTCCCATTCCATTCCCGCAGTTGGAAGTGATGAGTGAGCACCTGGGCGTGCCCATGGCATACTTTCTCGACGAGGGAATTGGCATGGTCGGCGAGCGCGAGTTAAACGATCGCTTGTACGAATTGTTTCTGACGATGCCAGAGGACGTGCGGGAATTTGTGGTGCAGCCCATCAACGAAACGTATTTGAGAGTGGCTATGCGCCTGGCAGAGATGCCGGCCAGCCAACTGCGCGGCATTGCCGAAGGGCTGCTGGAAATTACGTTTTGAGAGGCCATGGTATGAGCAATGCTATCCAACTACGAGAGGGCGCGATGGAGTTGTTCCGCTCTGGGCGCTTTGAGGATGCGGCCGTGAGCTTTGGGCAAGCTCATCAGGCTTATCTGGCGCAGGGCGATTTGGCCGCCGCCGCCAGGGCGCTTAATGATCGCGGCGTGTGCCTGCGGCAAGCGGCGCAGTTTGACGAATCCGAAAGAACCCTGTTGGAAGCGCGGGCGATCTTTCAAAAGATTGGCGACGTGGCCGGAGAAGCCCAGAGCCTGGGCAACTTGGGCGCGCTGTACGAATCGCGCCACAATGACGCCAAGGCCATCGAGCTATATCGCGAGACGACGGCGCTCCTGGAAAAATGCGACGCGCCCAATCTCTCGCGTGATACCTGGCTGGCGCTGGGCAGGTTGCGCTTGCGCCGGCGCGAATGGTTGCCGGCGTTGGCCGCTTACGATATGGGATTGTCGAATGCGACGCAACTCAATGCGTCGCAGCGTGCCTTGCGTATCTTGCTCAAGATGACGCGGCGGCTGATTTTGCGTTCATAGTACACATCTCGGATGCCTGGATGCGGCGCTTTATTATTGCATTAATGGTCTTGGCAAGTGTGTGGCTTGCCGGGTGCGGCCAGGTGGTAGAAGCGCCTACCCCAACTATTGCTTCGTTGGGCGTTACACTGGCGCCGCCCACGCCTTCCCCATCTCCGGCCATGACACCCACAGACACCCCCGCGCCTACGGCCACGCCCGCGCCTTCGCCCACGCCCGTCATCTACGTGATCCAGTCTGGCGATACATTGCTTGCCATTGCGCTCAAGTTTGGCGTGTCGGTAGCGGCCATTCAAGAGACCAACGCCATTGTCAATCCTCAATCGTTGCAGATTGGCCAGGAACTCATTATTCCATTTTCGTCCGACCCCGGAGATAGCAGCCACGCCTTGCTGCCCACGCCGACTCCTCTGCCGGCGGTAGTACAAGGGGTGGGATTGTACGAAACAGCAGTCGGGTCGTTGTGGGGCCTGGGTGAAGTGGTTAATACCGGGTCGGAATCCCTGGAAAATGTCCAGGTGCGCGTCACCTTGATGGATAGTACGGGAGAGATATTGGCTTCTGGCGAACCTTTCACGGTGCTGGATGTGATTCCCCCGGCGGGCAAATCGCCATTCGGGTTGTTATTCACTTCGCCGCCGGGACACTATGCCAGCTTTCAGGCGGTGATAATACGCGCTGAACCGTCTATCGAGCCGGGCGGGCGCTATGTGCGCCTGGCCGTGACCGAATCCCAGGGCGGCACGGATGGTTTGCAGTTTCGCGTGGTGGGGCTGGTGCGCAACAATGACCAGCGCGACGCCGTGGGAGTCAAGGCCGTCGTCACCACCTACGATGCCCAGGGCAAGGTGACCGGCTATCGCCAGCAAATACTCGATGGTGAGGGTTTGCCGGCCAGCGAGCAAACCGAGTTTTCCATAAGCTTTACACCCGGCGGAGACGCGCCGGTTGATTATGCCGTAGCGGCCGAGGGGCGCGCTGCGGAGTGATACGGCTGCGCCTGCGGCGCTCGATGTTTCATTTAAATGCCCACCCATCATCCTAATCCTCGTTTGTATTTTTTTGTTCGGGGCGTAGCGAACGCGCTGCTCACAGCGCTTTCCAAACGCCAGGTTTCCGGGTTGGAAAACGTGCCCGAACGCGGCCCATATCTGGTGATTGCCAATCACCTGGGGATATTTGACTCGCCGCTGATTATGGCGACCTTGCCCACGCCCATCACTGTGTTTGCCGCCAGCACGCACCGCCACGACTTTTTCATCGGTGAATTGATGAACCAACTGGGGGCGATCTGGGTGCGGCGCGGCGAGGTGGACCGCCATGCGTTGCGGGCGGCGATTGACGTGCTGCAGGCTGGCTGCGTCGTCGGCCTGGCGCCGGAAGGAACACGCAGCAAAACGGGCGCGCTGCAAGAGGGCAAGGTGGGCGCGGCGTATTTAGCCACGCGCGCGAACGTGCCCTTGTTGCCGGTGGTGGTGACTGGTACTGAAAAGTTTATTCCCACTCTCAAGCGATTACAGCGCCCGGTGTTGACAGTGGTGATTGGCAAGCCTTTCCGCTTGCCGGCAAGCGGCCACGCAGGCGCAGCCGAACTGCAACTCTATACCGAACAAATCATGCGCGTTCTGGCGGGGATGCTGCCGGACAAGTATCGCGGGGTGTACGGCTAAATTCGCGCGCCAGGCTGGCCCATTCTTCCAAGGATAGCGTTTCGGCGCGGCGGCGCCCATCCAGGTTGGCCTGTTCCAATGCGGCGGCGACTTGGGCCTGCGGACGCGCCAGTCCAGCCGATAAGGCATTGTGCAGTTGCTTGCGGCGCTGTGAAAAGCCCGCCTTGACAATGGCGAAAAAGCGGTTGGGGTCCGGCACGTCCACGGGTGGTTGCGCGTGCGGTTCAATGCGCACAATGGCCGAATCCACCTGCGGCGCCGGATAGAACGCCCCCGCCCCAATGCGCCCCACGATAACAGGCCGCCCATAGAATTGAACGCTTACGGCCAACACACTCATATCCCCTGGCGCCGCCGTGATGCGCTGCGCCACCTCTGCTTGAACGGTCAGCACGATGAGCGACGGCTTTACTTCGCCTTCGAGTAAATAGCGCAAAATTGCCGACGTGATGTTGTACGGGATGTTGGCGACGACTTTGTAAGTTTGAAAATTAAACATCGAGATGGGCAAAGCGAGAATATCGCCGTGCACAATTTCGACGTTAGAGTAGGGGGCCGTGACCCGGCGCAGAGGGGGGATGAGTGAAACGTCAAGCTCGACCGCCACTACGCGCCGGGCGCATTCGGCCAGGTGGCGGGTGAGCGTGCCCAGCCCCGGGCCAATTTCTAACACGGCGTCGCCAGGAACAAGGTCGGCGGCGGCGGCAATGCGCGCCAGCGCGCCGTCGTCGGCTAGAAAATTTTGACCCAGGCTCTTGCGCGGGCGCAGGCCAAATTCCCTTAGCAGTTGCTTGACGTTGACGGGCTGCGGCATGGTGCAGGCTATGGAGGGCCGATTACGGCTCGGGCGGCCAGCCGGGGATGATGTAATTGATCGAGTCGCCGGGCGGGACCGGCGTCAACAGATAGACATCTACCCAGCGGTACCACAGGACCAGGTTGTCGTCATCGTATCCCAGATCAATCCGCCGATATTTGATTGCGCCGCCGGTGTCGCCGGCCACGCCTGGCCCGTAGCCGGGCACGTACACATTGCTACCCAGGTGCACCACGCGCGGATCTACAGCCACGATGCCGTGGCGCATAGTCCAGCCCAGGGCCGTGCGCCCGTAATAAGACGCTGTCTTGGGCGTGCCGGCCGTCGAGGCGCTGTACGACGTTGCCAGCATACGAACTCGCCGCCAGTACTCGACAGGCCCGTTAGGCGTGTCCAAGGTTCGCACTACGATGCCGGTGCCGTACGTAATGACCTTGTTCTTGGGCGGGCGAACAATTCCCTGGTCTTCGAGTTTGCGACTGACTTCTTGCCCATCTTCGTACCGCACGCGAATCCGTTTTTGGAGCACGCCGTTTTCGCCGCCCTGGCGCAGGGCCTGTGTATCTATTTCCATTTCGGAATCGGGCATCCATACCACTTCAAAGGGGACAGGCTCTTGCTCGATGGCGAACGTCTCTTGCACGCGCACCAGTTGAATATCCGTGCCGGGCGTCAGAGGGCTGTCGAGCGAGGGGCGTGTGTAATCCAGTCCGATCAATGTGATGTTGGCATCGGCCAGAACGTCTGCCACGTTCGTGCGGTGGGTGCGAGTGCGCAACCGCCGGCCATCCGCCAGAATCGTTACCGGAATGGCGTTTTTGACGGCGATTACCATGTTGGCGTCCAGCCGGTCGGTCAGTTCGGGCTTGACGATGTCAGCTTCGTGTAGAACGATGCCGGCCTCGTACAGCGCCTCACCGACAGAAAGAGCGGCAGTGTGTATTGGAAATGTTTGACCATTCACATCGAGGGTCACGGGCACGGCGCGTTGAACGACAATGCCCAGAGGCGGCTTGAGCGGCGGTTGGATGCGCCCGTTGGCCGGGAGCGCCCAGACCCACGTAGATGGCCTGAGTGCGGCGAATGACGCGCGGCTCTCTGCGGCCTCCTCGTCTAGGACAATGACTTTATCGTAGGGTGAAACCTCGACGCCCAGGTCGGCCAATATATCCAGAACGGAATGTTTCAGGCTGCGGCCTGTGATGGTGGCGCCATCCACGCTGACCTGGACGGGCCGCGCGTATTGGACCTGGATAATGTCTCCGGCCTCGATTGGCGTGGCAAGCGGGGGGACGACCCGGTCTTCTGCGCTGGTGGTGAGGTTGGCCTCCCTCAACACGCTCTCGACCGTCGTTTGGTGCGTGCGGAATGTGTAGGTCGCCCCATCCACCTGTAACGTAACGGGTACTAGGGTGCGCAGGTAGCCGAAGATCATTAACCCGCCGACGAGCGCAATGCACGCCAGAGTCAAAAGACCGGCAACGCGCGGCGAATCTACCCAATGCTGGGAGTTGGCATTGGGTTGGCATTGTTCTGGATATAGCCTGGCAGTATTCACTCTCTATGATTCCAAAAGGATGGTCGTGCCTCTTTTGTCGAACCTGACAGCCTGACTTGCCATAACCAGTTGGCTCCGATCAGGCTCCCCTGCGGCACCCAAGAGTGGTTCCTTACCGTTGCTTCCTTCCGGACCTGGCGGGGTTCGGAGTCTCTTGCCGCGCAGGACCCGACCTTCATTGCTACTTGACTAAGGCAGGCTCAGACAATCAGGCCCTCGAAAAGGGTTTCGACCCCGCTAAAGTGGATTTCGGGTCACCTCTCGAAAGAGGATCAGGGCACCACTAGCTCCCCATCTAGCACGACCACCGTCAATGGTAAACCAGGGCGAGGGATTTGTCAAGCGCCGCCTGAAATGCAAAACGCTGATTGCTGTAAAACGTTTTGGGACGCAATATCCTCTCGTGTGGTATAATCTACGTTTGATGTGACAGGGCGGCACTAGCAGCCTGTCGGAGAGCAAGCTGGCATCCCTATGCCGGCCCCGCCAACGCATGGGGATGCGTCGGCCACTCCGACAACCTGCTAGGTCGCGTCAGACGTAAACTGTGAATTGGAATTTCGTTAGAAAGCTTTATCTGTGCGCACTTGTGTAGCAATTGATCTGGAGACGACGGGGCTTGATCCGGCGCGCGACGCCATCCTTGAGATTGGGGCTATCAAGTTTAGGGGCGATGAGGTGCTGGGCGAGTGGTCCACGCTGATCAACCCGGCCCGCCCCATTCCGGCCAAGATTACGGAACTGACGGGTATTTCGGCGCCGATGGTCAGGGATGCGCCGCCGCTGTGGGACGTGTTGCCGCGCTTGGCCTCGTTTGTGCGTGATTTGCCGGTAGTAGGGCATAACGTTTCGTTTGATCTTGGCTTCTTGAACCGGTATAATGCCTTGATCGGCAACGAGGCGGTGGACACGTTCGAGCTGGCCGGCATTTTGATTCCGCACGCGGGCCGTTATGGCCTGGGAGCGTTGGCCGCCGAGTTGGGCATTGACTTGCCGGCGACGCATCGCGCCCTGGATGACGCGCGCGTGACGCACGCGCTTTTTTGCCGCCTGTTCGAGCGCGCGGTGCAAATTCCACGCAAGACGCTGGAAGAAATTATCCAGTTAGGGCGCGGCGCCGCCTGGACCCTGGCCGGCTTTTTTCAGGAAGCGCAAAAAGAGGCGACGCGCAGCGTGTTGGCGGGCAGCTCGATTGGCGCACAACTGCGCGCCAAAGGCCAGGTCTCTCGCAGCGGCCCTGTTTTTGCTCCCCGGCTGGATGTTCCCCCCTTACGCCCCGTCCCCGAGCCTGCGCCGCTCGACGTGGATGGATTGGCGGCAATGCTGGAGACGGACGGGGCGCTGGCGCGGGCATTCCCTGGCTACGAGTATCGCCCCCAGCAGGTAGACATGTTGCGCGCCGTAGCGCGCACGTTCAACGAGGGTGGCGCGCTGTTGGTAGAGGCCGGCACCGGCACCGGCAAGAGCCTGGCGTATTTGCTGCCGGCGGTGTATTGGGCGCACGCAAACGGCGAGCGGGTGGTCGTTTCTACCAACACGATCAATTTGCAAGAACAACTCTACGCCAAAGACCTGCCCGACGTGCAAAAGATGCTTCCGTTCGAATGTAGAGCTAGCGTGCTCAAGGGACGCTCACATTATTTGTGTCCGCAGCGACTGGCTTTTATGCGCCACAGCGGTCCCCAATCGGTGGACGAGATGCGCGTGCTCAGCAAAGTGCTGTTGTGGTTGCCTGGCACCGTGACTGGCGATGGCGACGAATTGTTTTTGCCGTCGCCGGCGGAGCGTTTTGTGTGGAGCCGCCTCTGCGCCGATCACGAGGCTTGCTGGCCAGACCGGTGCGCCGTGTATGCCAGCGGCAAGTGCTGGTTTTATCGCGCTCGCCAGGCCGCCGAAGCGGCGCACTTGATTATCGTCAATCACGCCTTGTTGCTGGCCGACGTGGCGGTGGATAATCGCGCCATACCAGAATATCAATACCTCGTCGTGGACGAGGCGCATCACCTGGAAGACGCCACCACGCGGCAACTCAGTTTTGAAAGCACGCGCGCCGCGGTGGCGCGTGTATTGGCCGACGTCGGCCGCACGGGCGCCGGCGGGCGCATCGGCGGGTTACTGGCAGAGTTGATCGGGCGCGTGCGCCACGCTTGCCCCGACGAACTGGCCCGTCCGGTCGAGGATTTTGTTGACAAGACGGGGCGGGCGGTGGATGACGCCATCCGTCGCGCCGACGAATTTTTTCAAGTTGTGACCCAGTTTGCCCAAGAGATCGCGCCGGGCGGCGCCAGTGAGTATAGCCAGCGTATCTGGTTAAAACCGGCGGTGCGGGCGCAGCCGGGCTGGTCGCAGGTTGACATTGCGTGGGATAACGTATCGGCGCAATTGGCGGCCATAGGAGATAGCCTGGCGCGCCTGGGCGGCGCGCTGGCCGACCTGGCGGAGTATGATGTGCCTGATGCCGAAGACCTGGCGATCAGACTGGCCGGCGCGCGCCGCGAGTTGCAGACGATGCGCGAACAGATTGGCGCCCTGGTCAGCCAGCCCGACTCGAATGGCGTCTATTGGCTCGAATTGATGGGCGATAACGATAGCCGACGAAGCGCCGCCACGGCGCTGATGTTGCACGCCGCGCCGCTGCACGTTGGCCCCTTGATTGATAAGCACTTGTTTAAAGCCAAGCGCGCGGTCGTGATGACTTCGGCCACGTTGCGCACGTCCGGCACGTTTGATTTTGTGCGCGAACGCTTGCAAGCGCAAGACGCTGCGGATCTGGCGCTGGATTCGCCGTTCGACTATCAGCAATCCACATTGTTGTACGTCGTTTCCGATATCCCGGAGCCGAACCAGGGCGGCTATCAGAAGGCGCTGGAACAGGGATTGGTCCAGTTGTGCGCGGCGATGGGAGGGCGGACTTTGATTCTGTTCACCTCGTATAACCAGTTGCGCACCACAGCCCGCGCATTGACCCCGGCTTTGCAACCGCACAACATCACCGTGTACGAGCAGGGCGACGGCTCTTCGCGCCGGCAATTGTTGGACAATTTCAAAGAAGCTGACCGGGCTGTTTTGCTGGGCACGCGCTCGTTCTGGGAAGGCGTGGATGTGCCAGGCGAGGCGCTCAGTTGTCTGGCAATCATACGTTTGCCATTTGCCGTGCCAACCGATCCGATTTTTGCAGCGCGCAGCGAGGGATTCGACCAGCCTTTTAATGACTATAGCGTGCCGGACGCGATTTTGCGCTTCAGGCAAGGCTTTGGCCGATTAATCCGCACGCGAAGCGACCGCGGCGTGGTGGCCGTGTTCGATAAGCGATTGCTGACCAAATCTTATGGACAGGCGTTTCTAAAGTCGCTGCCCGGCTGTACTGTGCAGCGCGGCCCATTGGCCGAGATACCGCAAATCGTCGCCGCGTGGATGGCGCAGAGTTGACAGCCAGCACAGGCGGGGTATAATTTTGACTGTAACTTTAATCTTGGGGTGAGAATTTATGATAGACGTTAACGATCTTCGCAAAGGCGTCACGTTCGAACTGGACGGCCAATTGTATCGGGTGATTGAATATCACCATCACAAGCCCGGCCGGGGCAATGCAGTGATTCGTACCAAGCTGCGCAACCTGCGCACGGGTGGGACGCTTGAAAAAACGTTCCAGTCGGGCGACCGCGTGCAAGATATTCGCGTGGAAAACCTGGAAATGCAGTACTTGTACCACGAAGGCGATCTATATTACTTTATGGACACGCGCACGTACGAGCAAAAGCCCATTGACGCCAAGATGCTGGAAGACAATGTCAATTTTTTGGTGGATGGTATGTCGGTCATCGTCCAGGACCACGACGGTGAATCGCTCGGCGTAGAGTTACCCACTGCGGTTGATTTAAAGGTTGTTCAGTCGGATGTGGCTGTGAGAGGCGATACGGCTACCGGCGCTAACAAGCACGTCACCGTGGAAACTGGCTACCGGGTTCAAGTGCCGCTCTTTGTGAATGAAGGCGATACGATTCGTATAGATACTCGCACCGGCAGTTACGTGACCCGGGTCTAATCTATTCGTCGTACAGCCTTCGATGTTATAAGATGAGCAGTAGCCCGTTACGGTGAGCGACCGTGACGGGCTGTTTGGTTTATGTTGGGTTTGTGATGAAAACACCTTACGGTCACGAGTGCCGTTATTATTATCAGGATTTTCACCGTGGCAGGTCGCTGCAAGAATGCCGCTTGCTCCAGGCGAACCCAAACACGGAGCCGTGGCGGCCTGACTTGTGCAAGACGTGCCCCGTGCCGGGCATCTTGCGCGCCAATGCTTGCCCCAACATGGTGCTGGAAGGGCGCGTTGCCAGGCAGTGGTTTGGATTAAAACGGCGAGTGGAGGTGTACGCAGTGTGCATACTCAGCGCGGTTCAAGTCACCGAACCTCACGTGGGATGCGGGGAGTGCCACAAGCACCGTCCGGGTGCGGCAATTTTTGATCGGTCGGCGTGAGACTATGAGTGCAGGCGGTTTGTCTACTGAAGAGCGTTTGAGGGTGTTGCTGGCGGCGGCCGCCGCCGTCCAGACGGCGCGCACCCCCCAAGAAATCTTGGAGGTGTCCGCGAGCGAGCTGGGCAAGCTGGGTTGGCGCGTGGCAATTTACATGCTCGATTCGGACGGGCATACGCTTCGCTTACGACACAACTCATTGCCGGCCGCGCCCGAGGCCGATATCTCGATTCGGACAGCGCCGCTCTTGAAGCGCGTGATCGAGACGTGCTCGCCTGTATTTATCCCCGCTGGCGAACGCAATCAGGCAGATGGATTAGACGCCCTGGGCGATGCGCCAGGTGGGCTATCTTTGGCGCCGATTGCTCAACACGACTCTGGCGCCGGCGTGCTGGTGGTGATGAGCGAGGACGCGCTGAATGCAGGCGATTTGCAGGCGGTGGGCGGATTTGCCGGGCACATCGCCGTGGCGTTAGAAAGCGCGGCCCTGCGCAGCTCGCTCGAAGCACAGATTGAGCAATTGGCCGTCTTGCACGACGTGTCTTTGGAAATAGCCGTGGAGCTTGACGAGGGCAAGCTGCTCAAAGCCATCTGCGACCACGCCGCGCGTATGCTCCAGGTGACGGGGGTCGGCTTGTGGATGATAACGCCTGAGCGAGACGCGCTCGAACTGGTGGCCGGTTATAACCCCCACAATCCGTATACCGGCATGCGCCTGAGATTGGACGAGGGCGTGGCCGGCCAGGTGGCCAGCAGCGGGCAGCCCTTAGCTATCGAAGACTATAGCCGTTGGGAAAGGCGCCTGCCGCAATATCCATCCCGCATGTTTTTCGGCGTGCTGGGCGTGCCGCTCGTTTGGCGCGGGAGCGTGTTGGGCGTATTGGTCGCGTCAGATACCCGCCAGCCTCGCCGCTTCACCCCAGGCGATATTCGCCTGCTAGCCTTGTGGGCGCAACAAGCCGTGGTGGCGGTGCAGAACGCGCGCGCCTATCGCGCTGAACAAGATCGCCGGCGCCTGGCCGAGATATTTCACGACGCTGTAGCGGCGCTGGGATCTCACCTGGTTTTGGACGATGTGTTGGAGCTGGTGCTAGAATTTCTAGAAAAAATAATTACGTGTACCAGTTGTTCGATCTCGTTGGTGAGCGATCAGGACGTGCTGCGCATCGCGGCAGCGCGCGGCTTTGACAATATAAGCGAACTCAAGGGCGCCAGGTGGAAGATAGCCGATGATCTAAAGGTCCGCACCATGTTGACGACGCGGCGCCCCTTTATCATCGGCGATACGCGCCTGGACGCGCAATGGCTCCACATTCCGGGTTCTGATCGCATTCGCGCGTGGCTTGGCGCGCCATTAATGATCGGCGACCGGCTGGTCGGCGTACTCAACGTGGATCACGAGCAGCCCAATTTCTACCGGTCCGAAGACGCCGAGACAGCAGCGATGTTTGCCGGGCAGGTGGTGGCGGCCATCGAGAATGCGCAGTTATACGCCCAGGCGCAGCAGCGTGTCTGTGAATTGCAAGGACTGAATGACATTGCGCTTGCTTTTTCGGCGATGGTAAACGTGCGTGACATGGCCCACCTGGTCACCGAGCGCGTGGCGCGCGTGCTCAGCGCAGACAAATGCGCTATCTTGTTATTCTCGCCGGACCAACGCGAGGCCAGGGCCTTGTTCCCCGCTCATGGCTTGACCGAAGAGCAAGCGGCTCGATTGCGCTTCCCGCTCGGCGGCGAGCCGCGCCTTGATTTTTCGCGCCAAGATGCTCGCGTGATCGTCAACGACCTGGCCGAACTATCGCCTGCTTTGCGCTTCTTGTTCTTTTCAATCGGCATCCGCTCGCTGGCCGTGGCGACGATGACGGCTCGGGAGCAGATGTTGGGCGCGCTGCTGGTGGCAAATCGAGCCGGGACGGCGCACGCGTTTGAGAGCTTTGCGTCTGAAGATGTGGCGTGGCTGGCTTCCGTTGCCGCGCAGGCGGCAATTGCGCTGGACAATGCGCGCTTGTACGAGGAGATGGCCCGCCAGCAGACGTATTATCAGAGCGTCATTGACTCGACGGGCGCCGTGATTTATACGGTGGATCGCGAGTTGCGCCTGACCAGCTTTAGCGCCGAATGGGATCGCACGATTGCGCAGAACGGCCACTCGGAACTACTCAGTGCGTACCTGTTGGGACGTCCGCTGATGGAGTTTTTCACCCATCCGGCTCGCGCCAGGTGGAGCACGTTGTGCACAATGATCTTGTCTGGCGGCCAGGGCGAGGAAGGCCCCCTCCATCACGAAGAGATTGAAGTCGAAACGACGGGCGACCACCAGACTTTTTACCTGACGGCAGGCCCGTTAAAAGATCACGCCGGCGCTGTTACGGGCATCATTTTTGTCAGCCAGGACCTGACGGCGCAAAAGACCGCCGAGCGCGCTGCACAGCAGCGCGCTCGTGAACTGGCTGCGTTATATGCCATTTCTACGGCGGCCAATCAGTCGCTCGAGTTAACCACGGTGCTTGACCATGCCTTGCCGGTCGTCGCCAACATCTCTGGGGCCGACGGCGTCCAGGCGTACGTGCTGGAGGATGGACAGTGGCGGCTGGCGGCGCACACCGGGCAACTGGCGCAGAACCTGCCCGAGTGCAACCAGCTGCCGACGCTGGCTATCCAGGCCATAAGCGACGGGGAGCCGCTAGTCATTCCAGACTTGTCGCAGGCCGATTCGGACGTTGAATCGGCATTTCGATGTGGCGAGATGCTGGCGCAGGTATACATGCCACTCCACGCGCGCCGGCGCTTGCTTGGAGCGCTGCGATTGGGGTGGCGGCGCCCCTATTCACCCGCCGAGCGCGATTTGACCTTGTGGCTGTCTATTGGGCGTCAAATCAGCGTGGCGATGGTGAACGCGCAGTTGTACCAGGCCAGCGAAAGGCGCGAGCGAAAAACACGCGCCCTGTACGAAATCATACGCCAGCTGGCTTTGCTGGACATGTACCGTTCGCCGGAAAACGTCTTGCCGCGGCTATACGATTTGGTGGAGTATGATATTGCCGGCATGTTAGTGTCTCAGGGAGCGGGGCGCTTGTTTATGCACGTTGCCGGTTTGGTGGGCCAGGCGGCTGTGGAACAAATGGAAAAACGCCTGGTGGACGAATATTACATGTTGGGCTTGAGCCAGTTGGATGGCGCCGGCCTGGAGCGCGTGATATTGGGCGTGGTGCCGGAGGCGCATACCGGCGAGGGCACGCTGACCTCGTTCGTCATCGCGCCGCTTTCCATAGGTCAGCGAATTTTGGGAGTGCTCGCCCTGGGGAGCCAGCGCGACGTTACGTATAGCGACGCCGATCAGCGCATGCTCCTGACGCTGGGAAACCAGATTGCTATTGCGGTGGAAAATGCCCGCCTGTACCAGGTGTTGCAAGACCGTGCCCATGCCCTGGAACGCGCTTATGCCGAGTTGAAGGAATCCGACCGGCTTAAAGATGAGCTGGTGCAGAATGTGTCGCACGAATTGAGGACGCCCTTGACGTTCATCAAAGGTTATGTCCAGCTGCTTCTGGAAGGCGGTATGGGAGAGTTGACGCCGGCTCAGCACCAGAGCCTGGACATCGTCGTGCGCAAGACGGACATGCTCACCCGCCTGGTCGGCAGCATTGTGACCCTGGAACGTGTTGGGCGCGCGGGGTTGCACGCGCAGCCCATGTCGCTGGCCGAACAGGCTAACCTGGTGCTAGATACTTGCGCGGCCACCAGCCGGCTCAGGCGCGTGACGTTGGCGTGCGATTTCCCGCCCGTCTTGTCTCTGGTGGTGGGGGACCGCGATCAAATCAGCGAAGTGTTTGACAACCTGTTATCCAACGCGCTCAAGTTCACGCCGGCGGGGGGCGCCATCACAGTTCGCGGGCGGGAAGAAGGCGAGTTCGTACGGGTGGAGGTATCTGATACGGGCATCGGTATCCCGTCTGACAAGCTAGATAAAATTTTCGAGCGATTCTATCAAGTAGATGGCACCTCGCGGCGCAAGTTTGGCGGCGCGGGATTGGGGTTGGCAATTGTCAAGGAAATCATCCATGCGCACGGCGGCCAGGTGGGGGTAATGAGCGAGTTGGGGCGCGGCAGCACATTTTACTTTACGCTGCCCAAGGCGCCGGCCGCCCAGGATCAGGTTGAACGGGACAGCACGGAGGGCCGGTGATCCCCCTGCAGTTTATTGGAAGGAGGTCAAAGTGTCACCACGGGTTCTGGTTGTAGATGATGAGCCGGATACACTAGTATTGATCAAATTGACGCTTCGGCGGCGCGGCTATGAGGTCCAGACGGCCGCCAGCGGCGCTGAGGCGCTGGAACTCATTGAGCGGGACTTGCCCGACTTGATCTTGTTGGATTTGATGATGCCGGCGATGGATGGATTTGAGGTGTTGAAGCGATTGCGTGGGAACCCGCGCACGGCGCCGCTGCCAGTGATTATTTTCACAGCCACCTTGCCTGTTGGGACGCCACCGCCAGAGGCTGATGATTACGTGAACAAGCCGGTGGATCCGGATCACCTGGTGAGGTGCATCCGCGGCGTGCTGGAACGCAAGGCGACGGCCGATGCGCCCACTTCCAAGGGCTATTTGATTGGCGTGGTGGGATGTAAGGGGGGGGTTGGCACCACCAGTGTAGCGACGAATGTCGCTCTGGCGCTTTCTTCGCACGAGCGGGTTGTATTGGCCGACTTTGTGGGAGATGCGATGGTGTACCTGGGACAATCGCCTTTTGATTGGCCGGTTACATTGAGCAAGCTCGATGTGGAACGAATTGACCGGCAGGCGGTTGAGCACGCGTGGGTGCCGTACTTGGGGAATTTGCATTTGTTGTACGACGCCAGGTTGTTGGCGCACCAGGGGCGCGTGCGCGCGGTGTTGAATTGCCTCACCGACATGGTGAATTTTGGGGTGCTAGACCTGGGGACCTTGTCGCCTGGAGTGCAGGCCAACAAGCAATGGATCCTCGAAAGCTGCAAAGCGATTATCCTGGTTGTGGCGCCAGGCCGGGTGGAAACGGAGCACGCCAATAGAATCTTGAAGCAACTGGCAGGGTGGGGGATTGCAGCGCCGGTTTATCCGGTATGGGTCGTGCGTTCCGAGTCCAACCCATCGCTCGAAGCGGCCAGCCTGGAGGAAAGCCTGGCGCGCCAGGTCATCATCATTCCCTATTCGAGCGAGCCGCTGTTTGTTTCGCTGCCTGGCGCGCCGGCGGCCCAAGCGCTGCGTGAACTGGTCAACCTGTTAAAAGCCGCCTGATTACCTGGAAGCCGGCAGAGTAAAGCTGAATACACTGCCTTGCCCCACCTGGCTTTCGACTCCCACTTGCCCGTTCAGCCGTTGGACGATGCGCCGCACGATGGCAAGCCCCAAAGAAGCGAGCTCGTTGGCCGGCTTGTGGTTGAGTTGGGTGAGGGGGATGAATAATTGAGCCTGGGCTTCTGGCGGGATGCCGGGGCCGTTATCTTTAACCCAGAAACGCACCACGTTATCTTCTTGTACGGTTGCCCCCAGTTCCACGCGCGGAGGCCGCCCTCCGTGCACGAGGGCATTACCGAGATAGTTCACCCACACCTCTTCGACCCACGGGCTATAGCCCAACGCCACCGGCCAGGCGGGCGGGTGGATAATTTCAGCCTGGTGTTCTTCAATCGAAAAAGACAGGCGCTCACACGCTTCGGCCACAATGCTGGCCATATCCAACGGCTTGATCTGCACGCCCGTCAACTGGCGCACGCTGGTCAGCATCATCAACTCGTTGATAATATTGCTCATCTTGCGCCCGTGTTGCGTTATTTTTAATATAGATTGTTTTAGCTCCTCGTCCGACAGCTCGACATAGTCCTTTTCCAACGCCATCACGAACCCAATCACCCATCCCAGCGGGTCTTTTAGCCCGTAAGCAACAGTATGCGCGAACGCGTCCAGATCTTCGTTGCGAGTTTGCAATTCGACGTTGAGGCGGCGCAGTTCCATCATGTCGGCAAAGCGGGCCATGGCGATAGTGATGCTGCGTTCCATTTCACGCGCCTGGGGCGGCTTGACCAGATAGGCGCCAGCGCCCGCAGCGCTGGCGCGCTTGACCAACTCCGGCGTGTCGTAGGCGCTCAGGATGACGACCGGCGTGGGGCAGTTGGTTTGAATATATTGCGTAACCTCGATGCCGTCCTTATCCGGCAGCTCGATATCCATCAAGACTACGCTGGGGCGCAAGGATTTGACCTTGTCAATCGCTTGCTGCCCATCTTTAGCTCGACCGACGACAGTGTATCCCAGGTCTTCTACCATACTCTGGATGGTCTCGCCGACCAGGAAATGATCTTCGACGATTAAAACGCGCAGCTTTTTCAGTGATTTGCTCATAGCGCGGTTCCTCCGCCCCTGATCTCTTCTTTGAAGCGGATGGCCGCCACGGCGCCGCCGTCGTTGTAGAGTTCGATATCTCCGTTCAAGTCATTGTGCACAATGCCTCTGACCAGGTACAGGCCGACGTTGTAATGCTCTTGCCGCACTACAATTTCAGGGTAGCCAGGACCATCGTCGCGAAATTCCATCTGGACGTCGTTGTGATGGGTAGTGATTGTGACCGTAATCTGGACAATATCACGTGAGCGCAAAGCGTATTTGAGAGTGTTGGTTGTCAATTCGTTGATCACAGACGCCAAACTGCTGGCTTGCTGGGGCGTGACCCGCACCGAAGCCGGCGATACGTTCACGTGGACGTGCTCGTCGGACGTCAATGTATTCAGCGAAGAATGGATAACCTGGTGCGCCAGGCCGCTCAAGAGCAAGGGCGACCATTCGGACTTAGAAAGCAGGTGGTGCACGGCGGCCATGCCATCTATCTGGTTGATCAGGTCTTTTAGAAGCATATAATTTTCGGTATTCTGCTGCGCCTGCGCGTGCCGCTGCCTGGTGACGAGAAAGCCTCGGATGGCTAACAGGTTATTCCCAACGCGGTGATTGACGGCTTGCAGCAAGTGCGTCTTGGTTTGAGCGTCGCGCTGCGCTTGCTCGTGGAGCCGGGCCTGGTGGATGGCGACGGCGAGCGAAGCGGCTATTTCGGTGGCGATCTCGATGTGGTTGGGCGTAAAGGCCTTGGGGCGATCTGCTCCCAGGTTCAAGCAGCCAATTAATTTTTGCTGGGCGATAAGGGGGAGAGTAAGATAAGCGCGCGCGCCTTCTTCGTAACAGTCCCGCAGCAGCCCAGGCTGGTGGGCTGAGGCCGAAATGTCTTGCAGGATTTGCGCTTGATGTCGAAGCAGCAATTCGTCGGAGAATGCTTCCATGGGAATGAGCGTCCCGGTTCCGAACCTGGTCTGCGCGCACCTGTCGGTCGCCAACACGCGGCCCTGCTGCGCCGTCGTGTCAAACTCGATGACGTTGGCCCACAGGCAAGGCACCACGCCCCGCAGGCGGTTCAACGCTTCTCGCGCGATGGCTTCCGGCGACTGGGAGGTCAGGATGGCCCGATCAATCTCGTGCAGCGTTTCGAGCCGCTTGGCGTATACGCGTGTTGATTCCTCGACTTGCTTGCGCTCGGTGATGTCGCGCCCCAGCCCCAAAAATCCCATGGGATAGCCCTGGTTATCTTTGATCACGGTGATGGTGGCTTCGTTCCAAATCACCGCTCCGTCCTTTCGATACAGTTCGATTTCCAGCGTTTGCGGCGCTTCAGGGTCTTGCCGCCGCCTGGCCCGGTCGAGCTCTTGTGAAAGAACCTTGAGGACGGTTGCCCACGTGTTGGGGGTGAGCAACTTTTTCAAAGATATCACGCCAAGCTCTTCGGGAGTGTATCCCCAGATACGCTCTATGATGGCGCCGGCAAAGACGATGTTAAAATCCAGGTCCAGCATCCAGAGCGCATCGAGCATGTTCTCTGTGACAAGATGGTGACGCACGTCGTCGTCTTGTGGCTTTTCCGCCCGCTTGCGCTCGATGGCGTGGCGGATGGCGTGCGCCAGCCAGTTGGCCGTCAGTTGATTCTTGACCAGGACGTCAGATGCGCCAGCCTGGACGGCGGCGGCGATGGCGGCGCTGTATTCTCCATTGACGAGCAGGATGAAGGGCGCGCGGCAGCCGCGCGACAGAGCCGCCTGCGCCAGCTTGATCCCGTCCTGTTTGCCAGGGCAATGATCAACCAGATAAGCGTGGTGCCGGGACTGGACAATCGCCTCTATGGGGTTTGTGTGATGGTTAGTCCACTCCAGCGTAAAGCGATCTTGAGCGCCCGCCAATAAATTGCGCGTGAAAACGTAATCGTCTTCGTGTTCACTGATCAACAATACTCGAACAGGATTACTCGTATTACTTGAAAACATACTTGTTCCCTAATCGGTCCATTTCATACCTGAATTATTCACCTTCATTATAAACCCGCACACCCCTTATGTAAAATGCGATAAGGTAGCACAACACGGATTCGCTTCACGCACGGATACACGGATAGGACGCCGACGATTCGAGCAATCCGCATTATGCGGCTGGCTCACTCAATCGGCGGATGCCACCCGGCTTCAACCCAAATTGGATTTCCAGTTCAGCCAGTGAGGGCAAGCGATGGCCGCGCCACTTGAGCAGCATATAGACATACGCTTTGCGCAGCATCATTGGTTGGCAAACTCTAAACTCACCTGCTCGGTTCAACCGAAAGCCCCCTAGATTTCGACTGAGGACCAGCCTTGTACAAATACCCTGATTGCACCGTATCGCCCCAAGTAGTATACTTGTCTGTGGCGCATTTGTGCTGGATGAAATCGGCGCAGAGCATCGCGGGCGGGCGTTTGCCATCCTCATAGACGAAGCGCATTCTAGCCAGGGCGGGCGCGTGGCGGCCAAGATGAATATTGCGCTGACCGGGGCCGACGACGCCGAGATGGAGGACGTAGAAGACATCATCAACCGCATCATGGAAGCGCGCAAGATGTTGCCCAATGCCAGCTATTTTGCCTTTACGGCCACGCCCAAGAACAAGACGCTTGAAATTTTTGGACAGCCTCAACTGGCGGGTGAAAAGACCAGGCACCGGCCTTTTCACAGTTATACGATGAAGCAAGCCATTCAAGAAGGCTTTATCCTCGACGTGCTGAAAAGCTATACGCCCGTCAGCAGCTACTATCGCCTGATCAAAACCACGCCCGACGATCCCGAATACGACGCGCGCAAGGCCCAAAAGAAACTGCGCCGCTACGTGGAGCGGCACGAAGCCGCCATCCGCCAAAAGGCCGAAATTATGGTGGACCATTTTCTCGACCAGGTCATCGCGCGGCGCAAAGTGGGCGGCCAGGCGCGGGCGATGATTGTCACGGGGCGCATTGAGCAGGCCATTGATTATTACGTTGCGGTGCGGGACTATTTGCGCGAGCGCGCCAGCCCCTATCAGGCCATTGTGGCTTTTTCCGGCGAGCACGATTATGGCGGGCGCAAGGTGACCGAAGCCTCACTCAATGGGTTCCCCAGCAGCCAAATCCCCGAAATGATTCAACAAGACCCCTACCGCTTTTTGATCGCGGCAGACAAGTTCCAGACTGGCTATGACGAACCCTTGCTCCACACCATGTACGTGGATAAAACCCTGGCGGGCATCAAGGCTGTGCAGACACTTTCGCGGCTCAACCGGGCGCACCCTCAGAAGCGCGACACGTTTATCCTGGATTTTGTCAACGATGCCGACACGATTCAAAAAGCATTCGAGCCATATTATCGCACCACGCTCCTCAGCGAAGAAACCGACCCTAACAAGCTGCACGACCTCAAAGCAGATTTGGATGGCAGCCAGGTATATGCGTGGGAGCAGGTGGAGCAGTTTGTGGCGCTCTACCTGGGCGGCGCGGCCCGCGAGCGGCTTGATCCCATTCTGGACGTTTGCGTGGCCGTTTACAAGGCCGAACTCGACGAAGAGGGGCAGGTGAAATTCAAAGGCAAGTCCAAAGCCTTTGTGCGCACCTACAACTTTTTGGCCGCTATCCTGCCCTACACCAACGCCGAATGGGAAAAGCTGTCTACCTTTCTCAGCTTTCTCACGCCCAAGCTGCCCGCGCCGGAGGAGCAAGACCTGAGCCGGGGCATTTTGGAAGCGGTGGATATGGAAAGCTATCGCGCCGAGGTACAAGCCTCGCTCTCTATTGCCTTGCCCGATCAGGATGCCGAAATTGGGCCGGTGCCCACCAGCGGCGGGGGCCTTGCGCCAGAGCCAGAGATGGAGCGCTTGAGCGCCATCTTGCAAGAGTTCAATGACTTGTATGGCAACGTGGCCTGGACAAACAAGGATCGGATTGAAAGGGTCATCACAGAAGAAATACCGCCCCTGGTAGCCTCGGACAAAGCGTATCAAAACGCCATTCAGCAAGCCGACGTGCAGAACGCGCGGATTGAACTCGACCGGGCCTTGCAGCGGGTGATGGTCAGTCTGATGACGGACCAGACCGAGTTGTTCAAGAAATTCAGCGACGAGCCAGATTTCAAAAGGTGGCTGGCGGAAAAGGTGTTTATGTTGACGTATCAGCCGGGGGCAGGGCCTTTATAACGCCCGCCAGAATTCTGGCCGCAGCGCTGCCCGCCCCTGCTCCAAGGCCGCGTCCAGCGTCGCCAGCAGCCGCGCCTTGTCCTGCGGCAGCGTCCCGGCCAACGGCAGATAGTTGGAGGCATGGTTGGTGCGAAAGACGCAGCATGGAGAAATAATCGGGGTCCATCGCGCTGACCACCTGCCCGGTCGCCTCGGCGTGGAGGGAGGACAGCTCCGGGCCGGCAATGCCCAGGAGGCCGATGACGGAGGCTTGCATCCCGGCGGCCTTGGCCTTGCGTATGGCCTGGATCATCTGGGCGGCGGTGGCGCCTTTACGGATGCGGCGCAACACCTCGTCGCTGCCGCTTTCCAGGCCGAGATAGACCAGCCTCAATCCTTTCTGGCATAGCAGTTCAAGGTCAGCCTCACTCTTGTCCAGGATGTCGCGGGCGTTGGCGTAACATGCCACGCGCTCCAGGTCGGGGAAAGCAGAGTTCAGCGCGTCGAGAATGGGGGCGAGCCGCTGAACGCTCAGCACCAGCGCGTTGCCGTCGGCCAGGAAAACGCGGTCAAGACCGGGCCATCGCTGCTGAGCGAGTGAGATGTCTTCCAGCGCCTCGTCGGGTGGACGGACCTGGAAAGGTTTGTCCAGATAGGTGCCGCAAAACGCACAGCGGTTGTGAGAACACCCGTAGGTGACCTGGAGAATATAGCTATGAGCCTCACTCGGAGGTCGGACGACAGTGCCATAGTAGCGCATATTAACCTAGCCTGGCTGAGCCAGAACCAAAACCACCAAGGACACCAAGGACACCAAGGACACTATGGTTTTTTACTTTGTGCCCTTTGTGTCCTTTGTGGTGAATTTTCTTTGCCGAAAAAAAGATTTGACTGTCAAGATACTAGTCCTAATCCACTGTTAAGGTTTTGCTCAGGTTGCGCGGAAAGTCCGGGTCGTGGCCCAGGGCCACGCTCATCCGATACGACATCAGTTGAAGCGGCAATGTGGCTAACAGGGGATTGAGGAGCGGCCCGACGCGAGGCAGCGTGATCAGGTCGTGCGCGTTGGCCCGCAAGCGCGCGTCGTCTTCCGCGATGGCTATGGCGCGCCCGCCCCGGCAAGAGGTTTCGTTGATGCCGCTGACCAGCAGCGGCACATCTTGAGGGCCGGCCACGAAAATAACCGGGTAGTCCTCTCGCACTGCCGAAAGCGGCCCGTGCTTGAACTCGGTAGAAAGCATCCCTTCGCAATGCGCATAAGTGACTTCTTTGAGCTTGAGCGCGCCCTCCAGGGCAATGGGGTAGGTGAGGCCGTAACCCAGGCAGTAGAGATCGTCGTGCGAGGCCAGCGCCGATTCCAACGCCGCCACTTGCGGCTCGGTCTGCGCCAGCGTCTCTTCCAAAAGCTCGGGCAATTGCGCAAGGCTATGGGTAGAGTGGCCGCCCATTCTGAGCGCCAGGAACAAGAACGCCAACGCCTGGTTGGTGAACGTCTTGGTGGCCGGCACGCTGATTTCATAGCCGCAAGCCAGCGGAAGATAGCGTTCGCTCACATTCATCAACGTCGAGCCGAGCACGTTGACCAGCCCCATGACGCCCGTGGCGTGCTGCTGCGCTACCTCTATGGCATTGAGCACGTCTTTGGTTTCGCCGCTCTGGCTGACAAAGATCCCCACGTCCTGCGAATTGAGGGCCGCCCCATACTGGGCGATGAATTGAGGCGCCAGGATGGGAATGGCCGGGCGACGAGCCAACTGCCCCAGGTAAACTGCGCCCAGCATGCAGGCATGATAGCTGGTGCCGCAGCCCACCAGGTACAGATGGCGCGCGCCGGCCATGCGCTCGATCATTGGCGATACGTGC
The DNA here is from genome assembly GCA_964651475.1 of uncultured Anaerolineae bacterium. Taxonomy (GTDB): domain Bacteria; phylum Chloroflexota; class Anaerolineae; order Fen-1058; family Fen-1058; genus JBGSMF01. The sequence continues at coordinate 165,362 of CAZYXV010000001.1, read as the reverse complement.
GGCGATGCCTCTAAAAGATGAATCAACTCTCCGGCCACGTGAGGCTGTTCATGAATCTCTTTGAGCATAAAGTGGGCATAGCCCCCTTTGGCCGCCGCCTCCATGCTTTCGGTGACGAGGGTGGGTTCTCGCTCGATGACGCTTCCATCTGCAACCTGCCGCAGTTCGACGTGATCGTGCCACAGGATAACGATTTCGCCATCCTGCACGCGCAGGATGCGGCGGGTGAGCGGCAGAATAGAGGGCAAATCGGAAGACACGCACGTAAACTCGTCCGATAGGCCCACTACCAGGCCGGAGCCTTTTTTGATGGCATATAGCCGATCTTCGTTCACGTGTCCGATGACAAAGGCGTAATCGCCCTGCAAGTCCAGGTAGGCGCGGCGAATGGCCTCTACCATATCGTGTCCCTGGTCAACGTACTGTTCAACGGCGTGGACGCAGCTCTCGCCGTCGTTGGTCGAGCGCACGGTCATTCCCTGGGCGATAAAGTGTTGGCGCAATTCCACATTGTTGACCACGTTGCCGTTGTGAGCGCCGACCATGTCGCCGTCGGAATCCAGGTGGGGCTGAGCGTTGACCTGCGAGGGAGCGCCAAAGGTGGCCCATCGCAGTTGGACAATGCCGCGCCGTCCAGTCATCTGGGCAATATTGAGCCGCGTTGCAACGTCGTCCACTTTGCCCACGTCTTTGCGCAAGTCAATCGCGTTGCCGCCTTGTGAAGCGCCGCGCAGCGTGGCGCAGCCGACCGAGTCATAGCCCCGGTAAGAGAGCCGCCGCCCCGCCTCGACCAGGATGGGGCCAAGGGATTGTTCTTGTTTGGTTACAATGCCAAAGATACCGCACATATTTCTTCCTTTATTTTTTATCCATTGCCGTATCTTCTCAATAATCCGGGGTAGTGGCAGGGCTTGCCCCTGCCCTCATATGGGCGACCGCAAGAGTCGCCCCTACATTTTGAGATGATACCATTGCCCGCGTTCATCCGTGTGAATCCGTGAGCCAGAAAGAGGATTAGGAAACCTTACACGACCGGGTTTCGCAGCGTCCCGACGCTTTCGATTTCAACTTGAACAATGTCGCCGCTTTGCAGCGGGGCCACGCCTGCCGGGGTGCCGGTCAGGATCACGTCGCCAGGATACAAGGTCATCGCGGCCGTGATGTAGGCGATGAGATAAGGGATCTTGAAAATCATTTCGGATGTGTTGCCGCGCTGGCGCACTTGCTCGCCGCCAGCGTTGCTGACGCGGCAAACCACGTTCAGGTTGCCGATTTCTTGCGGCGAGAGGTGGGTGACGATAACCGGCCCCAGCGGGCAAAACGTATCAAAGCTCTTGCCGCGCGCCCACTGGCCGTCGCTGCGCTGTATATCGCGCGCGGTGACGTCGTTGGCGCACGTCACGCCCAACACCACGCTCCACGCCTCGACCTCGGCCACGTGTTTGCAGCGTTGGCCAATCACCACCGCCAGTTCTGCTTCGTGCTCCACGCGCTGAGAAAGCGGCGTCAATGTAATAGGCTGTTCCGGCCCGATGACGCTGGAAGGCGCTTTGAGGAAAATCAGGGGTTGAGTGGGCGCTTCCGCCCCGTGTTCTTTGGCGTGCTCGGCATAGTTGCGTCCCAGCGCAATGATCTTGCCCGGCCAAACCGGCGGCAAGAGTTTTACTGCCTCGAGCGGGCCAACGCGGGCGCCTTTATGAAGCGGGCCAAAAATCGTATCGCCCGCCAGTTTGTAAACCGTTCCTTCCCCCAGCAGTCCATAGGCCGAGCCAGAAGATATTGCGTAATGAACCAAAATCATGTACAACTCCTACAGTTTCATCATTTCAATCACGCCATCGGCCGAGATGGGATAGGCGCGCGCGCACATCTCGCAACGCCAGGCATCGGCAGCGCGAACCAGCTTTTGCTCACAGTGCGGACAGATCAGGATGTGCGGCAACAATCGTCCCCTACTAGTGAACCCTTCGCCGCCCCGCCGCGCCCACACCAGGTCGTATTCGACTTGCCAGGCTTGCCTGGTGACGTGTTCAAAACCCAGGCCGGTCAGCACTTGCGCCAATGCTTCTGTGCGCATCGTGTGGCCCGGCATCCACCTGGCCCACGGGCCAATGCGATTGCTCGTCAGCAAGACGCCGCCCGGCCGCAGCACGCGCGCCATTTCGGTCAATGCGCGTGTTGCATTGGGCATGAATTCCAATGCTTCCAGGCAGGTGACGGCGTCAAACGCGCCGGCGTCAAAGGGCAACTGCTCGGCGTGTTGCCAGATCCACGTCACGCGCTCGCCCAAAGCGCGCGCGGCCTCGGCCAGCATACCGCGTGAGGCATCCAGCCCGATAATCTTGCCGGCAAATTCGGGCTGCCCCAGCAGAGTTTTGGGCAGGCGGCCTGTCCCGCAGGCCACATCTAGCACCAGCGGCGTGGGCGCCCCTATCAATATACGCGCCAGCGGAGCGCCCAAGAACCACATTTCGTCTTGTCCCTCAAAGTGCTTGATGGCATTGTAGCGGCGCGCTACCTGGTCATACAGTAGCGCAACGACGCGCGGCCCCAGGTAAACTCCCTCGGCAATCACCAGTTGCCAGTAAACAAACAGGCCACAGGCCGCAAGGAACAGGATGGCAAGCACCAGATAGGCAATGAACGTAAGAGGTGGACTGGCGAGACAAGATGGCAAGGTGATTTACCTGATCGTGAACGCTGTGATGAGCATAGCCGCCATCAACCAGACCTGACTGCTGCGGACAAACCACGCACCGCTGCGCTCTTTCAATCCAGGCTCGATCAGCAATTGCGCAAACGTGGTGAGGAAAAGCATCAGGGCCGGCAGGGGGTGGCGCGCAATCAAGACGATGGCGGCGGCGGCTAGTTGTGACCAGCGCCATCGCTTCAAGCCCCCCTGCTGCTCGACAAGTTGCAGCCCGCCGGCGTACGTGATCGCAAACACGGCGGCCATCAACGTCGAAATGATATTGATGGGCGCAAAGGCGGCGTGCCCGGCCAGCCAGGCTAACCCGACTTCGAGGATAGCTTGAATCACTGGCAGAGGTTGGCCGGCGGCGCGATTGATGACCAGGCCAATCTGAATCAGGGCCAGGGCCGCTGCAGAAAGCATGAGCATTTGCCCGCCCAAGATGGCGGCAAGCACCAATCCAAGCGCCAGGCAGACGACGATACTGGATACAGTCGAGCCGGCCACGGGCTGCAGTTCGGTCTGCCACCAGTGGGTCAATTGAGAAAGCCAGCGCGTGGCGCGGTCGCTGGGCGCACCCGTGCGCATGTGTAGCAGCGCGCGCGGGCGGAGGGGAGGAGGGCTGGCGTTCCAGCGCGCCGCAATGGCTGCCCAGTTTGTTTCGATAGCGGCCGACCACAGCGTTGCCCATACGCCATCTACCAAAAAGATAGCCAGTCCTGCCAGCAGCAGGCCGCGGGCGCTCCACGTGAAACGCCCCGAAGCGATGACGCCACACACGGCGGCCCACCCCGGCCCCAGCCACAGGCCGTTCGTGCGCAGGAACGCTTCAAGCCGGATCCATTGGCCTGTTGCGGGAGTCGAGTCCGATAATTTAGTCATAAAATCGCCGATCCTTACAAGTCGCCCCGTATGATACCACACCCACGTGATTTTGCCCATTTACCGGTGGCCGCCTTGATCTTCGTTTCAGCCGGCAAGAGTTCGAAACTATGAAGATTAAGAAATTAATCCAGTAACCGCTCGCGGCGGATAGCCATATCCGCTGCTGGATTTGGCGGCAGCTTGCCGCGCAATCCAGCGGGAGCGGCGTTACGGAATTATTTTCTGAAAATCCATTGTTTGGAATTGCCCGGCTTGAGCGCGAAAACGCCCCCAACAAGTTGGGGAGTCCGTTGAGTGGCCTAAACGACAATCATAGCCCTGGTGGTCCAAGAATTGACGATTTGCCGTATCCGTAATATCATTTTAACAACCACTTGTGGAGACCTCGATTCAAGATGACCGAATTTGAGCAAGCTCCAGGAGAGCAAATACAAATATGTGTGAGACAAATAAGGAACATTCCCTGATTATATCCTCCGCAGGCAAGGTGTTGGGTATTCTCCTGCTGGCGCTGTTGACTGGCAGTTGCGTCCTGAGGCAATCAACTCCAGTAGGAGCGTGGGCGAAATTTGCTACTTTACCGGCGCCCGGCCAAAAGATCATTGACATCAAGCCAGCCCATCACACTTTGGACGCTATATATATATTGCAGGTGCGTGGTGTTGATGGTCAAACCTATACTTGTCCGTATATTGACGATGAGCAATCTGTGTGTACGACGGACGAATTGCCGCCTGCTGTAAATGAGCGTGGCGCCTACGTTGCCCAGCCAAATTTGGAAATTGCGAAAGCGCCGCCTCTGCCGGGCGGGCAAGTTATAGATCAGGCAAGTTATTCCTACAAAACATCTCCGGATGATTATGTCGAGGTTTACTATCTACTGCTAGAGGATAATAGCCTCTGGACATGGACTAAAGTGAGCCAGTTTTCCTTGTTTCGATAAGAGCTAGTTGCGTAGCGACTGCCATGTGCTCAATTTCTATTCTGGCCGGCCGAACCAAACGCTGAAAACATGTTATAATTGAATAGTCAAAATCAACGCCGTCAAAAATTGGAACAACCGACAACATCGTAAAACCCTCAAACAAAAAGGTGACTGGCACACGAGCTTGTAAAGAAGCAATGAGTCTGGGGTTGGAGATGCGTGCCGTGGCAAAACGTTGGCTTGTAGTATTGATTGTGATGGTTGCCTCGTCGGCTGTGCATGGCCGCGCCCTGGCGCAGACGCCTCCCAGTCAATATTTCCCTCTAACCGGCCATACAGTGCGCGGCGAGTTTTTGGATTTCTTTAATGCCCACGGTGGCCTGGAAATGTTTGGCTACCCAATCACCGAAGAATTTACGGAAAACGGTCGGCAGGTGCAATACTTTCAACGTATGCGGCTTGACCTGTATCCGGAAAACGCCGAATCGCTTCGCGTGCGGCCTGGGCCAATTGGCGAGCTGCTGGGTCGCGGCGATCCACCTCTCTCTTCTTCAGACATTCCCGCGCCGGGCGACCCGAATCATCACTATTTTGCCGAAACCGGCCACGCTGTTTCGTATGCGTTTTTGAATTTTTTCAATCAGCATGGCGGGGTTGAATTTTTTGGCTGGCCCATCACCGAATACAAGTGGGAAAACGGCAGAATCGTGCAATATTTTCAATGTGCCCGGCTGGAATGGTATCCTGATATGCCGCCCGACCAGCGTGTGCGGCTGGGTAACCTGGGCGACGTTTATGCCCTGGCCAGGCTCGATCCGGCGTTGTTGCGTTTGCCTCCGGCCGATATCGGGCAGCCGACGGCTTCTGAAGTGGTTCTTTTAAATCCCATCGCTTCACTGCAATGGGCCGTCACCGGGCGGAGCGGTCAGCAGACTTTGCACGTGTACGTGGTGGACCAGCGAGGCCGCCCCGTGCGAAATGCCAACGTCGTCGCTATTGTGCATTTCCCATCGGGAGAGCAGACGCTTTCCTTGACGCAAGTGAATGAACGGGGGCATACGGCGACCACGTTTGAACTGGAGCAACTCACGCCAGGTCAACGTGTGTCCATTGATGTGCGCGTTGGCTTTGGAACGGTGTCTGCCTCTACGCGGACATCGTTCCTGGTATGGTGGTGACAAGACGCCAAGACCTGTTTTCTTGCCAGGCGTCAAGAAAACAGGCGGCTCGTGTCACGTTTTTGAGGGATCTTGTTGCGGCGCAGGCTCCGCAGGGGCGGTTGCTTTTTCTTCGCTTTCTTCTTCGTCTTCCCAACCGATGATCCACACGCACAAACCGGCCAGACCAATGGTGGCGATGACCAGGGCCAGCGTCTGCTGCGGCAGCAGTCCCACGTCTTTGGCCGACCACAATAGAATAATCACCATGCCAATCGCCAGCACAATCCACGCCGCCAGCCGTGGATGGCGATTGTAAAAATCTAGAATCCTCTGCACAAGTGCCTCCATAAAATAATGTCTATCGGCTCAAAGCCCAACTGCCCAGGAATCCGGAGAGGCGCTCCACGCGCCACCCCCGACGCATGCGAGCCACCGAAGACGTCGGCCTGAGCGAGGCTCCCCGACAGCCTGCTAGATTGGCTTTAGAACCCGGTCGGTGCGTAATTGCTTAAAGAGCACGAACCGATCTGACCCGCCAAAGCTTTCAACGCCTTCCACCCACGCGGGCGGCCACGCGCCCATGTCCGGCGCGGTGTATCCGCACAACTCGCAAAAATCTACAAGGTCTTGCGAGGCGTCCATGTGCACAAAAACCAGCGCAATTTCGCATTGCAGCCGGTTGGCTTCGGCCTCCATGGCATCTAACAGTGCTTTGCCGGCCACGGGACGCAACGCTACGGGGTGGATTAAAAAATCTTCGACGCGGGCCACCAGGTTTTCCACGCGAAAGCCAATCAGGCCAATCAACCGCTCGGTGTGAGCCAGCAGCACGCCTTTGGCGCCCAGCTTTTCCAGGATCTCGACGCGGTCCGTATCAATCCGCCCGTGCGTGGCATCCCACACAAAAGCTTTGATCACGCCTACGTCTGAAGGTTTGGCTCGTCGGACTTTGACATCAGATTCGGTCAGTTCACTCACGGCGCACCTCAATAATAGTGTATCAGTTGGGTGTGTTTCATTTCAGTTGAAACAGGCGCGCTCGCCCTTGCAAAGGTTCGCAACCTTCGCGAGGGTTCAACTCGTTTGAAACACACCCGTATCAGTTATTGCTCTTGCCTGGCCTTGATTGTAAAACAGAAATGGCGGATGGTCAAACGCGGGTTGGCGGCGTGTGTGCGATGCCGCTATAGTGTTTGAGCACCTGGACGCGCGCGTGTTCCAGGTCGCCGCTGTTGTCAATCACTACGCTGGCCAGCGCGATCTTTTCAGATTGCGGCGATTGCGCCTCGATGCGGGTGCGCGCTTCAGCTTCGCTGAGGCCGCGCGTACGTATCAGGCGTTCCAGTTGCAGCCGGTAAGGCGCGGCGACGACCCACAGCGCATCACACCTTTTGTGCAGCCCGGCCTCGATCAGCTTGATCGCCTCGATGACGATAATAGAGTCTGGAGTCTGAGATGTGAGTTGTGAGATTTGGCGTTCCAGTTCCACGCCCACGGCGGGATGGACAATCGCTTCCAGCCGAGCCATCGCGCTGGGATCAGAAAATACGCGCGCACCCAACCGGGCGCGGTCAATGTCGCCATCGTCGCGCAAAATGCCTGGCCCGAATTCGGCCACGATGGCGTCGTAGGTTGGCGTGCCGCGTTGTTCGAGTTGGTGAACGAGCGCGTCGGCGTCAATCACGCGCGCGCCCAACTCGGCCAACAGTTTGGCTACGGCGCTTTTGCCGGCGGCAATGTTGCCTGTCAATCCAATGATATACATCGAAAGTAAAAAGGTTAAAGTCATTCCAGCCTGCGCCGTTCTTGCGGCAGCAGGGTCAAGGTAAACAGGGTGAGATACGAGGAGATGAAGAAAAGCGCGAACAGCAAGGAAAAGACGAGCGTTCTGGGGTGCGCAAGTGGATCGCGCATCCCGTCCCACATGCTCTGCATCAGGCTGGCCGGCTGGAAAAATACGTCCCAACTGTTCCAACGCAAGAATCTTCCCAGGTAGACGCCGAGACTGCCCAGTCCCAACGTAATGATGACAAAGAGCCAGCCGGTCCATTTTCCAAATGAATCGGATACGACGCTCTGCATCAGGTACAGCGAGACGATGCCTAACAGATAGCTGGTCCAGGCAAAAGAGAGGATCATGACCAGGTCAAACCAGATCGGAACGTTATTCTTTGGCCAGAGATGCAACAAGTCGGTCACCACGTACAGCGCGTTCGGGAAAAAGAGCAGCCACACAATGGCGCAGGCCGCCATGGAGACGTAGCCGAGAACAGTTCGCCGGGCATAGAGGCCGTGAGCCGCCAGCGACAACAAGAGTGGAATCCACGCCAAAAACAGATTCCAGGCCAGGCCGATGTGTGTCCATTCGCGGGCGTACATCAGGCGAACGACGAGCATAGCCGCGCACAAGGCAGTGGCCAGGCCCAGCGAAGCGAACGCAGCCAGTTTAGGTTTGTAATGAAGCCATTGCATAGTATAATCTTTTCCTTTTTACGCCCCCGCGCTGTGCGCCAATTGCCCCCACTCGTCCATCACCTGGTGCAACTCGGTTTCCAGGCGGGCGTATTCCGTTCCCAGGCGATGCACGCTGCCCACCGCGCCAGACACGCCCGCCACTTCTAGCTGGATGGCCAGTTCTTGCAGGCGCGCTTCCATCTCGGCAATCGTCGCTTCCAGCTCGGCGGCGCGTTGGGCGTCCCGGCGTTGCTGGCGCGCTTGTTCAGATTGTTCCGGGCGTTGCCGCTTGCTTTTTGGTTCTTGCTTCTTGTTTCTTGTTTCTTGTTCTTTACTGGCCTGTCGCTGCGCCACGTACTGGCTGTAGCCGCCTTCGTATACGGCCACGCGCTTGCCTTCGATCACCCACATGTGCGTCGCCAGCCGGTCTACCAGGTAGCGATCGTGACTGACCATCAAAATGGTGCCGGCGAAATCGCTCAGCACCTGTTCCAATACTTCTTGTGAAGCGATATCCAAATAGTTGGTTGGCTCGTCGAGCAAAAGCACGTTGGCGCCTTGCAGCGTGAGAACGCACAGCGCCACCCGCGCGCTTTCGCCGCCCGAAAGCGCGCCGATGGGTTTGAACACGTCGTCGCCAGAGAACAGATAGCGCCCCAACAGGCCGCGCGCCTGTTCGATGGGCATGTTGTTCACGTCGAGGATGCTCTCCAGAATAGTGCGTTCTGGCTTCAATCCTTCGTGTACCTGGGCAAAGTAGCCCACTTGCACGGCCGCGCCAAATTCGATCTCGCCATCCATCGGCGGCAGCAGGCCGAGCGCAGTTTTGAGAAAGGTGGTTTTGCCGGCGCCATTGGGTCCCCAGAAGGCAACGCGCTGTTTGCGGCGCAACTCGAGCCAGGGGCACTCTAACAACGGTTCGTCGCCAGAATAACCCACCACCAAATCGCGCGCCCAGAGCACCAGGTCGCCGCTGCGCAGATCGGTTTGCAGCTTGAGGCGCAGCGTTTTGTTGTCAATAGGACGCTCCATCCGTTCGAGGCGTTCCAATCGCTTGAGCCGCCCTTGCGCCTGGCGCGTTTTTTGCCCGGCCATGTAGCGGCGGATGAAATCTTGTTCGCGTTCGACAAATTCCTGCTGGCGCTCGTATTCGGCTTGTTGCCTGGCGCGGCGTTCGGCGCGCAGCGTGATATATTGTGTATAGTTGCCGGGGTAGCTTGCCAGCCGCCCCCGCTCCAATTCCCACACGCTGTGGGCTACCGCATCCAAAAAATAACGGTCGTGCGCCACCACGACGAGCGCGCCGGGAAACTCGTGCAGCCTCGTCTCCAGCCATTCGACGGCTTCTACGTCCAGGTGATTGGTTGGCTCGTCCAGCAGCAGCACGTCGGGTTCTTGCAGCACCAGCCGCGCCAGCAGCAGGCGCGTCTTTTGGCCGCCCGATAGCTGGCACACCGGGCGCTCGAAATCAGATGGATCAAAGCCCAATCCCGATAGCGTCTGAGCGATGCGCAGTTCGTACGTATAACCGCCAGCGTTCTCAAATTGTTCGGCCAGTTTGCCATAGCGCTCGACGACGGCTTCGTATTGGTCGGGGTCGGCCATGAGTTGTTCCAGGCGGCGCAGCTCGTCGGCCTGCGCGCGCAGACCGGCGAATACGTTCAGCAGCTCGTCGTGCACGCTTTGCTGCCCAACCAGTTCTTCGTCGGCGCGCTGCGGCAAGTAACCGATGGACACTCCACGCGCCCGGTGAGCTTGTCCGCCGCTGGGGTCTTCCAGGCCGGCCAGGATGCGCAAAAGCGTCGTTTTGCCGCAGCCGTTGACCCCAACCATCGCTACATGTTGCCCGTGCGCCAGCGCGCATGTGACGCCTGTGAACACGTCTTGTGCGCCAAAAGATTTGGATAGATTAGATGCAGAAATGACTGGCATGAGAGTTTAGCCTGGAATGTATTAACCCTGTGTATAAACCATATTCTATATCGAAAGAAGGCGTTTTCGCGCCAACAGCAACTATATCACTACAAGAACGTTTAGCCAAATTGCACGGTTTTGCTCCGGCCCCTGTCCTCGGGCCCAGGTTTTAGCCCGTAGCGCCTGGCTCTTTCAGCGCGGACGTTCACGTCCGCGTCCTCTGACGAAAAACCTGCTCTTGAAAGCGAGACGGGGCGGGGAAAGTTGACACCAATGGTACAGGATGGTCATGGATTTGTAGTGGCGGGAAATACCCGCACAGGAAATACCCGCACTCGCCGGTCACTGACTTTTAATTGGTTGCTGGTAACTGGCAGCCTTTCCAGTTCCGGCTCGTGATACATCCCCACCCAAATCTTGTCTTGGCGCGGGTCCCAGGCCTCGGGCAGAGCAAGTTCGAGTGTGTCTGCAATGACGTCGCCAGGCCGCCAGTACGTTGTGGAAAGGCAGCCTATCATCGGGCGGCATCCTCCTAAAGGCCCATCGTTGTATTGTGCGGTAATGACCCCTGCCCGCTCTACGTGGGCGAAAATGGTGTAATCCAGAGGAATGGTTTGCGAGGCTAACCATTCTAACTGGATTTGCAATTGCTCGTCTACCCCTTGTACGTCTAGTCCGACCAACTCAACTCCAGGCTCAAAATGAGCCAGAGGGGTGGGCGTGGTGATGTAGGGCGTGGCTGTGAATACGACGTAGGCTGGGTGAATTCCTGGCAGCAGGTCCCTGATAGATAGTGGCCCCTGGCGCATTTCAATCTTGGAATGACGCGGCAGCCAGCCTATCTCGGATAACCAGAACCCCATGTGGTCTGGGTGCCACCACGCAAACAGAATGGTCGGTATGGGGGCCGGCTCAAGAGACCCGCCCCGACTTTGTGAGCCGGGAACGATCAGCGAGCGAGATTCGGGCACGAGAAACCTGGCATTCTGCCAATCTTTCCACACCTGGCGATCAACAATCACGCGGCGGCTTGTATTTCCGCTCGTCCACGTGGCGGTCAGGTCGCCCCGCCTCCAGCCGCTTTCTAATAGCGTATTAACCTCGTGAGCTAATTGAAGGCCAGCATCTTCAAACTTGTACCTGACAATCTCTAGTTGGGGATAGCGCACAAAGTAATCATAGACCGTTATCGAGAGGCTGGAAATCAGAATGATGCCTAGCGCCAGGATGGCTTGCCAGTCTCCGCCCCGCTTGCGGATGACTTGCCATACTTGATCCAGTCCTATGGCCGGGAGAAGCGCCAGAACTGGCCAGATGCCAATCGTGCGCAAGAAACCGGGCGTGATGGTGCTCCAGACATTGGGGCCGAGCATAACCGTTACCCATATCACGATGAAGGCATACTGGGCCTGGCGAAATCGCCTCAAGCTCTCGCCGCATCCTATCAAAAAAGCGGCGCCCATCACAACGTCAAAAGCGGGTCGCGCCGGGAGGTTGTGGCGGGCTACCAGGTCGCCCCGGATGTTGAAAATTCCCAGGGTCCGAATGGCCGACAGGGCGAGCCGCTCGAAATTTCCCAGTTGGGCAGCCTTTGGCTCGTTGAAAATGCTGGTTTGCTCGATTCTCAAAAAGAAAATGTCCGGGTGCGCGGCAGCATAGGCGGCTAAGGGCAAGACGACGAGCGCCGCCGCTGCGATGAATGCGATACCTCCACGCACCAATGAACGCGTGGGTTTTAGCTGGCGCGTCACGGCCAGATACAACAGGACGAGCGCCATGGCGATTGGAGTAAAGCGCGCCGGAATGTAAGTGTAGAAAGAGATGCCGTACAGCAAACCACCCATCAACCAGTGCCGCGCCCGTCCAGTCTTGCTGCCTCGGATGATTTGCCAGAGCGCAAGCCCTGTAAAAAGCGGCAGGCCAACGGCGCGAAAGCCCACTCGGCTCTGGTGAACTGGCCAAAAGGTAAAGGCCATAATCGCGAGCGCCCACAGCGCCACTCGAGGCCCCAATAGCTCACGGGCGAGCAAGTAACATGCTGGCAAAGTGAGAAACCCCAGGAGTAACGAGGGCAGGCGAATAGCCGCCGGTGTGCGGCCGAGCGCTTTGATGGACAACGCCGCCAGCCAGATTTGTAGCGGTTCGCGCCCGGTGTTGTTGGGGTAAAAGATCTGCCAGTCTCCCTGTAGAGTCTGAACGGCATCCATGCCGTTCCATACTTCATCGTGCCACAGGCCGGGCGGCAACTGGCCGAATTTGATTGTCCTCAGCAGCAAGCCGATAGCCAGCGCCAGAACAATGGCCAGGGCGTATCTATGAGTGTATAAGGGGAAAAGCTTGATCTCGCGTTGGGGCGGCCCACTCATCATTTTAAAGGAATCGCTCTGGCCTATTGGTCGTTGGGCTATTCGTTGAACATTGCGCCGACCGACACGCCCTCGTGTACGCGGCGGATTACTTCACCCAGCAGGGGGGCGACTGATAGAATCGTCAGGGAGGGGAGTGGGGCGCATTTTTCAGGCGGCAGTGGGATGGTGTCGGTCGTGATAATCTCGCGAAGGGGCAATTGCGCCAGGCGCTGCGCTGCGCCTTTTGAGAGGACGGGGTGTGTAAAGGCCAGGTAAATGTTTGCTGCCCCGTGTTGTTTGAGGATGTTCACCGCTTGTTGGACCGACTCGCCGGTATCCACTTCGTCGTCCACCAAAAATACGTCTTTGCCGCTGACGTCGCCGAGCACTGTCATCGCTTCGACGTGAGTGTCTTCGGGATCGCGGCGTTTTTCGATAAACGCCATCGGCAGCCGCAGCGCGGCGGCGTAATTGCGGCCCTTTTTAGCAAAGCCCAAATCCACTGCCACCACCACCGCGTTGCGGAGTTGCTTTTCGGCCAGATACTTGCTGGTGATGTGAAAAGCCGTCAACTCGTCGCCGGGAATGCTGAAAAAGCCTTGTATTTGCCCGGCGTGCAAGTCAATCGTCATCCAGCGGTCCGCGCCGGCGGCAGCAATCAGGTCGGCGATCAGGCGCGCCGTAATCGGCACGCGCGGCTGGTCTTTTTTATCGCTGCGGCCATAGGCGTAATAGGGCACCACTACCGTAATGCGCCCGGCGCTGGCGCGCTTGACCGTATCCACAAATATTAACAGTTCCATCAGGTGTTGGTTGACTGGCGAGGACATGGTTTGGATGATGAATACGTCTTGGCCGCGCGCGCTGGCGCCCAGCCGCACAAAGATATTTTCGTTAGGGAAGACGGCGACTTCACTGGGAGAAAGCTCCAACCCTAGGTGTTGGCAGACGCGCCCGGCCAGGTCCTCACAACTTGAACCGCTAAAGACTTTGATGTCGCCATAAATGCGTGGTTGCGCCATGCGATTTTCTCCCGCGCTTCACGCGCCGCGCTTTTTGAGCGCGGCCAGCACCCGGTCGGGCGTGAGAGGAAACTCGTCGAACCATACGCCGGTTGCATTGTGGACGGCGGCAATAACGGCCGGGGCGAAGGGCAAGTAGGGCATTTCGCCCATGCCGCGCGCGCCATAAGGGCCGCGCGGATCGGGCGTTTCTACGATCAGCGAGTGGATCGCCTGCGGCACATCCAGCACGGTGGGGATCAGGTAGGTGCTCAGGTAAGGCGTGAGCACCTGGCCCTCCTTGACGACCAGGTTTTCTAGGATGGTGTATCCTTGCGCCTGGACCACGGCGCCTTCGATTTGCCCTTGTACTTGTTGCGGGTTGATGGCCTGCCCCACGTCATCGGCGCACCAGACCTGCAGCACGCGAACGTGGCCGGTTTCAATGTCAACTTCTACTTCGGCCGCTTCGGCCACGTAGCCATAAGCAAAATTAGGCTCACAATGGCCGGTTTCTGGATCGTAAGGCGTTGTGCGAGGCGGCCGGTATTGATACACGCCAACGGCGGGGCGTTCTTCCTCGTGCCATTTCATCAACGCCACCTCAGCCGCGCCTAAAATTGCATTGCCAGCCATAAACGTCATCCGGCTGGCCGACGTGCTGCCCGAGGGCGGCGTGCAGGCGGTATCAGAGACGACCATGCGCACCTGGGATGCAGGCAAGTCGAGCGCGTCGGCGGCCATCTGAATCATGGCTGTGTGCGCGCCCTGTCCGCAGTCGGCGCCTGAATGATAGAGTATGGCTTCTTTTACGTCCACCTCGCCGCGCAGTTCGATGCGCGCTGTGCATTGTTCCGGCGCGCCAAAGCTAAAGCCGACGTTCTTGAAGCAGCACGCAAAGCCGATTCCATAGCGTTTGTTCTTGCGGAGCGTAGAGACAGGCGCGGGGCGCTTCCAGCCTTCTGGCGTGCGCTGCCAACCGCTCGCCGTGGCGGCTTCTTCGACCACTTGCGCAATGCTTATACCAGGGGGCAGCGGCGTGCCGACTGAAAGCAGCGAATCTTCTCTCAGCAGATTCTTGGCTCGAAGTTCCACCGGATCCATGCCGAGTTTTTCGGCCAGTTTGTTCATCTGTTGCTCGGCGGCGAACGCGGCTTGCGGGCCCCCAAAACCGCGGAACGCGCCGCACGGAATGTTATTGGTGTACACGGCATACGTGTCTACCTTGACGGCGGGGATGTCGTACACGCTCGTGCACATGAGCGTGGCGTTGCCCATTACTTTGGTAGACGTGTACGCATAAGCGCCGGCGTCGCCGATGATTTCTACTTGCGCGGCCACCAGCTTGCCTTCAAAGGTAGCGCCCCACCGCGTTCGAATAAATGTGGCGTGGCGCTTGTGATGGCCGATGATGGATTCCTCGCGCGTCCAGATGATCTTGACAGGTCGTTTCAGCTTCCAGGCGGCCAGCGCCAGGACGATTTGCACGCTCATGTCTTCGCGCCCGCCAAACGCGCCGCCGATAGCAGGATAAATCACCCGCACCTGCTCTTTATCCAGGCCCAGGGCGTGCGCAATTTGCTCCTGGTCTTCGTGCGTCCACTGGCCAGCCACCTGTACTGTGACACGCCCTTGCTCATCTATGTAAGCCAGCCCGGCTTCCGGCTGCAGGTAAGCGTGTTCCTGAAAGGGCGTGCGATAGACGCCGTCCACGATCACGTCGGCTTGCCTCAACGCTTCGGCCACGTCTCCTTTGCGAATGCGATAATGGCACAAAACATTATTCTCGACGCCGGGGTGCAACTGCGGCGCGCCAGGGCGCATTGCCTCGCGCGGATCGGTCAGGGGAGGCCTATCCTCGTACTCAACCTCGATCAGGTCGAGCGCGCGGGTCGCTTGTTTTTCGGTTTCGGCCACCACCAGCGCCACTTTTTCGCCAATGTGGCGTACCACGTCCCATCCCTCGCGCCCGCCGCACACCGGCCCAACCAGGACGGGCGCGTCGAACATGATCAGCCCGAACTCGTTGACCGGCACGTCTTGGGCCGTGAGCACGGCGATCACGCCGGGGGCCTGTTGGGCGCGAGCCGTGTTGATGGCTTTGACGCGCGCGTGCGGGCGGCGCGCAAACAATACCTTCATGTGCGCCATGCCTGGCATAGATAGATCGCCCGGGAATTGCGTTTGCCCGGTCACCTTGCCCAGCGCGTCAATGCGGGGGATGGATTGACCAATAACAGTGTCCATAGCATGCCTCAATAATCGCGCCGCTTGTACATTCCGTCCTCGTCAAGCTCGTCTTTGGGATTGCGATAAAAACGGCTCATGAGAGTCGCCACGAAACTTTGGAGAACGGTAAATAGGATAAGAGCCAACGCCAGCGGAACGCAGATATTCATCATCTGCGTGCGAGTGGCGGGTGAAAGCCGTGTGGAAATTTGTGAAGGCAGCGGGATTTGCTGGCTGATCGAATATTTTTCGTTGAGCCAGTAGGCGACGGCGAATAGGGCAATCAAGAGAACGAACAGAACCAGCGCCGTCATAATCATGCGTGCATAATCCCCCTGTGACCTGATAGGACGTCCATAGTGGTCGCGCCTTTGACGTTGACTCATCTTGGCCCTCCTCGCGCTTATTTGTGTTTGGCGGCCCGTTCAATTGCTGCCACGATTTTAGCATAGCCGGTGCACCGGCACAGGTTGCCTGTGATGGCTTGTTGAATTTCCCATCGGTTCGGCGCTGGTTTTTCTTCGAGCAGTTTAGCGCCGGCCATCAAAAAGCCGGGCGTGCAATACCCACATTGTACGGCGCCTTCGTCAATAAAGGCTTGCTGGATAGGGTGCAACTGGTCGCCGCGCGCCAGACCTTCTACGGTAGTAATGTGCGCGCCGTGGGCGCGTGGGGCGGGCACCAGGCAGGCCATGACGGCAATGCCGTCGAGGAAGATGGTGCACGCGCCACATTCGCCCTCGGCGCAGCCTTCTTTGACGCCGGTCAGCCCGATGTCTTCGCGCAGCATGCGCAGCAAGGTTTTGTCGTTCGCGCCTCGAACTTGGTACGTTACCCCATTTACGGTTGTGACGATGGGTTGATCGCCATCTTCTTCGTGGAGAAAAGTATACCCGGCGGGCTTTTGGCTCCACATAGGAAAGTGCCCGTCCGTTTTGCCCCACAGGTTTACGGGGCGCTTGGGCAAATCGGCGCGCTCGGTGCCATCCTTCAACTGGGTCAAGGCGCGCACGGTTGCCACGTTGACCATGTTTTTGCGATATTCGGCTGTTCCGCGAATATCGTCAATCGGGCGCGCATCCGAAGTGGCCAGTTCGCCTGCCACGGCAATGATCTGATCGGTCAGGCGCTTGCCCGTCAGGTAATTCTCGGCGTGCGTCGCTCTCACAATCGTGGGCGCGATGCTGCCCATCGCAATGCGCACCAGCGCGACCTGGCCTTGATGGAAGCGCGCGACGACGGCCGTGTTGACGACCGAAATCGCTTGTGCCCGGCGCAAAGCCAGTTTGACGAACGTACTGCGCGTGCCCGGTTTGGGCGCGGGGATGCAGATGTCGGTCACGATTTCGTCTGCTTCCAGGGCTGTCTTGCGCACGCCTTTGAAAAAGTCGGGTAGGGCGAGCGTGCGCACACCGCGCAGGCTTCGCAGCGTGATGGTTGCACCTAATGCCAACAAGGGAGAAATGGTGTCGTTGGCGGGGCTGGCGGTGATCAAGTTGCCGGCCACAGTGGCGCGATTTCGAATTTGCGGCGCGCCAATCTCCCAGCACGCCCGCGCCAGGGCAAAGGCTTTTTTGACGCACAGCGCCGAGTTCGCCACGTGGTTGTGTGTGACGAGCGGCCCCAGGTGAAGACTGCCCTCGTCATCTTGAGTGATTTGGTCCAGGCCAGAGATGCGTGTAATATCTACCAGCACATGGGATGTTTTGATCTTACGTTCCAATTCGATGAGCAGGTCCGTGCCGCCGGCAATGATCCGGGCGTCCGCTTGGTGTTCGGCCAGCAACCCCAGAGCCTGTTCCAGAGAGACGGGAGTATAGTAATGTTTCCACATGGATATTCCACCTATCAAGTCCACGGTGCGCGTTTCTGCAGATTTATCTATTGCCTATTCTAACCCACTTTTGTTTTTAGGCCAAGTTTACCCTTGCAGCGCGCCCAGGATAGCGGGCAACAATTGTTTTTTGCGCGAAACGATGCTGGGCAGGTCCAATGTGCCGTCAGCGCGCCGGGCATAAGGCAGCGCGCCCAGGTGATGTGCTTTGTCCCAGTAAATCAAGCGGCTGTTCCCCATGACGATATCGGTGACCATCAGAGCGGCCATGCTCAGTCCCCGCTCGGCGCATTGGCGCTGCAGGGCGCGGTGAATTTCGTCGAGCCGGGTTTCGATTTCCAGCATGTCGGTGACCTCAATTTGCGCGATGCCAAAGCGCACCCCGGCAGCTTCGTATTCTTTGTAATCGCCGGTCACCATTTCCTCCGGCGTGCGTGTGTATGAACTGATGCCCGCTTGCAGCAGTTCCCAGCCGTATTCTTGCATGGCCTGGTAGGGATCTGCTTTCCCGGCGAATGCCCACGAGGCCAGTTGCACGGCGGCAACGCGATCTCGGTCCGTGGTGGTCGGCGAACGCAAAATCAGTGTATCAGAAAGCAACCCGGAAAGGAGCGCGCCGGCAATTGAACGCGGGGGTGTCAGGCCGGTGCGCATGGCGCGCTCGGTGACCAGGGTGGACGAGCTGCCCACAGGGTCTACGTGAAAGGCGATGGGCATGTGGGTGGGTGGATTGGCCAGGCGGTGATGGTCCAGCACTTCTAACAGTTCGGCCTCTGTCAACCCCCCAATGGCTTGCCCGGTTTCGTTGTGGTCAATCAGAATCAATTTGAGGCGGGGTGGATGCAGGAGGTCGGACTTGTGGCACACACCTACGTAGCGGCTGTGGTCGGTCACCAGATAATCAAAACGCTCCTCGCGCAGGATGCGCGGCATCATGTCGCTCACCCGCTCGTCGGCTTCAAAGCATGGGACGTTCAAATCGGCGGCGTCGCCGCACGGCATATCCAGCACTTGACCAAAAGGCAGCTCGGCCAGCGTCATATCGTGGGCCACAATGGTGTCGCCCAGGTGATGTGTGAGGTGCTGAAATACGCTCGCTCCTGTCACCAATCCCAATGGTGAGCCATCGGGCTGAACGATGGGCGCGGCGCGCCCGGTGCGCGCAATCAGCGCCCATGCATCGCGCAGGGGGCGGTCAGGCGCCAGCCCATCAATTTTGCGGGCGACCATGCCAAAGCGCGCCGAAGCGTCGGACAGCAGCACTGGCGTGTCTAGCTCAAAGCGGGCCAGCGCAAACTCGGTTTGTGGATTCACTTGCCCGGCGCGCGCGGCGACGGCGTTTAGCTTGTCGCGCTCGTGTAAAAGCCAGGCATAACCAATAGCAGACGTGATGGTATCTGTATCTGGATTGCGGTGGCCGATGACGTAAATGGGACTGCTCTCAGTGTGGTTATGGTTTATCATAGTGCTCTTATGATACCACAGAATAGTACAGCGTGGCAGGGTCGGGGGGTGGGCAAAATCGCCGCCTGCGTGTATAATTCTCGTGGCGAGCTAATTATCATTGCGGAGGAAACATGAGCGATCAGATGTCCATTCTAGTTTCGCAAAAGCAAGGCCAGGTGCCTGTGACGATTTTGCACATCAAGGGCGAGGTCAACGTCAACACCTACGAGGCGTTGCAGGCCCAGGCCCAAGAGGTTTTTGACGCCGGCGCGCGCGACCTGTTGCTTGATTTGACTGACACCTCTTATGTCAGCAGCGCTGGCCTGCGCGCTATTCATCACATTTTTACAATGCTGCGAGGCGACACGCCAGGCGAAAGCGACGAAGCGATGAGCAAAGGCCTGAGAGACGGCACTTTTAAATCGCCGCATCTCAAGTTGCTCAACCCCTCAGCGAGCGTCCTTGAGATTCTCAAGACGGCGGGGTTTGATATGTACCTGGAGATTCACTACAAGCTTGATCAGGCGGTGGCTTCGTTTGGCGCCAAGGCGGCCTGAGCCAGGCCTGGTTGAAGCAGCGTGAGCAGCCGGGCTTGTCTTGTCATTGCCGCCGAGCTAGAAAATCTGCCACAGGTGCGCTGTTTTGTCCAGGAGACGGCGCAGTCGTGGAGCGTGGCGCCCAAAGCCCTTTTTGACCTTCGTCTGGCTGTGGATGAGGCCGTTACTAACGTTGTGGTTCACGGCTACCATGGCTTGCCGGGGGAGGTCGAGATTACGTTGGAGCAAGGGGGGAATGCCGTAATCGTCCACATACGTGACGAGGCCCCCCCCTTTGATCCGACAACTGTCCCGCTGCCGGATCTGAGCCTGCCCCTCGATCAACAAGCGCCCGGCGGGCGAGGTGTATACCTTATCCGGAAGACTGTGGATCAGGTGATGTGGCATCTCACTCCGACCGGAGGCAACGAATTGGTCCTGGTCAAGCGGATGGCTTGACCAAGTCAAGCGGATGGCTTGACCAAGTCAAGCGGATGGCTTGACCAAGTCAAGCGGATGGCTTGACCAAGTCAAGCAGATGGCTTGACCAAGTCAAGCAGATGGCTTGATATCAAGGGCAAAAACGACCCGAAAGCCGATGAGGGTGTGTGCGTCTTTTGGCCTGTAGCTGCTGCGGAAGGTGCAGCGGATGTCGTAGCGGTTGTAACAGAACGCTCCGCCTCGCAATACGCGGCGGCCATTGGCGCCAAAATCTTCGCGCCCATCTCCGGCGTTGTAAGGATATTCTTTGTAAATACTCTGCGTCCATTCCCACACATTGCCAACCATGTCGAGCGCGCCGTAGGGGCTGGCTCCCTGAGCAAAAGTCTCTACGGGCGTCGTATTATACTCGCCTCGCTCTGAGCAATTGCACCGGCTGGCGTCAAATGTGTTGCCCCACGGATAGGCCCTGCCATCCATTCCACGCGCTGCTTTTTCCCACTGCGCCTCGGTGGGCAGGTGATAAGGTTTGCCCGTCACGTTGGCCAGCCAACGGCAGTAAGCCATTCCATCGTGCCAGGAAACCCCGACGACGGGGTGGTCATCTCTGTCGAAAGGCGGGCGGCCATCTTGCCAATGTTGGGGCAGGCTGTGGCCGCTCGATTTCGTATATATCTTGTACTGCGCGTTTGTTATCGGCGTCTTGGCGATATAATAGGCCGGCAAATCTAGTACGTGCTGAGGTTGCTCGGCTGTGTACCATTCTCGCTTGCAGTCGTGACAATCTGCCAGGATAGCGTCAATATCTGCGTTGCTGCACCCGATTAAAAACTCGCCCGCAGGGACAAGGATCATCTCCGGTTCGATTTGCTCCAGTACATTTTGCATTTGCCCGACTATGCTTGCCGGCAGCGCATCCCGCCGGTCCGCCGCGTGCCATCGCACCTCGGCGACCGCGCCATCCGGGCGGCACACTTCTTCGCAGACCGCGCCGCACTCGCGGCACACGTAATACCGATGCGTGGCATTGGCGCTCAGTTTGACCATGCCCGGCCAGGGCGGCGCGCCAGTGCAGTTGCAAAATGGATTGGAATGTCTGTTATCGGGTTGCATTGTTCCCTCCTGAAAATAAAAAAGACGCGGCCTGGTGCCGCGTCTTGTAGATGCTGGTATGTTCTGGCGCTTGCTTAAGCGCGAACAACCCTCCTACGCGCACGCGGCGTTGGCGGGTAATCCAGGCAAGCATCAGAACAGTGTGACATATTTAGGTTCATCGTGGGGTGTATGATAACCGATGGGTCACGATTTGTCAAATTGTGACGCGCGTCGTATTGTGACGCGCGTCGTATTGTGACGCGCGTCATAGCGATGGCAGGCCATAGGTCGTATGATGTAGACAAGATAAAACGCGATCATTGGCGTTGTACTGGTGGAGAGTACAAAGGGAGGGTCATCATGAACATTTATTGGCTTGATACACCCGATTGCCAGGATCCAATCCGCGTGGGCGGCAAGGCGGCCAACTTGGGACGGCTGGCTGCCGCCTACCCGGTGCCGCCGGGATTTTGCCTGGCGGCGTCCAGGGCCGATTCCGGCGCGCTGTCTCCATCTCTCTACACTGAACTGGCAGCGGCCTATTCTCACCTGGGCGAGCGCTGCGGCTTGCCTCAACCGCCGGTGGCCGTGCGTTCTTCAGCGGTGGACGAAGATGGCTGCCAGGCTTCGTTCGCCGGCCAACACGAGACGTTTCTCAACGTCATTGGCCCCGGCGCGGTGGCGGAGGCGGTGCAGCGCTGTTGGGCTTCGGCGCTCACCGAGCGCGCGCTTTGCTATCGTCGCCGCCAGGGATTGGCGCAAGACGCCAATGTAGCGGTGCTCGTTCAGCAACTGGTGATGGCAGATGCATCTGCCATTGTCTTTAGCGCCGACCCCCGCACGGGCGCGCGCGACCGGGTTGTGATCAATGCCACATGGGGTCTGGGCGAAAGCTTGGTGGGCGGCACGGTAACGCCCGATCTTTACGTGGTGCGTAAAAGCGACCTGGAGATTCTATCTTGCCAGGTGTCTGATAAAATGTGGATGACGGTGGCCCGCCCCGAAGGCACGCGCGAGGTACCCGTCCCTCGCTGCATGCGGAGCGAACCCTCATTGGACGACGCACAAATCACGGCGCTGGCGCGCCTGGCGCTCACACTCGAAAAGACGCAGCGTTGGCCGGTTGATCTTGAATGTGCATACCAGGGAGGGCGGCTTTATCTCTTGCAGTGCCGCCCGATTACGACGCTCTCGAACTAGTACTCTAAAGAAACCGGGTTTCTATCAGAAACCCGGTTTCTCTGTTTCACTTGATAATTATGTTCACCAGCTTGCCGGGCACGTACACCGTCTTGACCACCTGCTTGCCCTCTATGTGGCGTTTAGCGCCTTCCGAAGCGAGCGCCAATTTAACTGCCCTGTCCTCGGCTAAATCCGCTGGCGCTTCCAGCCGGTCGCGCACCTTGCCGTTGACCTGCACTACTAGCGTGATGACCTCGTCGGCGGCGGCCTGGGCGTCATACGCCGGCCAGGATTGTTGGTGGATGCTGTAGGGCTTGTCGCGCCGCGCCCACAATTCCTCGGTGATGTGCGGGCAGACGGGCGCCAACAGCAGCAGCAGCGTGTCTATGGCTTCTTCCCACGCGGGCGCGCCATAGAGTTTAGTGCGTTTGGCGTCGGCCAGCGCGTTGCTAAATTCCATCAAGGCCGACACGATTGTGTTGAACTCGAATTTTTCATAGTCATCCGTCACGCGCCTGATGGTCTTGTGTGTAAATCGCCGCAGCGCCTTTTCATCTCCCTGGCCGATTTGCTTCTCGTCTACCTGCCTGCCTTCCATCACCAGCGTCCACACCCGGTTCAGCCAGCGATACGCGCCTTCCAGCCCTGTGCTCGACCAGGGGCCGCCCTGATCCCAGCGATAGCCAAACATTAAAAAGGCGCGCACGGCGTCGGCCCCAAAGCGGGCTACTTGCTCGTCGGGAGCAATGACATTGCCCCGGCTCTTGGACATTTTTTCATTGTCTTCGCCCAAGATCATGCCCTGGTTGCGCAGTTGCAGCATGGGCTCGTCCAGTTTCACAATGCCCATGTCGCGCAGCGCCTTGGTGAAAAAGCGCGTATAAATCAGGTGCATCGTGGCGTGCTCGATGCCGCCTGTGTAACAGTCCACCGGCAGCCAGTATGCTCCCTCTTGAGGGTCCCAGGGGCCCTGCTTGTACCCGGGACTGAGGTAGCGATATTGATACCACGAAGAGCACATGAACGTGTCCATTGTGTCTGTTTCGCGTTCGGCTTCTCCGCCGCACTGTGGGCACGTGGCGCTGCGAAAGTCTTCTTGGAACTTGAGCGGGCTTTCGCCGGTAGGCCGCCATTGCACGTCGTCGGGCAACAGCACCGGCAGCTCGCTTTCTGGCACGGGCACAATGCCGCACTTGTCGCAGTACAGCATGGGGATCGGCGCGCCCCAATAGCGTTGGCGGCTGATGAGCCAGTCGCGCAGGCGATAGTTGACGGCGCCCTTGCCCTTGCCTTGCTGTTCCAGCCACGCGGTGACGTGTTTCTTGGCCCGGTCGCCCGGCGTGCCGCTGAACGCGCCAGAGTTGATCATCGCGCCGTATTCGGCGTGGAACAGCGCGTCCCTGTAAAACGGCGCGCCGTTCAACATTTCCATCACCGTGCGCGCAGAGTGTATTGACGGTTCCAACTGCTGGCAGTGCATCAGGATGATCTTGTCGGCCTCGACAGAATCAAACGGCACTAGCTCGATGCCGTCGGCGTCGGCAAAGATAAAGACCCAACGCGCGCCGACGATTTCGACCCAGCCGTTCGGCAGCAGGTGCGCTTTGACGATTTCAATGTAGCGGTCAATTTGCGCGTCGCCGTGCAGGGTTACATTCCACGTATTACTTTCTACTTTAAACTCCACTCCCGCTTCTGCCAGCGCCGCCTCGAATCCCTCACGCACTGTTTGGGGGATGACGATGCTTTTGGCCAGGTCGTCATTGCGCGCAATGACGGGGATGATGGGCAGGCCGAACTTGACGGCGAATTCGAAATCGCGCTCGTCGTGCGCCGGCACGGCCATGATGGCGCCGCTGCCGTAGGTCATCAACACGTAATCGGCGATCCAGATGGGAATGTGCGCGCGGTTGACGGGGTTGATGGCATACGCGCCGATGAACACGCCCGTCTTGTCGCGCGTGGTCGCTTCGCGGTCAATATCGCTCTGGCGGCGGGATTGCTCGACGTAAGCGGTCACGTCGGCGCGGCACTCGGCTGCCGTCAGCTTTTCGACCAGCGGGTGTTCGGGGGCGAGCACCATGAATGTTGCGCCCCACAAAGTATCGGGGCGGGTGGTGAACACTACAATCTCGTCGCCTTGTTCGGACTCGAACGTGACCTCTGCACCCTCGCTCTTGCCGATCCAGTTGGTTTGCAGCGTCCTCACGCGCTCGGGCCAGTCTAGCTTGTCAAAGTTCAACAGTTCTTCGGCATAGGCGGTGGTCCTGAAAAACCACTGGTTCAGGTCTTTTTTGGTGACGGGGGTGCCGCAGCGCTCGCAGTGGCGATCTTCGCCCCACACCTGTTCGCGCGCCAGCGTGGTATTGCACTTGGGACAAAAGTCCACCGGCGCGAACTTGCGATACGCCAAGCCGGCTTTGTACAGTTGCAAAAAGAACCACTCTGACCATTTGTAATATTCGGGGTCGGCGCTGATGGCCTCGCGTTCCCAATCGAACATGGCCCCCATGCTTTTCAATTGCTCGCGCATGCGGGCAATGTTTTTGTACGTCCACTCTTTGGGATGGACGCCGCGCTGGATGGCGGCGTTTTCGGCCGGCAGGCCAAAGGCGTCAAAGCCCATCGGAAAGAGCACGTTGTACCCTTGCATGCGCTTGTAGCGCGCTCGCGCGTCGCTGGGCGACATGGCGTACCAGTGGCCGATGTGCAAATCGCCGCTGGGGTAGGGGAGCATGGTCAGCGCGTAAAACTTGGGCCGGGCAGGGTCAATCGTCTGGCGATACAGCTTGTCAGCTTGCCACCTGGCTTGCCATTTCGGTTCGATGTCTTGCGGAATGTATTTGTCGGTCATGATGTCTCCCTCGATGATAAAACGGCGCTGCTATCGTTTCACACATTCAGCACTATCTTTCCGGCCACGAACAGCCCGCCGGCCAGCAGCGCCGCTTCGGCTATGGCAAAATGCCACAGTCTATAATACTGTTTGTAAAACGCCGCGCCGTACAGTTCGCCGCTGTGGATAGGGCGCGGCAAGAGCGCGTACTGCTTGCGGCGAAATGGATATAGCCACATAATCCCATCGTCGGTTGCCCAGCTATCCAAAACCAAATGCCCCAGCGTAACGATGGCAAACAAGAGAATATATTGCCACGTTACCCAGCACGCCAGCACCAGCGCAGCGCCCAGATAAAAGGCCGGCGTGTGGCTGAATAACGTGTGATGATTGTTGCGTCCTCGAATCCCATCTCGCCGCTGGCGTCGTCTGATCCACAAGGTATCTAAATCCGGCAACAGGCTCAATACGATGGCCGCTCCCAATAACATTGGCGTAACCGGCCGGTGAAAAACAAAGGATTCCAACACTTGAACACTGATCACCCCTGCTCCAACGTGCGCTCCACCCGTCACTGTACCCATCCTTCTTTACAAATTTACAATCTGCTAATCCCCACTCCCTACACCCATTCCATCCTAACCCGTCAGGGAGTGAAGCCCCTTCAAAAAATAAACAGCCTCGTCGTCTGTACAGGGACGAAGAGGCTGCTCCGCGGTACCACCCTGGTTAATGGCATTAAAACTACAGTGGACCCAGCGGGATTCGAACCCGCGACCTTCTCAATGCCATTGAGACGCGCTCCCAACTGCGCTATGGGCCCAATACCACCCGCTTGTGGCTCGTAACGTGAGCAATTCGTCGCCGGCTACTTGTAATCGCCTCACCGGCGCAACTCCCAGGCGAGTTCGGCCTTGGGGCGCTCTCCGAGGGCGCCTGCGCCGGGCTTGCACCTTGCTCTCCCGGCTCGCTGCAGAGATGGCTTACTACTCCTGATCGTTGCCTTTGCAATGTACGATTGTAACACGTGCCCGGCCAGTGGACCTGGCGGGATTCGAACCCGCGACCTCCTCAGTGCGATTGAGGCGCGCTCCCAACTGCGCTACAGGCCCATTAAAGGCCCCCAGACTTGCCGTCTGAGGGGGCTAGTATACCTGAGAAGCGTGGGCTTGTCAAGCGATTTTTGTTGCCCGGCGCTTGCGGCGGGTCGTTCGCTGCGGGTGCATTTCAATTCTGGGGCAGATTTGTTCTGGCGCTTTCGCCTGATCGCCCGCATCCTTCGACTACGCTCAGGATGCTTGCCGCCAGAGCAGTCATCCTGAGCAAAGTCGAAGGGTGCATCCTGAGCAAAGTCGAAGGGTGACTGCCAAATACTCGCCCCCAAACTGAAATACACCCATTCGCTGCTCATTACTTGACTTGCGCGGGGTTTGGCTGTACTATAGCCGTAACTCACAATGAGCATTTGATACTTTACATCTCGCTTGCATTCCTCTTGTGGGCCAGTACCGGCCCGCGCGTTTATGACCAATAGCCGAACGGAGGTCTGGGATGACACGCCGAATCGCTTTGATCACAAGCCTGGTTATTTTTTCGTTGACGGTGGGTGCAGCAGCGCTCCTGGCCGCCCCCAATGTGGAAAGCCCGCGTGTGAGCGACGATCAGGCAGCTTTAATCAGCGTCTATATCACCATCACCGAGATAGGCTTCAGTCCCGATGTTATTACGATCACTCAGGGCACGCAGGTGGTGTGGCATAATGCAAGCGCCGTGACGCACGTCTTGAGAGAAGGTGTGCCTTACCGTATTTATTTGCCCATGGTATTAAAAGATTTCGGCATCCCAGTATCGCCAAAAGAGAACCATTCCGGGAAAGAAGTGAGGAGTGTGAGTGGAGTCACTTTTGGAGGAACCATTCCTCCCGGCGGCGCCTACACGCACACTTTTGATGTTCCCGGCGTCTATCCGTACTTTTTGTCTAGCGATCCGCGCTTCACGGGGCGAGTGATTGTCATAGGCGCGCCTTTTGACTTTGTATTAGATATTCAACCGGCCACACAAACCGCGGCGCAGGGCCAGAGCATTGTTTATACGGTGTACGTCACTGGCGCGCAAGGAATAGCGGAAGCGGTGTCGCTCAGCGTGGGCGGCTTGCCGGCTGGTGCGGCGTGGGCGCTGCCGCCAACAGTGATCCCGACGGATAGCGTCGCATTGCTCATCACCACAGCCTTGACCACGCCTGTGGGCCAGCACACGTTCGTCATCACCGGGGCGGATGGAACCCAAATTCACGCGGCCACTGCCGCGCTCGTCGTTGCGCCGCATCCCGATTTTGAGTTGGATATTCACCCGTCTGGCCAGGCGGTGACACAAGGACTGGGCGTGAATTATACGGTGGAGGTGACGCCGCTGCACGGGTTCGCGCAGCCGGTTGCGCTTTCGGGAGAGGTGCTTGCGGCCGGCGTTGTGATGAGTTGGAGCGCCAACCCGGTCACGCCGACGGCGTCTAGCATATTGACGATTAACACGGCCGGCACGACGCCGAGCGGCCTGTATACTCTGACAGTGAGCGGTGTTGGCGGCGGTTTTACCCATACGGCTGAGGCCGTTCTGACGGTGACGCCGCACGCGGGATTCGCGCTGGCGATTTGGCCAGAGGCTGTCTCCACGCCCCAAGGCGACCGGGCCGTGTATACGGCGACAGTAACGGGCTTGTACGATTTCACCGAGCCGGTGACGTTGAGCGTAGACGAGGTGCCAGACGGTGTGATTTCTACCATTGCGCCCAATCCGCTTGCGCCCACCAGCACGGCGCGGATTACGCTTTCGGCAGTATTGACGGCGCCGATGGGCAACCATGCGCTTGTGCTTAGCGGCGAGGGCGGCGGACGCGTTCACAGCCTGCCGTTCACGCTGACCATCACGCCCCATCCGGATTTTGAAGTGGGAGGGGCTCCTCTCGTTCGGGCGACGACGCCAGGACAGCCGGTGACCTATACTGTGATAATGACGGCGCAGCACGGTTTTGCTTTGCCGGTGACCTTATCCGCATCGGGGCTGCCGCCCAGCGCGTTTGTATGGAGTCAAAATCCCGTTACCCCAACCGATGCGGCTGTGCTGACCGTGACGCCCGCCGTGATGACATTTGCCGGCGACTATGCGCTCACACTCACCGGCGCGGGGGGCGGCTTTACGCGTACGGCCAGTGTGACCCTGGTGGTTCAAGATTTCAGCCTGGGGGTGCCTGGGGCCAGCCAGGCCATCACACAAGGGCAGGCGCTCAGTTTCACCGTTTACCTGACGAGCGAAAATGGCTTTGCCGATCCCGTGAACCTTGCCGTGAGTAATTTGCCCGCGAACACGGGGGCTGGTTGGACGGTTAATCCAATCACGCCATCGGGACAAACTGCGCTTATCCTTGTGCCTTCTTTGGCTACGCCAGAAGGCATATATCCTATGACTATCCAGGGTGTTAGCGGCGGCCTGGCTCACGCAGCTGGTATCACTCTGACGGTGCTGCGCGCCCGACCTGATTTGACGTTTGGGGCCGGGGATATTGATTGGGCCGCACCGGTGCTGGAAGGGCAGGCGGCGGCTATCACGGTGACTTTGCGCAACCTGGGCGGGGCGATTACAAACAGTTTCCAGGTGGATTGGCGCACAAGCCCGCCCGGCGTGGGAGGCAGCGGTTGGCTCTCGCGCACCGTCAATGGAATGGCGGCGGATAGCAGTATTCCGCTGACTTTTACGTATATCTTTACGCCGGCCGGGGATTACGATATGTGGGTGGAGGCAGATGCGCTCGATAGTGTGCAAGAAAGCGACGAGGGAAACAATGTGAGCGAGCCGGTGACAGTGACCGCCCTCAGCCCGGTGCAGCGGCCTTGCGGCCCGTTGAGTTCGTTGATTATTGACGAGGATACCACCTGGTATTCGAGCGTGCTTTACTACGAGTTTACGTGCGACGTGGTGGTGACGCCCGGTGTGACGCTGACGGTGCAGCCGGGCGCGAACGTGCGCTTTCTGGCGGAAAGTTCGGGCGCGGGCAAAGGGCTGACGGTCAATGGATCGCTTGCAGCGGCAGGGACGGCGGCTCGCCCTATCGAGTTCACGGCAGATACAGTCCCGCCCCCATCAGGTAATTATTGGAGAGGCATTGAGTTGGGCAGCGGCGGCCAGGCGCGATTGGCCTATACCACGCTGCGTTATGGCGGCAGGGTTAGCGTCGGCCCCAAATCCGCCAGCTTTTACGTGCCGGGTGATGCGTCCGCTGTGCTGGATCACGTGACGATAGCCGATAGCCAGGGACACGGCGTGCGCGCCAATCCATCTGCGGGGACGACGGCTTTTCTGACGGTGACCAGTTCTCTTTTGCGGCAGAACGGAGCGGGCGGGTCGTATTCCGGCATCCACGCGGATGGCGGCGGCGCGGCCGGGGGTGTGAGCCAGCTAACGGTCAGTGATACGCAATTCATCAGCAATACGAGCTATGCTGTGTATCTTTATCTGAAGGATACAACGTTGTTGGGCGGGAATAACAGCGGCTCGGGCAATGGCAAGAATGGGATTGCTTTGTTTGGAACACTGGGCCAGGATACCGAGTTGCCGGTCAATCCGGGGTTCCCATACATTCTCCCGGCCGAACTGCGCGTGAACAGCGGCGTGACGTTAACCGTGCTGCCCAATAGTGTGATCAAGCTGGAAAGCGGGGCGCGGCTAGATGTTTGGGGTGAGTTGCGCGCGGAGGGCACGGCTGCTCAGCCCGTTTATTTCACCTCGATCAAGGACGACACGGTGGATGGCGACACGAACAATGATGGTGCGTTGACCATGCCGATGCCGGGCGATTGGAGAAGCCTGTACGTGGAAAGCGGGGCGATGGCCCACATGGCTTATACGCAGTTGAGCTATGGCGGCAAGGCCAGCCTGGGCTGGGAATATGCCAGTCTGTACGTGCCCGGCGGCGCCCGGGCCGCGCTCGACCACGCGACGATGAGACGCAGCGACGGGCACGGTATACGTGTGAATCCTGCCTCTGGAACGACGGCTTATTTGACCGTCACCCATTCGCTCTTGCAGCAGAACGGAAGCAGCCTGTCTTATTCCGGCATCCATGCAGACGGCGGCGGGGCGGGGGGAGGCGTCAGTCAGGTGACAATCAGCCATACCCAGTTCATCAGCAATGCAAATTATGCCGTATACCTGTATCTAAAGAACTGGACCTTTGCCGGTGGGAATAACAGCGGCTCGGGCAACGGCAAGAATGGGATTGCTTTGTATGGAAACCTGGGACGGAACGCCGAATTATCCGTCAACCCTGATTTTCCTTATATTATCCTCCCAACCAATTTGCGCGTGAACAGCGGCGTGACGTGGACGCTCCCGGCAGATAGCGTTATCAAGCTCGACGATGGGGCCAGGCTATACGTGTCGGGCACGCTGCAAGTGAATGGGACCCAAACTCAGCCGGTTTATTTTACCTCGATCAGAGATGACGCGGTGGGGGGCGACACGAACAACGACGGATCCGCCACCAGCCCGGCGGCGGGCAATTGGATGACGATGTACATAGATGCTATGGGGCGAGCGAATCTAACTTGTGCAATTTTGCGCTATGGCGGCAGAACCGGCGCTGGCCTTAGCGAAGCGAACCTTTACCTGGCTAGCAACGCCTGGTCCGTGCTGGACAATGCGACAGTGAGCATGGCCCAGGGTGATGGGATACGACTGAATCCGGGCGGGAGCGCGACGACGGTTTTGACGGTGACGGATAGCCTTGTAGGCAATAATGGGCGGCATGGAATCTATACGTTTGCTTCGGGCAGCGGCAACGCGGCGCGGGTGAATGTAACGAACAGCGTCATCGAGCGCAATGGACAGCATGGCATTTACGCCGATGGAAGCCCGGGGAGCGGACACATCACGCTTGTCAATTCGACGTTGCGCAGCAATGGCGCTGTGAACTATGCCGGACTCTGGGTGCAGGTAGCCAGCAATGTCTCGATTTCCAATACCGGCATTTACAGCAATGCTTACGGCGTTCGGAATAACGCCAGCGCCAGCACGATTCAAATCGCCGATGCCGATATTTATAGCAACACTTTTGGCGTTTGGAACAACGCCAGCGCAAACAGCATTTCGATAACCCATACAAACATTTATAGCAATTCCAGCTATGGCGTCTACAATAGCAGTGTGGTTCTGACTATCGTGGCGACGCACAACTGGTGGGGAGACGCCTCTGGGCCGTATCACTCTACATCCAATCCAGGTGGAACTGGGGACCAGGTCAGCGACCGCGTTACTTTTACCCCCTGGCTGACATCACCTGCTGCGACGAGGTCTCGAACCCTGGTTGGGAAATGACCTTTCGATAGGCTGCTCGTGTTTCGAGGATGGCGACTGCGACAAATAACACGTGATGATTATCACGTGCTAACTAGTCCCTTGAACCGAGATAAATCCACCCAGGGACTTATATTCATTTGTGAGGAAATGAGCTAAACTATATTTGTTTTCAAGCTAACCCATGTTTTTGCATAGTGGAGCGAGTATGCGAACCCAAATTTCGATTAATACGGTAGCGGGCAATTTTGTCAAAGAAATTGAGCTGATCAGCGGGCAAGATTTGTTGGCCTGCAATCAATGCGGCAAGTGCAGTTCGGGCTGCCCGGTAGCGGGGTCGTTGGATGTATTGCCGAGCATGGTCATCCGCCTGGCGCAATTGGGCATCGAAGACATTCTAGAGGCGCAGACGATATGGACCTGCGCCTCGTGTCTTACGTGCGTCAGCCGCTGCCCCAAGGGAGTGGACTTGCCGCGCGTGATGGAGGCGCTGCGCACAATCGCCATGCAGCGCGGCATCCAGCCAGTAGACGTGGCGGCCGTGCCGGAGGCGCTGGTGGCCGAGTTGCCGCAGATGGCCATCATTGGCGGGTTTAGAAAATTTTCCATCTAAGTAACTGGTTGACCAGCTAACCAGACAACCGAGTAACGGAGCAACCATGGGCACCCCTTATTTCCCCGGATGCACACTTGCAACCAAAGCGAAAAATTTTGATGTATCGGGCAGAGCGGTGGCAGAAGCCTTGGGTCTGCCGCTCGACGAATTAAAAGATTGGCAGTGCTGCGGCGCGACGTTCCCGCTTTCTACGGACAACTCGATGGCGCTGGTCGCGCCGGCGCGCATCCTCATTCAGGCCGAGCAGCAAGGCGATACAGTGGCTACTTTGTGTGCGATATGCTATAACGTCCTCAAGCGCACCAACCTGGCGCTGCGCGAGCATCCCGAACAACTGGAACGCATCAACTGGTTCATCAGCACAGATGCCACCACGGAAGGACTGACGTACCATTCCAGGGTCAAGGTGGTGCACTTGTTAGAAATGTTGCGCGATGAACTGGGCTGGGAGGCGCTCAGGCAAAAGGTAGAAAGCACAAACGGGCCGATAAAAGGACTCAGGGTTGCGCCGTACTATGGCTGCTTGCTGCTTCGCCCGCCTGACGAGATGGGGCTGGATGACCCGGAAGCGCCGGTTATCCTGAGCGATTTTTTGCGCGCGTTGGGCGCCGAGCCGGTCGAGTTTCCTTTCCAGAGCGAGTGCTGCGGCAGTTACCTGGCGGCCAGCAAGCCGGATGTGCCCCAGGCGCTCAGCAACACGATTATCGAGCAGGCCGCGCGCGCCGGAGCGCAGGCCGTGGTCACGGCGTGCCCCTTGTGCCAGTATAACCTGGACAAGCGCGCGGCTGCAGCGCGCTCGAACGCCAGGCTGCCCGTTTTGTATTTTACACAATTGCTGGCCGTGGCGCTCGATCTGCCGCAAGAGGCCTGGGCGCTTGAGGGGCATTACGTTAACCCTGCTTCACTGTTTATCCGTTAAAAGTTGTAACTGCTCAGCCGGCCGGGGACGGCGCGGCGAGCGAGGCTGAGTAGTTACTAGATTTTTAATTTTGGTATTTGATATGAATAATCGGGCTTTGGTGATTGGTGCGGGCATTGCCGGGATCCAGGCCGCATTGGACATTGCCAACAGCGGCTACCAGGTGGTGCTGGTCGAGCGCCAACCGTCTATCGGCGGGCACATGGCGCAACTTTCCGAAACGTTCCCCACGCTGGATTGTTCGCAGTGCATCATGACGCCGCGCACGGTCGAGGTAGGCCATCACGAGAATATCAAGCTATATGCGTACAGCGAGGTTACGGAAATCGCCGGGAGCCAGGGCGATTTCACGGTCAAGATTCGGCGCAAGGCGGCGTATGTGAATTGGGACGTGTGCACCGGCTGCGGCCTCTGCCAGGAAAAATGCCCGTGGAAGGCCCCCGCCGAGTTCGACCGGGGCGTGGGCGTGCGCAAGGCCATCTACACGCTCAGCCCGCAGGCCGTGCCCAACAAGCCGGTGATCAACCCCGAGGTGTGTATCCGGCTCAAGAGCATGGCAGCCGGCGAAAAACCCAAATGCGGCGCGTGCCTCAAATTCTGCCCCACCAACGCGATTGTGTTCGATCAGCAAGATACGGTGGTGGAAGAACACGTGGGGGCGGTGGTGATGGCTACCGGTTACGATTTGTTCCCGCAGGCGCGGCTGCCCGAATACGGGGGCGGCAAGCTCCCCGACGTGATTGACGCGATGGCTTTTGAACGCTTGCTGGCGGCCTCTGGCCCCACCGGCGGCAAGGTCAGGCGTCCTTCCGATGGCAAAGAGCCAAGAGAAGTCGTGTTCGTGCAATGCTCAGGCTCGCGCGATCCCGAGCACGGCGTGCCGTATTGCTCCAAGATTTGTTGTATGTACACGGCCAAGCAAGCCATTCTCTACAAACATCGTGTGCACGGCGGGCAACCGTATGTGTTCTACATTGATATCCGCGCGGGCGGCAAGGGCTATGAGGAATTTATCAACCGCGCGCAGCAAGACGAGGGCGTGGTGTATCTGCGCGGCAAGGTGAGCAAGATTTACCGCGACGGCGACAAGGTGATGGTGTGGGGCAGCGATACGCTTTCCGGACGCAAGGTAGAGATTGCCGCCGACCTGGTGGTGCTTTCACTGGCGGCGCTGCCGGCAGTGGGGACATCAGATATACAGCGCATCGCCGGATTGCCTGCCGACGAGAATGGGTTCTACGTCTCGGCGGATGGCGAGCTCGACCCGGTCAGCACGGCGCTGCCGGGGGTATTTATCGCCGGGGCAGGTTCGGGCCCCAAAGATATTCCCGAAACGGTAGCCCAGGCCAGCGGCGCGGCGGCCAAAGTGCTGGCGCTATTTCAAAGGCGATAACGTATAATGACTCAACATCTCAAGCTCTTTATCCCCGGCCCAGGCGAAGTGGAAGACGATGTGCTGGACGCGATGGCGCAGCCGGTGATGCGCCATTACGGCCCGGATTGGATGCAGGTCTATACCGAGACGTTGGCGCTGCTCAAGCAAATCTTTCAGACCCAGAATGATTTGTTCCTCGTGCCGGGCCCTGGCTCGGCTGCGATGGATATGGCCTTGGGCAGTTTACTGGCGACCGGCCAACAAATCATTGTGGGGCACAACGGCTTTTTTGGCGAGCGATTGGCAACCATAGCTGGCGGGTACGGGTTGGATGTGGTGCCGTTCGACGCGCCGCTGGGCCGGCCGCTTGCGCCTGACAAGTTGCACGAGTTGCTGCGGGAGCATCCCAACGCGCGCGCCGTGGCAATCGTCCATCACGAAACAGCCACGACCGTTTTGAATCCCGTGCGCGAGTTGGCCCAGGCGGCGCGCGAGGCCGGGCGGGCGATAATTGTGGACGCGGTGTCTTCATTGGGCGGCGTGGATTTGCCGGCGGATGCGTGGGGCATTGACGTGTGCGTGACCGCCGCGAACAAGTGCCTGGAAACGCCGCCGGGCGTGGCGTTCATCAGCGTCAGCCCGCGCGCGTGGGAATTGGTGGATAGCCACAGCGGGGCGGGGCACGGCTGGTATCTCAATCTCAGGACGTGGCGCAAGTATGCCGCCGAGTGGAGCAGTTGGCATCCGTACCCGGTGACGTTGCCGACCAATAACATCGTAGGGCTGCGCACCAGCCTGCGCAAGATTGTATCTGGAGGGCTGCAAGCTCACATCGCCAAGTACGCGCGCGCCAGCCGAATTGTGCGCGCCGGATTGCGGAATGTGGGCTTTGAGATGTTTGTGCCCGACGAGTACGCCGCGCCGATTGCCACCGCTGTAAGAGCTCGCCCGGAATTTGAAGTGAGCGAGTTGATGAAATGGTTGTCTGCCGAGCGCGGCATGGCGATCGGCGGTGGGCTGGGCGAACTGACGGGCAAGATTTTCCGGGTGGGGCACCTGGGCAAGGCCGCCACGCGCGAGTTTTTGCTGGATTTCTTGTTTGCCGTCGAAGAGTTCTTGCGGCTCAAGGGTATTAATGTGCCGGTAGGGGCAAGCTTGATAGGGTTGTAATGCAAGTGTATGTCGTATTGCGTGTTCCGTTTCACCATACGCAATACGCAGTACGCAATACGGTGATGATATGCGCAAAATTGGGGTGTTCATCTGCCATTGTGGGATCAACATCTCCGGGACGGTGGATGTGGACAAGGTCGCCGAGGATATCAAGTCTTATCCCGGCGTGGCGTTTGCGACGACGTACAAGTATACGTGCTCTGATCCCGGTCAACAGTTGATCACCGATGCGATCAAAGAGTATGGCCTGGATGGCGTAATTGTGGCGGCGTGTTCGCCGGCCATGCACGAAGTAACCTTTCGGCGCACGGCGGCCGGCGCAGGTCTCAACCCGTACTTGCTCGAGTGCGCCAACATCCGCGAACAGTGCTCGTGGGTGCACGCCAAAGAGCCGGGACGCGCCACGCACAAGGCGCTGCTCACCATTCAATCCATGGTTGAAAAGGTCAAGCGCAACGAGGCGCTCGACCCGCTCAGCATCCCGCTCACCAAAAAGGCCATGGTGATTGGCGGCGGCGTTGCCGGAATGACGGCCGCGCTGGATATCGCCGAGGCGGGTTATCATGTGATCCTGGTCGAGCGCAGTGATCGCCTGGGCGGGCACATGGCGGAACTTGCCGGCACGTATTTGAACTTTGCCGCCGCCCCCGATTTGCTCCAAAAGCGCATCCAGCGCGTGATGGCTCACCCGAACATCCAGGTTATTACTAACGCCCAAGTTGTCCAGGTGGATGGCTACGTGGGCAACTTTCGAGCAACGGTGGAAAGTAAACGAGTAGACAACGAAAATACCCAATCTCCCGTATCCAGTACATTTGACGTGGGCGCCATCGTGGCCGCGACCGGCTATGACCGCTACTCACTATCCAAACTGCCCGAATACGGCGGCGGGGCGATTCCAGACGTGATAGATGGGTTGGCGTTTGAGAGCATGCTCGCGCCAGGTGAAAAAGTGCGCCGCCCCAGCGATGGGCGGATCCCCCGCGAAGTGGTCTTTGTACAATGCGCCGGCTCGCGCGATCCCCAGCTGGGCGTGCCGTATTGTTCCAAAGTGTGCTGCATGTACGTGGCGAAACAGGCCATGCTGTTCAAAGAGCGCGTGCCAAACGGCCAGGCTTACGTGTTTTACATAGACATCCGCTCGGCGGGGCTGCACTATGACGAATACGTGCAGCGGGCTATGACGGATTCGCGCGTGCTGTATCTGCGCGGCAAGGTGAGCAAGATTTTCCGCGATGGCGACAAGGTCAAGGTGTGGGGTAGCGATACGCTAAGCGGACGCGCGATTGAGGTGGCCGCCGATATGGTGGTGTTGGCGACGCCAATGGCCGCCCCGGACGGCGCCAAAGAGTTGGCGCAGCGCTTGCACATCAGCACGAACGCCGACGGTTTTTACAACGAGGCGCACCCCAAGTTGCGCCCGGTAGAGAGCCTGACGGCGGGCATCTTTTTGGCCGGGACTGGCCAGGGGCCAAAGGATATTCCAGAGACGGTTGGACAGGCCAGCGCCGCCGCCGCCAAAGTGCTGCAACTCTTTAGCCGCGACGAGATGAAAGCCGAGCCGACCATCGCCCAGGTTACGCCGGAATTGTGCGCGGCGTGTGGAATTTGTGTCCCGGCTTGCCCGTATGGCGCCCGGCAGATTGACGAAATTGCCGGCATAGCCACGGTCAACGTGGCGCTGTGCCAGGCGTGCGGCGCGTGCGCGGCGGCTTGCCCGAACAAGGCCAGCTCGGTGCGCAATTGGACGCCGACGCAGATTCTGTTTATGGCGGACGTGTTGGTCTAAGGTTAAGGTTGAGGCTAAGGTTGGGGTCAAGGTTGAGGGTTAGGATTGCTCTTAGCCTTAGCCTTAACCTCAGCCTTAGAATGAGGGTACAATGGATATGACATTTCAACGACGAGTAAACGAACTGGCGCACGAAACAACGCAATTGTGCTACCATTGCCACAAGTGTACGGCGGGCTGCCCGGTATCGTACGCGATGGAGTACGGGCCGGACCGCATCTTGCGCATGGTGCAGTTGGGGCAAATGCAAGAGGTGCTCAGCAGTCCCGATATCTGGATTTGCGCCGGGTGCGAAACGTGCGGCGCGCGCTGCCCCAACAATATTGACATTGCACACGTAATGGACGCCTTGCGGCAAATTGCCATAGCAGAGGGGGTCAAGCCTGCTCAGCCCAACGTGCGGTTGTTCCACAATATTTTCCTGGGCATCATCGAGCAAACCGGTCACATGTACGAGGCGGGCCTGATGGGATTGTACATGCTGCGCTCGGGCGGCATGTTTTCCGATCCGGTGATGTTCAAAGTGGCCCCGCAAATGTTACTCAAGGGCAAAGTGCCCGTGCTGCCCAAGTTCAGCAAGAATCGCGCGCGCGTCAAGCGGGTGTTTGAAAAAAGCCGACAAGGTGACAAGGTGACAAGGTAAAAGTTTGCCTGTCACCTCATCACAATGCCACCTTATCACAATTGAGGTGTGGTTATGGAATTTAGTTATTATCCTGGATGCAGTTTGCACGCGACGGCTACTGAGTACGATGCTTCAACCCGCGCGGTATTTGAGGCGTTGGGCGCTGCATTGGTCGAGCTGGAAGATTGGGTGTGCTGCGGCGCTTCTTCGGCTCACTCGGCCAGCGCCAATTTGGCCGTGAGCTTGCCTGCGGTGAACATTGCGCTGGCGCAAGAAGCGGGTAAGGGAGATCTGGTCGCCCCTTGCGCGGCTTGCTTTAATCGCATCAAGGCCGCCGATTACGCGCTGCGCAACGATCCTGAGCGCCGCAAGGAGATCGAGGACGCCGTCGAGTTCACCTATACCGGCGACGTGCATGTGCGCCATCCGCTTGATGTGGTGGCAAACAACCTGGACTCTGTTGCCGCGCAAGTCAAGCGCCCGCTGACCGGCTTGAAGGTGGTCAGTTACTATGGCTGTTTGCTGGTCCGCCCCCCCAAGTTGATGGAGTTTGACAACCCCGAAAACCCGGTGTTGATGAACCGCATTTTGCAGACCTTGGGGGCGGAGGTCAAAAACTGGTCGTATGCAGTGGATTGCTGCGGGGGCAGCGCGTCGTTGCCTCGGGTAGACATTGCCACCAAGCTGGTCACCGACCTGGCGGTGCACGCGCGCGAAGCCGGCGCAGAGGCCATTGTCACTGCCTGCCCCATGTGCCAGATGAACCTGGAAATGCGGCAATCCAATCAGCCCCAGGTGCCGATCTTTTATTTTACCGAATTGATGGGGTTGGCGTTTGGCCTGCCGGGAGTTGGCTCGTGGTTGGGCAAGCACTTGATTGAGCCCGCCGCCGCGCTGAGGGCTGTTGGCTTGTGGTGAAAGCGAACAGTCAAGGCGCAAAACGCTCGTCCACTCGCTAATTGCAAGGAGACAACGATGATCGAACAACTGGCTACCTACCGTCGCCTGGTGACACTTGAGGATGGAATGCGTGTGTTGATTCGTCCGTTGCTCAAAACAGACAAGCCTTTGCTGCTGGAATTGTTCGGCTCGGCGCCGCAAGAAGACCTGGATTACTTTCGCAGTGAGGCGGTCAATCCAGAGATAGTAGCCGGTTGGTGCGATAACCTGGATTATACCAGGATTTTTCCTATCGTCGCCGTAGTCAATGACAAGATCGTGGGCGATGCCACGCTGCACATTGGTGCTGGTTACCAACGGCACATCGGATGGGTGCGGCTGTACCTGGATCGCGCGTTTCGCCGCCGGGGGATTGGTGGGCTGATGCTGTCTGGCCTGATTGATATTGCGCGCAAAATCGGCCTGCAGCAAATGGTGGCCGAAGTGCCGGTCAACCAGGTGCAGGTCATCAAGGCGTTTCAGAATTTAGGCTTCAAGCACGAGTTTACGTATAGTGATTTCTTCATGATCCCGCAGGGCGATACGATTGACGTGGCTTTGATGATCTTGTGTCTGGTCGAGTATCCGGCTGCATTCTAGGGAGAGAAAGAGATGCCCGCAAACATCAAGAATTTTAATCGCGTGGTCACGCTGCCCACCGGCTTGCAGGCGACGCTGCGCATTTTGAGGTCGGGCGATCGCGATCAGTTGACCGAAATGTTTCGGTGCGCCACGAGCGCCGATTTGCAGTTCTTTCGCGATGACGTGCACGACGCCCGCCTCGTGGAGCACTGGGCGGAGCACGTGAATCTGGCGCACGTCGTCCCGATTGTGGCCAGCGTGGAGAACAAGCTGGTGGGCGAGGCCATGTTGCAGTTGGGACGCGGGTGCGACCGCCACGTGGCTGAGGTGCGCATTTATCTGTGCCACGAATTTCGCGGGCGCGGCCTGGGCAATCTGATGATCAAGGCCCTGATGGATATTGGGCAGGAAATGGGGTTGCAAATCCTGTTTGCGCGAACGGCGGCTTCGCAGACCAAAGATATTCGCGCTTTCCAGTCATTGGGGTTCAAGATAGAGCATACATTCAGAGACCGTTTTATCAGCCCTGCGGGCGACACGCAGGATATGGTCGAGATCGTTTGTTATTTGAAGCATCCACAAGCTTCATTCTAGGAATATCGCTCTGTTGTTCTGGTTCGCCCGGCGGGGGCCCTATCGGGCGCCCAAGGCGACGCGAGAACGGTTTCAATGTGATTTGGCGAGGGGAAATATGACAGTCGAAAATTCTAAAGTCGGTGCGGTATTGGTGGTTGGCGCGGGCATCGGTGGGATGCAGGCGTCGCTCGATTTGGCCGAAAGCGGCTTTAAGGTGTATCTCACCGACAGCGGCCCGGCCATTGGCGGGACGATGGCGCAGTTAGACAAGACCTTTCCCACTAACGACTGCGCGATGTGTATCATGTCGCCCAAGCTGGTAGAGACTGGCCGCCACTTGAATATTGACATCATGACGATGAGCGACATCGAGTCCATCAGCGGCGAAGCGGGCAATTTTTCCGTGCGGCTGCGCCGCACGCCGCGCTTTGTAGACGTGACCAAATGCACTGGCTGCGGCGATTGCGCGGCGGTGTGTCCCATCGTGCAGCCCGACGAGTTCAACATTGGCATGATGACGCGCAAGGCGGTCTACAAGCGCTACCCGCAGGCCATTCCCAATGCGTTTGTCATCGAAAAGCGCGGCGAAGCGCCGTGCCGCAGCGCGTGCCCCATCGAGCAGCGCGCCATGGGCTATATCGCCCTCATCCGCGAAGGCCGCTTTGCCGATGCGTATCGCACCATCCGCGAAGACAATCCCTTCCCGGCGGTGTGCGGGCGCGTGTGCAACCACCGCTGCGAAGACGCCTGCACGCGCCACTCGGTGCTGGGCGAAGAGCCGCTGGGCATTATGCACCTCAAACGCTTTGTCAGCGATTGGGCGCGGGCGCACCCCGACCAGATTAACCTGGCCCCGCCGCCCGCCACCATGCCGCCCGACGGGCATGGCAAGGTGGCGATTGTGGGCGGCGGCCCGGCCGGCCTGACTTGCGCGCAAGACCTGGCCAGGCAGGGCTATCAGGTGACCGTGTTCGAGGCGCTGCCGGTGGCTGGCGGCATGATGCGGGTGGGCATCCCTTCGTATCGTTTGCCTTATGAAGAGCTGCAAAAAGACGTGGACGATGTGCTGGCGACGGGCGTCGAGCTTGAGCTGAACCACCGCGTGGACAATGTGACGGCGCTGTTGCAAGATTACAACGCGGTCTTTGTCGCCGTCGGCGCGCACACCGGCTTGCGGCTGCCGATCCCCGGCGTGGATTTGCCCAACGTGATTGTGGCAACTGACTTTTTGCGCGAGGTGAGCCTCTCGGACAATGGCGCAGACGTCAGGCCCAAGATTGAGGGCAAGCGCGTGCTGGTGCTGGGCGGCGGCAACGTGGCGATTGACGCGGCGATGAGTTCGGTGCGCCTGGGCGCGAGTTGGGTTGGTATGTCTTGTCTGGAAAGTCGCGAAAAAATGCCGGCGCACGATTGGGAAGTGCGCGACGCTTCGGACGAAGGCATCGAGGTGTATCCCTCGCGCACCTTCCTTGAAATTGCCAATGAGGATGGACGCGTGACGGGCGTGCGCATGCAGCAAGTGGACTTTCGCGGCTTTGTGGAAGGGCGGCCCGATTTTGACAAGATCCCGAATACCGAACAAGTCGTTCCGTGCGACGTGGTGATTTTTGCCATCGGTCAAAAGCCGGACCTGGCTGCCTTGAATGGCAAGGTCGAGACGGTGCGCGGACGCACGGTGGCCATTGACCAGGAAACGCTGGCCACCAATGTCCCAGGCATTTTTGCGGGCGGCGACGCGGTGACGGGCACGTCGTTTGTGGTAGATGCCATCGCTGCCGGGCACAAGGCCGCGCGCTCGATTGACGCGTGGCTGCGCCAGCAGCAAGCAAACGCGGCGCAGGCGGTTGAACCCTCACAGGGTTTGGAAGTGGTAATATGGCCGCCATCTATCGAGGCGCTGGGGCGCTTGCCAGAAGCCGCCCTGGCCGAAGTGCAGGCGCGCGCGATTGCGGCGGTCAAGTCCAAAGCGCCACGTGTGACGCCTTCCAAGCGGCCGGCCGCCGAGCGCAAGTCTGACTTTTGCGAGGTGGAGGCGGTCATCACCGAAGCGCAGGCGATTGAAGAGGCGAAGCGTTGTTTAGAGTGTGGCATTTGTTCCGAATGCTTGCAGTGCGTGTATGCCTGCCGCGCCGGGGCCATCAATCACGACGACCGCGAACAAATCGTCGAGTTGAACGTGGGCGCGGTGATACTCACGCCGGGCCTCAAGACAGTGCCGGGCGACATTCGCCCCGAGTTTGGTTACGGCGTTTACAAGAACGTGGTGACGAGCATCGAGTTCGAGCGCATCCTCAGCGCGACCGGCCCCTCGGCGGGCGCGGTGGTGCGCCCCTCCGATGGCAAGCACCCGCATAAGGTCGCCTTCATCCAGTGCGTGGGCAGCCGCGATATTTCGTGCGGGCAGGACTATTGCTCGTCGGTGTGCTGTATGTATGCCACCAAGGAAGCCATTATCGCCCGCGAACACGACGCCAACGTCGAGCCGACGATTTTCTTTATGGACATCCGCGCTTTTGGCAAAGGCTTTGAACGCTATTATCACCGCGCCGAAGATCAGCAAGGCGTGCGTTACGTTCGCTCGATGGTGTCGCGCGTCAAACAAGTGCCGGGCAGCGAGAATTTGCGCGTGATATACGCTTCGTCCGACGGCAAGAGCGTGGAAGAAGAATTTGATATGGTGGTGCTGTCGGTGGGACTGCTGCCTTCCGACGGCACGCGCGAAATGGCGGAGCGGCTGGGCGTGACGCTCAATCGCTTTGGCTTTGCCGAAAGCCCGCTGTACGCGCCGACCGAAACGAATGTCCCCGGCATCTTTGTGGCGGGCGCGTTTGCCGCGCCCAAGGACATTCCCGAAACTGTCATTGAGGCATCGTGCGCGGCGGCGCACGCGGCAAGGTTGCTCGCGCCCGCGCGCGGCACTCTCACGCGCGAGCCGGTCTATCCCGCCGAACGTGACGTGAGCCGCGAGCAGGCGCGCGTGGGAGTGTTTGTGTGCCACTGCGGCATCAACATTGGCGGCGTGGTCAAGGTGCCTGAGGTGGTGGAATATGTCAAGGGCCTGCCGGGCGTGGTGTATGCCGAGCACAACCTGTACACCTGCTCGCAAGACACGCAAGAGCGCATCAAGCAGCGCATTGAAGAGTACGGCATCAATCGCGTGGTGGTGACTTCGTGCACGCCGCGCACGCACGAGCCCTTGTTCCAAGATACCATTCGTCAGGCGGGGCTTAACCCCTACTTGTTCGAATTGGCCAATATCCGGGAACAGGTTAGTTGGGTGCATCGCGCTGACCGCGGTGTTGCAACCGACAAAGCCAAAGACATGGCCGCCATGGCAATTTCCAAGGCGGCCAAGCTCAAGCCGTTGTATCGCCAGAGCCTCGATATTGACCATCGCGCGCTGGTGGTGGGCGGCGGACTGGCCGGGATGACGGCGGCGCTTTCGATTGCCGAGCAGGGTTACGACGTGCACTTGGTTGAGCGCGAGGAGGTGCTGGGCGGCAACCTGCGCCACATTTACACCGAAATGCCTGTTATGGAGAAACCAGGTTTCTCCGAGAAACCTGGTTTCTATGATCCGCAAGCAGTGCTGGCAGACTTGATCGAGCGCGTGAGCCAGAACCCGCGCATCCACATTTACCTGGGCGCGCAGGTGCAAGAAGTAGTTGGCTACGTGGGCCAGTACAAGACCAAGATTCAGGTTGTAGGACGGGATGGCATCCCGTCTCACACAGAAGAATTGGGGCACGGCACGGTCGTTGTAGCCACCGGCGCGCAGGACATAAAGCCCAAAGAATACCTGTACGGGCAAAATCCAAACGTGATGACGCAGCGCGAGTTGGAAGAGCGGCTCGCCTTGACCTCCAATCCCCGACCTCCAACTTCCGTCGTAATGATCCAGTGCGTTGGCTCGCGCGACGACGAGCATCCATATTGTTCGCGCATTTGTTGCACGCAGGCCATAAAGAACGCGCTGGTAATCAAGCAACGCTATCCGCAGGCGAATGTGGCGATTCTGTACCGCGACATTCGCACGTATGGCTACCGCGAGTTGCTGTATCGCCAGGCGCGCGAAGCGGGGGTGGTATTCCTGGAATACAATGAAAAGCAAAAACCGGTTGTGGTTGACAAGGTGAAAGGTGGTACAAGTCCCTTGTCTGTTGAGGTGATTGTACAACCTGACGGTGAGCAAGTAACGTTAGACACTGACTGGGTAGTGCTTTCCACCGGTATCCAACCGCACGACAATAACGAATTGGCGCAGATGTTCAAAGTGCCGCTCTCGGAAGACGGCTTTTTCTTGGAAGCGCACGCCAAGTTGCGACCGCTGGATTTTGCCGCTGACGGCGTTTACCTGGCCGGACTGGCGCACTCGCCGCGCTTTATCGAAGAGACGATTGCCCAGGCCAACGGCGCGGCGGTGCGCGCGGCCACGCTGCTTTCGCGCAAAGAGTTGCAAAGCGCGGCCATCATCGCAGCGGTCAACTCACGCCTGTGTTCAGCGTGCGGCATTTGCGTGGACGTGTGCCCGTACTCGGCGCGCGTGATTGACCCCGATAAGGGGTACGCGCAAGTGCTGGAAGTGCTGTGCCAGGGTTGCGGCGCGTGCGTGGCGGCTTGTCCTAACGGCGCTTCGTACCAGCGCGGGTTCGAGTTCAAGCAAATCTTTGGAATGATCGAGGCGGCGCTGGCGAGGGCATAACTCGTCTTACGTATCACGTCTTATGCATCACGTATCACCTATCACGCATTAGGAGTGTTATTATGTCTACTGTGTCAGATAATGGATTTGAACCACGCATCGTTGCTTTTCTGTGCAACTGGTGCACGTACACCGGCGCGGATTTGGCGGGTACGTCGCGCCTGCAATATCCGCCCAACGTGCGCATCATTCGCCTGATGTGCTCCGGCGCGGTGGACGTAAGCTATGTGCTCAAGCCGCTGCTGGATGGCGCAGACGGTGTGCTCATCGGCGGCTGCCACCCCGGCGACTGCCACTATCAAGAAGGCAATTACAAGGCGCGCCGCCGGATTGCGATTCTTGAGGAATCGCTCAAAG
This sequence comes from uncultured Anaerolineae bacterium, assembly GCA_964651475.1. Classification (GTDB taxonomy): domain Bacteria; phylum Chloroflexota; class Anaerolineae; order Fen-1058; family Fen-1058; genus JBGSMF01. The sequence goes on along the minus strand of CAZYXV010000001.1, from coordinate 120,386 downwards.
CGATGGGCTTTGATACGAACCGCGTCGTGTTGCGCTGGATCAGCGCCAGCGAGGGCGGCAAGTTTGCCGAAACCATTACCGAGTTCACGAATCGGCTCAAAGGTCTGGGACCCAATCCGACCAAAGAACTGTGGATGGTCTAGTTCGTATTCCGTATTGCGTACTGCGTAACTAGACGGAATACGCAATACGCATCACGCATCACGTTTTACGAGGTGACTATGAATGGACTGATTGAAGTACAAAATGGCGATGTGCTGGGCGCAGTGCGCAAGCTGCTGCGCGATGTATTGCAAAGCGGCGTGGTAGACGCGCTGTACGTGCCGCTGCGCCACCCGGCCGGGGATGCTGTGACGCCTGCGTTGGTCAAGAATCCAGATTTATTGGATAAGGCTGATCCGTTTGCGCAGGCGTTGCCCGCCAACGGCGCGCGGCTGCTCAGCATGCTCACGCAAAACGCGCCGCGCCCGCGCATCGGCGCGGTGCTGCGCAATTGCGAAATCAGGGCGCTGATTGAGCTGGTCAAATTGCAGCAAGCCAGCGTGGAGGGCTTGACTATCATCGGCCTGGATTGCCTGGGCACTTTTGAAGTTCAAGATTACGCCCAGATTGCCAAGGGCCAAGATGCGACTGGCTTTGCTTTGCGCCAGGCGTGCCAGATGTGCGAGTACCCTGTCCCAACCTATGCCGACATCTTGATTCAGCAAATCGGCGTGGATAACGCCAGCGGGCTGCACGTTCAAGTCAAAGACGGCTGGGGCGAGCGCCTGGGTGTGCAAGACGCCGGGCCGGCAGCCGAGCGCGACGCGGCTGTTCAAAAGCTCGTCGCAGAGCGAAGCGCAGTGCGCGACCGGGTGTTGGCCGAGGTAACCGAGAAAACCTCCACGCCGCAAAAACTGGCTGATATGTTTAGCACCTGCATCCGCTGCCACAACTGCATGACGAATTGCCCGATTTGTTATTGCAAGACATGCTTTTTCAAGACCAACGTGTTCGATCACGAGCCGATGCAGTACCTGGCGTGGGCGCAGCGCAAGGGCGCCACGCGCATGCCGGCCGATACGATGCTGTTCCACCTGACGCGCATGAACCACATGAGCACCAGTTGCGTCGGTTGCGGCCTGTGCACCAGCGCGTGCCCGGTGGGCATCCCGGTGGGTGCGGCGTTTCGCGCCACGGCTGCCCGGACGCAGGCTGTGTTCAATTACGTGGCTGGCCGCAGCCTGGAAGAAGAGCCGCCGGTCAAGACGTTCAAGGTGGACGAGTTGCACGAGATGGGAGAGAAATGACGAGGCGGCAGGGTGAGGAGGTGACAAGATGACAGTCGCCGTGTTTCACATGGAGGATGAACTATGGCAGAAGTTGAAGAGAAACTGATTCCCGTTTACATCATGGGCAAGCGCTATCAGGTGCCGCCCAGCCTGACGATTATGAAAGCGATGGAGTGGGCCGGCTATACCCTGGTGCGCGGGGTGGGCTGCCGGGGCGGCTTTTGCGGCGCGTGCGCCACAGTCTATCGCGTGCGCGGCGACGAGCGGCTGCGTTTTGGCCTGGCCTGCCAGACGGTCGTCCAACCGGAAATGTATTTGGGGCAAATTCCCTTTTTCCCCACGCAGCGCGCGGTGTACGACATTGCCCAGCTTGAGCCGGTGGCGTCTGCCGTGTGGAAGCTGTATCCAGAAGTGTTGCGCTGCCTGGGCTGCGGCACGTGCACCAAGTCGTGCCCGCAAGAACTGGACGTCAAGGGCTATATGGCGGCTCTCATGCGCGGCGATATTGCGGCCGCGGCCGACAAGAGTTTTGATTGTATTATGTGCGGTTTGTGCGCGGCGCGTTGCCCGGCTGAAGAGAGCCAATACAATTTTGCGATTCTGGCGCGCCGCTTGTATGGGCGCTACCTGGCGCCGCGCAGCCAACACTTATCGGACCGCATAACCGAAATCGAACAGGGCGCTTTCAAGAACTCGATTGACCAACTAAAAAAGACCGATAAAGAGACCCTGAAAAAGATGTACGCGGAGCGGGATATTGAGCCGGAATGATCCTTGCCGCCTGTCGCATATCGCGCGTTGCCCAATGAGTTGACGAGTCACCCGCGATAAGCGAAGGGAGAGTGATGAACGTCAGGCGCATCATCGAAGTGAAAGGGCGAAATACATTAGGGACTGTCCAAGATTTCTTGGCGTCTTTGCTGACGCGCCACGATGTGGATGCGCTGTTCGCGCCGGCGATTTCCGCTGACGGCACGGTGGGGACGACTTTGATCAGCGATCCCGCCGTATTGAAGCAAGTTAACCCTTTTATGCCGGTGATGATGGCCAACGCTGCCGTGATCGTCGCGGCGGCGACGATGCAGCCCGACGCCCAACGCATCGGCGCGGTGATGCGCCCGTGCGAAATCCGCGCGTTGATCGAGCTTTCCAAGCGCGGGCGCGCGCGCCTGGAAAAAGTGACCGTCATCGGCACGGATTGCCTGGGCACCTTTGACCCGCCCGAATTCGAGCGGCGCCTGGCCGAGGCCGGCGACGTGGAGACCATGACGATGCGGTGCATGCAAGCGACTCAATCCGGCGAATTTGCGTGCCGGACGCGCACGGCTTGCCAGATCTGCGAACGGCCCGCGCCGCGCGGCGCCGACGTGACGTTGGGCTTTATTGGCGTGGATGCGACGACAGAATTGTTGGTGATTGCCGCCGACGAATCCACCGACCGGCGGCTGAGTCTGCCGGAAGTGAGCGACCGCGAGGCGCTCGAACGCGAGGTGACGCAGCGCGAGGCGGTGTTGGCGGATATTGTGCGCCGGCACAAGCAGGCGGCCGATCGCGAAATTGCGCGCCTGGACACCCGCTTTGCGGGAATGGCCGAGATCATTGCCTTGCTGTCGTCGTGCACCAAGTGTCGCGCTTGTTTGCGGGCTTGTCCTTTGTACGATGGTGAAATTGACGATACCAGTCAGACGCTCGTGGAGCAATTGGGCGCCGTGGCGCGTTGGCTGGTATCTTGCGCGGGGTGCGGCATGTGCGAAGAAGCCTGCCCCAACAACGTTCCGCTGGCGGTGGTGGCGCGCTCTCTCGCGCGCCCCATCCGAGATCGTTTGCATTACACGCCAGGTCAAAGTGTAGAGGATAGACTTCCCTGGGTAAGTTGAAGGAAAAAGTAGGCAGATAGCCGGGTTGATTCCCCTATCTACTCAAAATGGAGCACATTATGATTTATCCACCCGAAATTCTCGAATCCATGAAAAAGGTCGAGGCCACCCGCCAATCGCGCCTGGGGCAGACCTTTCCACGCATGACGCCTGAGCAGCGCCAGGAGGTCCTGAAGAAATTCCATCCCGATTACATAGAGTCGGCCTTCCGCGAGGTCAGGGTAGGCCCGAACAAGGGCGGCAAGACGCTGCACGAGCTGGCGGCCGTGTTAGAGGCACGCCCGCTCGTCAAGCCAGACCTGGTTGATTTATCCAACCCGATTGCCGAGTGTGACGTGCTGGTGATTGGCGGGGGCGGGGCGGGCGCGAGCGCGGCGCTGCTGGCGCAAGAAGCCGGCGCGCGCACGCTGCTGATTACCAAGTTGCGCTTTGGCGACGCGAATACGATGATGGCGCAAGGCGGCATCCAGGCCGCCGACAAAGCCACCGATAGCCCCGACCGGCATTACCTGGACGTGATGGGAGGGGGCGGCTTTACAAATGACCCGGAACTGGTCGAGGCGTTGGTGATGGACGCGCCCGGCGTGATTGACTGGCTGGAGCGGCTAGGCTGCATGTTCGACAAAGAACCTGATGGTTCGATGCGCACCATTCACGGCGGCGGCACCAGCCGCAAGCGCATGCACGCTGCGCGCGATTATTCCGGCGCGGAAATCATGCGCACACTGCGCGACGAAGTGCGCAACCGCCCCGATATCACGGTGGCCGAATTTTCGCCGGCCATCGAGCTGGTGCTGGATGAGCAGGGGCGCGTGGCGGGCGCGGTGGCGCAAAACCTGGAAACGCAGGTCATTGGCTACATTCGCGCCAGGGCCGTCATCATTGCCGCCGGCGGCAGTGGACGTTTGCACTATCAGGATTTCCCCACCACCAATCACTATGGCGCAACCGGCGATGGGTTGGTGATGGCGTACCGGCTGGGCGCGCCGCTGTCGTTCATTGACACCATGCAATACCATCCCACCGGCGCGGCCTTCCCGGAGCAAATCTTGGGCCAACTGGTCACAGAAAAAGTGCGTGGATTGGGCGCGCAGGTGTGCAACGTGGACGGCGAGCAGTTTGTCTTTCCGCTGGAAACGCGCGACGTGGAAGCGGCGGCGTTTATCCGCGAGTGCAAAGAGCGCGGCAAGGGCGTTATCACGCCAACGGCCCAGCCGTGCGTCTGGCTGGACAGCCCATTGATTGACGTGATTCACGGCGAGGGCACTGTTGCGCGCGGGCTGCCGGCCATGGTGCGCCAGTACAAACGCTTTGGCATTGATATGACCAAAGATCCAATCCTGGTTTATCCCACGCTGCATTATCAAAACGGCGGCGTGGCCATCAAGTCCGATGCTTCGACTTCCATCCCTGGCCTGTACGTGGCGGGCGAGGCGGCCGGCGGCATTCACGGGCGCAATCGCCTGATGGGCAATAGTTTGCTGGATATTGTGGTGTTTGGCCGCCGCGCCGGACGCGCTGCCGGCGAGTACATCAAGAGTGTGACGGTGGGCAAGCCGACGTTGGCTCACCTGGAAGCGTGGAACAAGGAATTGGACGCGGCCGGCGTGGATGGCAACATCAGCCCGGTGTTGCTCCCTCGATATACGAGAGAGGACGCTGACGTGTCTGTGTGAGAGTGTGAGGTGGAAAAGCGCAAGGCGCCAGGCCTTGCGCTTTTTTTATTTGCGCCTGGCGCGCAGCACGAGGTAGGCAAAGCTGACCGCGAGCAGCGCCGCAATGCCAATCCACCATTGGTTGAGCGCCGAGCTGGCCGGCGCTGCGCTCTGGCTGGTAGTTTGCGTCTCGCCGGCGCCGCCGCTGACCACCGGCATAAAGATCTGGCTGGCGGGCGTGGGCGTGGCGGATTGCGAGAGCGGCGCGGGTGGATTGGGCCCCGCGGCGAACGCGAGATGTGTAGCCAGCAGCAGCGCCAGGAGCGCGATAATCCAACAGTATCTCATCAGTACCTCCTTTTTCACTTGGGCAATTTGCCCGTCCATCCCCATATCCAGCGGTGCATCCGGTGATACCACGCGGTTGGCTCGGCGAACATCAAGATGCACTCGCCGTGCACGGCGCTGATATTGTTTTCCTGGCAAAAGCGAACGGCCGCTTCCGATTCGGCGCCCTGCTGCATCCACACGCGGCGGATGCCGGCCGCGGCGGCGTCTCGCACCACTTGTTCCGTTTGGGCCGGCGGCACCACGATTAGCACGCCTCCCACCGGCTCGGTCAGCGCGCTCAGGCTGGGGTAGCAGCGTTCGCCTTCGATGGTATCCGCCTGAGGGTGGATCGGGAACAGGCGATAGCCCTTGGCCTTTAATTCTTTATAGGCCGTGTTGCCAAACTTTTGCCCGTTGCGCGACACGCCGACCACGGCCAGCGTTTTTTGAGCCAGAAAATCGTTAACGGTTGCTTTGTTTGTCATTCAATTACCTCAAGTATTTACTTTGGCCATCCTAAAATCTCCGGAGTGAGGGCTTTAGCCCGCGCAGGCTAAAGCCTGCACTCCAGTTTTAAGATAGGCTCTTATAGGGCTTCACCGAAGCCTGCCATCATTCGCTTTCACATGTCTGCCGGGGCGCAGCCGGCCTCTTGCATGCGGGCCATCATCTTGGGCATCATTTCAGCCATCACCCCCGCCACGATTTTGGGAATGGCCCGGGTGAGAACGATTACCGCCAGCCCGCCGCCAATTGCCCCAAGCATGGCGGCCAGGATATAATTTCTGGTGTGAGAGTCTGTATTATACATCTTATTCTCCTTTTTGCGCGCCTGCGGCGCTCCCTAGAAACCTGGTTTTTCCCAAAAACCAGGTTTCTCTTTATTTCTGCGCCACCCAGCGGCGCATCAACTCGACGGTGAATCTCCAGCCGCCGTTCTCTTGAATCACAACGTCGTGCCGCGCCAACGCTTCAAGCGCACGTTGTGTGTTCTCTATCGGCAGCCCTGCCTGCCGTGCAATCTCCTCAACCTCAGCCTTAACCTCACCCTCACCCTCACCCTCAGCCGCCAACGCGCGCAATACCTCCGCCTGCCCCGGCGGCTGGCTCGCTTCGGCCTGCCGCCACACGCCCCGAAAGTAGGCGTCGCCGTCGCGGAAAAATTCCGGCGCGCCGATGACGGCTTCTACGTCCGCCAGCGCAAAGCGCCGCTCGCGCTCCGCGCCTTGCTCAAAGCTCAAGCGGTTAAAGCGCGTGACCAATCCGTGGCAGATCAATTGTACCAGGTAAGGCTGGCCGTTGGTGAGCGCGATGACGCGCTCTACGGCGTTGGCGTCATAGTCCATGGGGAAATCGGGCGAGGGATTGGTGATGAGTTGCCAGGCCGCATCGTGATTGAGAAAACTGACGGGGATGCCCGTCACGCTGGCAAACAGTGGATGCCAGTAATCGCGCGCCATCTCTTGGAGCGTGTGCAGCCCGGCAAAGGCCATCACAAACCAGGGATAGGTTTGGATGAGGCCGCGCCAAAAATCCAGCAGCCGCGCCTCCAGCTTGCCCTCGGCGATCAATTGTTCGATCAACTCAAACTCGTCCACGGCGACGATAAAGCGCGCCTCGGCCCGCGCCTGGTCGAGCTGGCGCACAAAGCGGTCAAAGGCGGTGTAGGGATTGTGGGCGATAAAGGCTTGTTCAGAAACCAGGTCGGGAGAAACCAAGTTTTTCCCCAACCCCCCGGTTTTTTCGAGGTTGTCGTACAGCGCCAGCGCCAGGTTGTAGAGCAACTCGCCAGTGCTGTTCACCAGCCCCACGCGCTGCATGTTGAAATCCACCACCACGCTGTTTGCGCCAAAGCGCGCGCCCAGGTTGTGCAAAATGGACGACTTGCCCATGCGCCGGTGGCCGTAAAGCACTACCGAGGGCTTTTGACCGGCGCCCGACCACAATTCTTCCAGGCGGCGCAACACATCTTCGCGCCCCACAAACAAATGCCCCTCGACCGGATTGCCCGCCACGTAAGGATTGGCCACCGGGCCGGATATTTGCGCGCGGCCTGCCTCGCCGCCGGCCTGGATGACGAGCGCCTGCCATTGGCTGACGATGCGCCGCAAGAGATACTGTTCGGGCGTTACGACGCTAGCTGTGACATATTCGTCCAGGTCTTGGAGCGCGTCCGCGGCGCGAGATAGCGCCGATAGCTTGTTGACGCGGCTGGTCGAATCCCGGTAGACGGCGACTTCAGCGCCTACCTGGCCCAGGCGTTCCAGTGCGGCCAATACGGTGGGGCGGATGGGTGAGAAACCAGGTTTCTTTTCCAGAAACCTGGTTTCTGCGGCGGCTGGCAAATCGAACAAGTCGCGATATGATAGGAAAATCGCCATCGCTTCAAACGTGCGGGCGATTTCCACGCCGCCCGGATACGCACCCAGACCAGGCATAGAAACCAGGTTTTTCCCAAAAACCTGGTTTCTTTTTTCCTCATCCAACAATTCATACAGCATCCCAGCAAAGCGTGTGAGCGGTGTGACGCGGCGGTCGCGCAACAAAAATGTCAGGCCCCATACCAGGCGTTCTGGCAATCGGTTTGTCCAATCGCTGCTGCAATCCACCCATCTCATGGCGAGCTCGCCCAGCAGCACTCGTTTTACATCTGGCAGATCGCGCCAATCTTGCCTGGTTGTTGGTGCAAAGATGTACTCGTCCAGAGTGAGGCAATTGAGCAGTGTGTAAAGAAACTGGATTGGCGAGGGGTGATGATAAAGGTATGACTGTAGGGCCGCCTGCGTCGCCCATCGCTGAAATGGATTGCGGGCAATCTCCGCTACCAGGCGCAGGCCAGCCTGTTCATCTTGCCGCAGGCGGCGCAAAAAGGTTTGTTTTGTTCCGGGTATAGGCAACACCGTTAGTTCGTCCCCCTCGACCGGATGTCCCCCCCGGGGCTGGCTGAACAGAGCCAGAATAAATTCAAAAACGTAAAATGGTAAACGCAGCGCGCCTGCGCCGAACGCCACGCCGAACGCCACGCCGAACGCCACGCCGAACGCCACGCCGACCGCCCATCCAGACCACTTTATTGGTGTGCCTTGAAGCCAACTGGCTGCCAGTGTGAGCGAAAGTGAGAGCGCAAGCGTTATGATTAAAGACATCAGGTAAAGATTACGGTAAGCTGGGGCGCGCAGCGTGCTGCGGAGGTTTTGCCATCCCTCGGCGCGATACAGCTCGGGGTCGGCCTGGTACAGGTAGCATTTGAGCGCGGTGGGGCGAAAGTAAATCCAGTACGCCAGCAAAATATAGTGGCGCAGCTTGAGCGGGTTCAGGACTGGCGGCAGTTCGCCGCGATAGGTTGGGAAGGTGGGCATGGGCGCTCCCTAGAAACCTGGTTTTTCCCAAAAACCAGGTTTCTTTAATCCAGCATCAAATGCTCAATGATTTTAGCTTCCTCTTCACAATAGGATTCGACGAATGCTCGATAAGCCTGCCGCGAAGGAAACTGTGACAGAACCATGTTGGGGACCGGTAGTGAGCCGCCTCGCAGGCCAATGTAATCCCGATAACTTGAAAAGCTCCAATCTTCTGGTCGTTTCACCAGTTCCGCTATGACCGGATTCAAGTGGATATAGCGCGAGAGATGCAGCAGGTATTCGTCCTTGTCTACCAGCGCAGCTTGAAATGGCCCCTGAAACAACGGCCCAACGCGCTTTTGCTGCAGGTTAATGGCCTTGGTGTATGACACGCTAAAAGGCTGCATCACGCGAGCACCTAGATCATCAGTCTTTAGGTAAACCATCAAATGATAGTGAGTTGGCATCAAACAATAGGCCAGGATGTCAATCAACTCGCGTTGAAAGTGACGCCAGAGCTGTTTTACAAAATAGCCCCAGTTTGCGTCGCAGAAAAAGATCGGCTGGCGATTCACGCCGCGGTTGTACAGGTGATAGACCTGTCCGGCTCGAAATTCGATTTTGCGATAGGGCATGACGCCTGCCTGTGCAGAAACCTGGTTTCTTCAAGAAACCAGGTTTCTTTTCTCTTTGAACAACTCTGCCGCGGCGCGCTGCAGCAAGCCGGGATTCCCCCCGCTGCGCGCAATCAGTTCGGCGATTTCGTCTTCGCCAAAAGTCACGCCTGTGCCCCGCAAACGCTCCGCCAGAAACGCGCGCGCCACCTCTGGCGGAAACGCCCCCACGTCCAATTGATGGCAAATGCCGGCCAGCGGCGAATCGAGCTCGGGCGAATCGGGAAACAGGCGCGCTAGCTCCCTGCGGCTGGCGATGACGAGCTTGAGCGGGGCGTCGGGGCCGTCGGCCAGGCCGCGCAGTTCGCGGCGCGTGTTCAGGCTAAAGCTTTCCGAATTGATGACTTCGGCTTCGTCCAGGCACAGCACGCAGCGCCGGCCGCGCAAGGCGCGGTAGAGCTTGTTGCCCCGGCACGGCGCTATTTGCAGCTCGCTGCACACTGCCTCGAAAAAATCGCCCTCATCGTGCGCTATCTGCAGGCTGAGGTAAGCGAACACTTCCGGCGGCAATCCTAATCGTTGCGGTCCCAACGTACAGACCATCGAGAGCAGCGACGATTTGCCGCTTTGCGACGACCCCACCAATGACAGGTTGACGCCCTTGCTCAACTCTTCAAAAATCTGGCGCATCAAGTCTTGGCGGTCGAAAAAGCGCGCCGGGTCGGCGATGCGCCCCGCGTCGCCAAAGGGATTCATGGGCTGAGAAACCGGGTTTTTCCCATAAAAACCTGGTTTCTGTTCTTCCTGTTCCAACTCGTTTTCCAGTTGGTGGATTTCTTGTTCCAGATCTTGGATGCGCCGCTTGATGCGAAGGCCATGCACGTCATCCAACGTGCGGCTCAACTGCTTGTAGGCAATCTCTAGCTCTTGCCGCCGCTCGTCAAGATATTGGCGCTTGGGTTTGGATGTGTGGCTGTGCACAAATCACCCCAATGCAATATCGGGCCGGGCGCGGCGAATGGCCTCGACGAGTTTGGTCACGAGGACGCGCCGTTCACAATAGGCAATGAGTTCGCGTCCTTTGCCGCGCTTGCCTTCGCCGGATAAATTTTCATAGTCTATCTGGAGCTCGTTATAGCACAACTCGCGCAGTTCGTCTTCTGAAAAGTTTTGGTCAATGATTTCAAGCAATTGTTTCCGGCTCAGAACGCCCTGGGTCGCTGCCGTGGTGGGGTCTATTGGCCTGGATACAGAGGGCGGGGCCGGCTTGGGCTGAGCAGAGGTTGGCGCCGGTTTTTGCGGGCGGGCAGAGGTTGGCTTGGGCGAGTCAGGTTTGCTTTCAACTGGCTGTGCGGTCGGGACGGACGGTGTGGCGGGGGTTGATTGCTTGCTTTTGCTCCACACATCCATAACTCTCAGACTGACGTAAGCGATAAATGCCAGCACTACCAGCAAGTAAAACAACTCGCGCCCCAGCAGCGTGACGATGCCAGGCGCAAAGGCGCCTACAGCGATGACGAGGATGATGAAACCGAACGTGAACAGTAAAAACTCGTTGCGCAGCCTGCCGACAATTTGCGGCAAAACGTCCCACAGCTTGTCTGGAGTAGGGGATGGATTTTGAGACATTGCGCTTCTCCTGTTTACCAGCCTGCCGCTGGGCGCCGTGCGTAGACAATTCGGACGAGGTCTGGTGTGCGCGAGCGCCGTTCGCACCAGGCCACCAGTTCCCGCGTCCTGTCGGCTTTTCCGCCGCCGCCAAGGTTTTGATAATCTGCGCCGACCTCGTCGCACAATTCGCGCAATTCGCTCTCGTTAAAACTCTTGCTGATAATATTGCGCAGCTTGGCCAGAAAGGGATTAGGTTGCTCTGACTCCAGAGAAGCCTGTAGCCTGGCATATTCATCCAGGATTGAGTCCGGCTTGTCTCCCTTACCTGAGGGAGGCGAGGGCGCGGCGCTTGCCAGTTCGCTTTCCACCTGCTGGATTTCTTGTTCGAGGTCGGCAATTTTCCTTTTCAGGCGAGCGCGGATCACGTCATCTAGCGCATTGCTCAGTTGCTTGTAAGCCACATCACGGTCTTGTTGCAGACCGGCCAGGTACGCTTGCTTGCCGTTTGACATAGACAGCCTCCTCGGTTATAGAGTGATCTGATGAACGCTTGTGGGCGTTGGTCATCGTTTTGGCTACCCAAAGCGTACCGCAGAGGCGCCGAGGACGCTGAGGTTCTCACTAAATTGCTCTGCGTTCTCAGCGTCTCAGCGGTGAGATTCCCGGCGACGGCCTAAATGATCAAGGCCCGCTTGTGCGCTCGGGGTGCTTGAATTTTATCACAAGAGCCGTACTTGTGGCAAACAACAACCCCCGCCTGAGGGCAGGGGCCTTGGCGTGCAAGTGCATTTAGAGAGGGTCGGCGTTTTGTGCGATCAGGCGATACCCTTGTTCTTCCAGTTCTACAATGCGTAGGATCATCTCGGCGGCTGTATCGAGCGTGCTGCTGCGGGCCTGGATGTAATCCACGACGAGATCGGTGAACTGGCGGATGGCTTGCCCTGATTGATCGAATGGCGCGGCAGCTTTTTTCCATCCTGGTTGAGAGTATGTCTTGGCAAGCCGCTTGAGTAGAGCGGCAAAGCCGTCGCGCCCGGCCGTGTGATTGTCTGGCGCATCATAGCCAGTGATCCGGTTGGGCACGTTTGGCGGAAAGCCCGTATACTCGACCAGGTGCAGCAGAGACGCCTCCAGTTGGCGGCTGTTCAATTCCTGGGGCCAGCGCGGCAGTTCGCGGGCGAGCTTGCTCATGCCCCTCAGGCCAAACATGCTGGCGGGTGGATTGAGCATCGAATCGGCGCACCGGCGCAGCCCTCTGCGCGCAATGGTAAAAGCGTCGGCCACCTGCTCGTTGAATTCAAACGCGAATAGCGTGTTCTTGTCGGATAGGCCGGGGAGATTCACGTCCCACGCCAGGCGCAAGTCACTATAAGGCACCGTCTGGACCTGGCGGCGGTCGCAATCGTGTACCAGGATGGCTTGCTGTTCTGGGTCGTAACCCACCATCAGCACGTAATGGATGGGGATGTGAAACGTGTGATAGAACTTGTCATAGTAGGGCAGGTGGTACATATCCAGCGCGCCCAGGATGACGGGCGTGTTCTGGTCAATGTATTCTTGGGCGCGTTTGAGCGCGTACGAAAAGCTGCGTCCTTCGGTGGCGCCCCACGTAAACCCGACGATGCCGGCCAATGCCTCGTACTGGCGTTTGGTGGGAACGCCCCACATCACCATGCGGGGAGCGGGGGCGCGGCTGTTCTTGAGGTAGGCAAAGTTGTTGCCCAGGCCGCTCGCAAAGAACAACAGCCAATCCGGCAGGCGGCGGCCAGTCTTGGATTCGTAAAGGTCTTCGATGCCATTGACCATGCACGTCATGCCGCACACCTTGTGCGGCAGTTCGATGAGCTTCATTTCTCATCCTCCATGGAAGAGTTAGGCGGGGGTAGCAGAATCGCTCAGGGGGTGGATGGTCCAGGCGTCGGTATAGTCGTTGTAGTGCAACTCAAAGCGCCGGCCGCCTGCCGCGCGCACGCGAAAGGCTGGACCGTCCGGCTCGCGCCACTGCCGCTCGATGACCTCGATGGTGAGGCGTTGATTTTCCCACGTCAGCGCCACGGGGCGCTCGGCGTATTCCACGCCAGAGTAACATTCGACCCGGATCATTGGTTCAAAAGCACCAATCCCTCTCTGTATAACAGGCCGACAAAGTCTACTCCCTCTTGACCAAATTGTTGCTTTATGGCCTGGAGCGAATGTGTGCCATCCAACCACTCAAGTAGCGGTTCGGCTGCCAGGTCAACGGGCAAGGCCCGGCTGCGGTTGACGAGCATCAAGCCAAATTGTTCCCGTCGCATAACAAAGTTTTTGAGTGGTATTGCATTTTTGTATAGCTTTAGCCTGTGGGGCTCGCTTGGCCTTAATTTCTGAGGCAGTGCCCCGCGCATCAAGGGGTCGCTTTTTTGACCTGTTTGTAAAGCCATGGCCTTGCAGCCGCCATGGCAATTATCAAATTCTGCGCATCGGTAGCAGGCTTGAGGAATCAGACTACGCCACCAATGAGCTTTTTCTGACTGCCATAGCTCTTCAATGGTGTGTTCAAACAAGTTGCCCAAGGTTACGTCCGCGTGATTGCAAGGTCGGAGGTTGCCTAGCGGGTCAATGGTGCAATGGGTGATTCCAGCCGGGCAGCTTTTGGCGGGATAGCCGCAAAAACAAGCTGGAATGTTATTGTTAAAGCGCACGGGCAGGCCGTGCGCTTTCAGGGAATGTATGGATTCGACAGCTTGCATCAACTCGTCATCGCTCAAGTTGGTGATGGGTGTTGGCGCGCCATAGTAGCGGCTGAATGCCGCAAAGCCGCTTCCCAGGCTGAGCGAGAGTTGGGCAATCTCCTCGATTTGTTGAAAATTCGCCCGCGTGAGTACGGTGTTGGTGTTGACGGCTATGCCGGCCCGTGCGGCTTCTCTGACGCTTTGGAGCGTTTCTTCAAAAGAATTGCAGCCCACGAATCGTTGGTGCGATTTGCTATCTTGCCCGTGTAGTGAGATCAACACGCCGTCGAGATGAGTACATTCTGACAATAACGTGATGATCTCTTGCCGGTTTTCCCATACACCATTTGAAAACAGTACAAACGGGACGTTCAGTTGGTCAATGGTTTGAATGACCTGCGAGAAGTGGCGGTACAGCGTGGGTTCTCCTCCGGTCACGCGGATATTGACGATGTACGGCAGCAAACGGCTAAACAGATCCTCCCACCGTTCAAGCGGCATTTCCCCCAAGGAGCGAGCAAAGACATTGCCGCAACCCACACAGGCATTGTTGCAGTGAGAGGTCAATTCCAACGTACAAGTGGTGGGAGCAGCCGGGACGTAAAGTTTATGGTCGGATGAACTGTTAGCTGTAGCGGCCAGGGCTACACTTCGCATTGGGTGTCTGCCACCAGAGCTTTGAATTGAGGCGTTTCCAGAGTAACAGGGCAGTCAATCAACTCAACTTGCACTTGTTCCAGCTCCATGTCGTCGGCGAGCAAGAACGGGCCTGGTTTAAGAGGCGCTCCGGCTGGTAATTGGTTTCGGAACGACAATCCTTCTGCGTCAGGCGAGTTAGACATAGTCCCGGTACTCCTTGGCCAGCGCGAACATGTTAATCACATCGGGGAATCTGGCTGCCAGGTCCCTGTTATTCCATTCACGAATGACGTAATCGGCATAGTAGCGAATCTGATCCGCCGACAGGCTTGCCAGGCGGTCAATACATTCATCAAGCACGTTATGGAGCCGCCCATATCTGAACTTGGCGCCATGTTCCAACGCCGCAACGTAATGCTCAAATGCCTGGCCCAGCTTGCCAGCTTCAAAGGCGGCGTCGCCAGCGAGTTTTTCATACACACTGTTCAGCAAGCTGTAGCCATATTTCCGAACGATGTTGTAACCTTCTTGGAAATACACATGGGATTGCGCGAGAATGCGCGCTGCGGCTTCTGTGTCCCCTGCTTGCCGGGCTGCTTGTTCTCTCCAATGATAGATTGTGTATAGATTGATCAAGGTTTCAGCTATGACATAGTTGTCGCCGATCTGGCGCGCTATTTCGTTCGATCTTCGGGTCGCCTGCTCGGCTGCCTCATACAATGCAGGCTCAGTTCTTTGTCCGGTCTGTTCCCGCAGGACGCGGCTTTTGACGATCAACACATCTGCCAAATCAGCCAGCAGCCCGCACTGCTCGAAGCAGTTCCCCGCTTCTTCGAGCAACTCGAGTGCTTTATCCAGGTTGCCGACGCGAAAATACAAAAAGCCCTCGTATCGGCGCACTCGAGCTATTCCTGCGCAATCCTCCATCTCTTCAGACTGCTTCCGAGTCTTCATTTCTTCAAACCGCTCCCGGGCCTGACGGAGATGCGTCGCCGATTCAGCCGTATTGCCGACAATCCACTCAATTGCGCCCATCACGTAATAGCTTTCCGCAATCGCTGCCTTGTCTTGGATTGATTCTCCAATGTGCAGGCTGGTAGTGCACAGTCTCCGCGCCTCGGAAAAGCGCCCCATCTGCCGCAAAGCGAAGGCGTTTCTGTTAAGCGCGCGGACAACTTGTGAATTGCGCAAGTATACCCGATTTTGTTCCAGCACCCGATGACCAGCGTCCAATGTGCCTTGCAAATCGCTCGCGGTAAAGAGGTCTACCTGAGTCTGAGCAAGTTGATCTACGGCCGATTTTTCGGGCGCGTCCAGAAAGACCTTGATCTGTTTACATTCGGCGATCAATTGAGGGTAGTGGTGCTCCAGTCCTCGTTTCCGCCAGTGATACATCATCTCGTTGCAATACTTGTGCGTCAAGTCGGGCGCGGGCAGCTTCATCAGGCGAGGGGCAACAGCGCCCAACGCTCGATCAAACCGCATCTCTTTGTACTTGGCTGAGATGTGACATTCTTCCAGATAGTGCCTGAAGGCCTCGTCCCATTTTCTGGTTGCCGTTGCCACATCGTTGTTGTTATAAGCGAGCATTCCCTCGTCGTACGCCATATTGCCGGCCATTGCATGGTATACGGAGAGCAAATCTACGTAATCGTATTGATTGGCGATGAGGAATCCCTCTTCGTGATGTTGTCGCGCCAGGGCATGGTATTTGTCCACCTGCTCGTGACGCCTGCCGGTTTGAAAGTACTCGCCCCCCCACCGGTAGTAGAGGATGCACAACGTCAGGCGACATTCGGCGATTTCGTAAAGGTCGCCTATTTCTTGGGCGATTTTCAGACCCTCCAGCGCGTAGCGTTCTGCCTCGTGGAATATTGCTTCTTCAGCGCGTCCTGTCACGTTGCTGTAGCGGACAACACGGCTGAGGATGTTGAGAGTATCCGCCAATTCACTCTTGATGCCGCGCTCGCGAAAGATCGCTTCGGCTTTTTGCAGATATTCAGTTGCGGTCTCCACATCGCCAACGCGGTAATGAAAGCGTCCGGTGTACTTGTCTACCCAGGCGGCGCGTACCGGGTCATCTAGTTCCTTGTACAAGTTCCTGGCGCGTTCCAAATAGGAGACGGCTTCTGCCGGATCGCCGATCTCCCACATCAACATGCCGCGCACGTAGCAGCTATTAGCGATGAACGATTGGCCGCCCAGTTTCTCGCGAATTTTCAAGCCAATCTTGTTGTAGCGCATCGCGCGCTCAAAGTCGCCGCTCAGGCGGCAGACGTTGGCAATGTTGTTCATCGTCTCGGCAATTTGCCGGGTGTCGTGTTCCACGTCGCTGTAATGCAACGCTTGTTCGTAGCTTTCGATTGCTGATTCCCATTTTCCTTGCAGGCGGTAGCAGTAGCCCAGGTAGTTGTGAACACGTCCGAGGGCTCTAACGTCCGATTCTTGAAATTCTTTCAATATATCCTGGATAATTTTTTCCGCTTCCTTAAAATCCCCCTTTAAAAGTTCAATCTGAGCCTTGCTCAGGGCCAGCTTTATCTTGTTTTCTTGTGACAAGCTGTCGCGATGCGCCTTTGCATTGGCAATTTCCCTGAGCATGATGCAAAAATCAGAGTCGCGTCGGTGGAATGCGTCTTGGAAAAGAGTGTCGTACTTTGCAAAGCCTTGATTGGAGTCCAAATACATCCAATGATATAGGGCTTGTGCCTCTAGCGTCCATAGTTTTTGTTTCAGCCCCTCTCGTTCTGAGAAAGAATCTACCACAATGCTTTTCTGCGGATATTGTCGTTGTTTGTCTTTTTCTTCGAGTTGTTCAATTTCTTCGCGCAAAAACCGGATTTGGTCGCTCAGATATGCTACTGCCAGTTTGCTGTCCCGGCACCGCCGGGACCTATCCGGATCCCTTTGTGGCCACACATGGTCATTTATCATACGGCGCATTTCATCGTGCAAGGAGATGCGCCCGTCGGGCAGCACTTTGACAAAGACGTAAGATTTGGCTTCCTCGAATAGCTTACTGGCCTCATCTTCAGTTATCATCAACAACTTGGTGATCATTTCTGCGTTAAGTGGGTAGACATGAGACATAACCAAAGTTAGCCGATCCATAGGACGACGAATTTCTGCAATGTGAAGCACCAGTTGGCATTCGAATTCTGTTTGTCGCCGCCACATCTCATCTTGAGGCAACGACTCAAGTTTTTCTAGATTGCTCTCGATTAGCCAATCGAGGGGAATCTTGCGCGCCAGCCACTCTACAGTCAGGTCAATCAAGATAGGGCGCCCCCCCGCCAGTAACGACACTTTTTTCGCCAACTTGGGTTCCAACGTGACGTGCAATAGAACCTGCTTTTGAGATAGATATAATTCACTGGCCTCGTTATCCAGTGGCAAAAGCTCGACCGAGTGGGCATTTTTACCTATCTTGGATTGGAATTCTTGATGGAGTTGCTCGGCGTTGCGACCGGCCACGATAAGGATCACATTTTTCAAACGTTGGGGCAACTCATTGACAATATAATTCCAGGTTTCAGTTCCTTCCAATGTGTCAGTAGTATCTAGCAGGACGACAACGCGCTGCTGCGCCGAGAATTTGTTAAAGTCGTTTGCAAAAGCAAAATGAACTTGTTGCTTTTTCTGGGGGAGTTGTCCTGACTGGTAGTATTCTTGTAGGCTTTGCAAGTAGAATTCAAATTTATTCTGTCCTATTTGCTTGGAGAGCGCGAACTCGATATTGCCTGGGACGCGCAGGGAGAGGTCGTCAAAGTCGAGAATGTCGGTGATGAGTGCGCAGTGGGCGTAACGTTTTTTCACTTCCTGCAACAAGCGTGTTTTGCCGATGCCGCCAAGCGCCTGGATGCAAAGTGTGCTTCGTACGTCCTGCTCCAGGATGAGCTGCTTGATTTTAGCTAACTCGTTTTCACGATCAATGAATGGTACTCTTTCAGCCATACCAGCCTCCAGTTTACACAAAGAATGAATCTACCTGTCTTAGCAAATCTTCGTATGGCTTGTTGGTATAACCATCCTGCCGCAGATAGTAATTTACCGTGAAGCGGAACTCCCAGTCTTTATCCAATGCTTGTTTAAGTGGTTGATAGTGCGATCTTTTATTTCGAGGAGGCGTCACAAGCATGTGTAGAGTTTTAGGTATCTCTTCGCGGAAAACCCGTGTGGCATTTTGCCGTGCTTGGGGATTGTGGATAGATGTCGTAAGTTGTTGTAATGACTGGAACAGATATTCAATGGCCCACATTTCCGGTCCTTGAACGTATGGGTCTTTGAGGCGATTGATACAAATCCGTTGGGCATCTTGGCAGCGCCGGGCGAACCCTTCATCTCCCAGGTCCCAGCGTAGTCGAATAGCAAGCAACCGGCGCGTGATATCATCTCGGAGCAGATGCCCTACCCAGTCAAGCAAATACGTGCTGGTCAGTTCGTCAGCCAAGTGATACTTGTCCTCTTCCATCAATAATTGCCCAAGAGCCTCGTAATCTACGTAGCGGAGCACACTTAGACTGTCAAGCTTGTTCCGCAGAGCGGCAGGTTGGATATCATAGCGTATATCTTCTACTACTTGATGTACGATTGCCCGGATGCGATCTCCACACTGCTCGAGAAACATGTCTGGCAAAAGCCTTCTTTGATTGAATATCTCGAGCGTTTTTGCAACACAACCGGGATGACCGCCTGTAAGGTGCATCAGGTGAGCTGCGATTTGAACGATAACATTGTCTACAGGCCCACGTAGATATGCTCTTACGGTATCTCGAACTATTTCATAACTAAATGGCGTCAATCGGCGAATCTCTAAGGGAAGGGACAGTTGTGAAACTTCTGGGCGGTTGGCAAGATAACGCCCTGCAATAATTACCCGAAACCAATTATGCTGAACCATGAAGTCAACATTAAGATTGTACAGAGCTTGTTGGATGGCTGGAACAAAAGTTTTTAATAAATCTGGCAAGATTGCGAGGCGCGGTTTCCCTTCGAAATCTACGAGCAAGACGAGGCCATTTTTGTTCTTGGCAATGTCTTTTCCCAAAATCTCGGCGGCCAAGTTGCCTGCCAAATTAGCGGGGCCCTCTCCTCTCAAAACTTCATTTGCATCAAGCCCAAGTTGTTGCGCCAGGGCCGCTGCTACTTTGGGCAAGGTTCCCTTTTCTCCTATAGACACGTAGGCGCAAGCCCATTCCAGTTCTTTAAATCGTCGCTCAAGTTCTTTCAACAACTCGGTCTTCCCATACCCGGCTGGGGCATCTATGAGGGTATATGCTTGGGCATACGAAGATACTATGAGGCTGATTTCATCTTTTCGATTGATAAAGGGGATTTGCTGTGTGCTAAGGTGCTTTTGATGTTGAAGCTGATAGGAGGCAAATTGATCAGGTCGATATTTAGAAGCTTTTTCGACAAGCTCTGGAATGTGTCCACGTCTAGCAAAGTATGCAGCGAGTTCCCTGGCCTTGTTTGCTTTTCCCTGTCCTGGCAAATCATCATAATCTATACCCAAGTCAAAACAGAGGGTACGCAATTCGCCTTCATTAAAACAAGCGGAGAGTAACTCGCGCAATTGTGTGAGATAACCCGGCTCCGGCGCTGGGATGGTGTCACTCATTGCTTATTCCTCCTTTGCCTTTTTGCATGCTAGGCTTTTTGCGGCCAGGGTTGTCAGGTGAATTGTTAGCTGAAATCCACCTCAGACGAATCACCCACGTTCAGCCGGCGATACTTGCTCTTGACCGATGTGTCCTGGCCAATAAGCGACTGGTCAAGCGAAATGTTTTCAATCTGCGCATCTTCGCCGATGATGCTATCGCGGATGATTGACCCTTTGACGACGCACCCGTCGGCGATGGTAGCGTACGGCCCGATAACCGAATTTTCGATCCTGGCTGTTGAGGCGATATAGACCGGGTTGACGATGTGGTATGAGCGTTCACTTGGAAGACTGGCGCTGTTGTCACGTCCGTTTTGGAGCAGGTAGCGGTTAGTTTCCAGTAGGGTTTCCGGTTTGCCGCAATCGGCCCACACGCTGACTTCTTCGGCGCGGAAACGCGCGCCGTCTTTGATCATCAGGTTGAGCGCCTCGGCTAAAAAGTATTCACCGTGGGCCTGAATTTTACGGTCTATCAATTCCTGGCAAGCCGCCATCAACGCTTTTGAATCCTTGATATAGTACATCCCGATAACGGCCAGCCGGTTGTCCATGGTGTCGGGCTTTTCGACAAAGCGCGTAATATAGCCATCTGGGTCCAGTGTGACCACTCCAAAGCGGCGAGGATCCTCGACTTGTTTGACGTAGATGATGCCATCAGCGGTTGTGTGTGCCAGCTTGTTCAGATTGGCTTCAAATAATGTGTCCACGAACACGATCAGCACTGGACCATTCACAAACTCGCGCGCCAACAGGATAGCGGCGGCCTGGCCAGTCAATTCTCTCTGTTCGACAAAATGCGCTCGAATGGATGTATAGTTATGGGTCACATAATCTTCGATTTTTTCGCCCAGGTAGCCGACGATAAAGATATATTCGTCCATTGGCAGCCTGTCGAACTTGTCGAGGATGTGGCCTAACACAGCCTTGCCGGCTACGTTAATAAGTGGTTTGGGACGGCTATAAGTGTGGGGGCGCAAGCGCGTGCCATACCCAGCCAGAGGGATAATGACTTTCATAAAATGAGCTAACCTTTCTTTAGCGAGCTTTGGGTACCTTGTGTATATTATACCACTTCTTGCCTATCGCGTGGCTGAATGGCAGGCTTGCACGAGCGCCAATTGGTTGCCTGCTCGTATACGTGCGCCGCTTGCAGCAGGCGCGCTTCTTCAAACGCCGGCGCGATCAATTGCAGCCCGATGGGCAAGCCGGCGCCGTCAAATCCGCACGGCAGGCTGAGGCCGCACACGCCGGCCAGGCTGGCTCCCAGCGTGAACACGTCGCTCAGGTACATTTGCAGCGGATCGTCAACCTTTTCGCCGATCTTGAACGCGGTGCTCGGTGTGGTGGGGCAGGCGATAATATCTACTTGCGTAAACGCCTTGTCAAAATCATCTTTGATGAGCGTGCGCACTTGTTGCGCTTTGAGATAATACGCGTCATAGTACCCGGCGCTGAGCGCATACGTGCCAAGCATGATGCGCCGTTTGACTTCTGGGCCAAAACCCTGCCCGCGCGTCTGGCGATAGGCGTCTTCCACATCTTGGCCTTCGACGTGCAGCCCGTAGCGCACGCCATCGTAGCGCGCCAGGTTTGCAGACGCTTCGGCGGGCGCGATCAGGTAATAGACGGGCAGGGCGTAGCGGGTGTGCGGCAGCGTGACGGGGCGAATTTCTGCCCCCAGCTTGCGCATCTCGTCAATTGCAGCGCGCACAGCTTGCTCAACCTCTGGCTGCATGCCGGCGATAAAATAGTCTTGCGGAACGCCAACGCGCAGCCCTCTCACCTCTGACTCTTCTCCCAAGCTTGGGAGAGGGGGGGCCGGCACTGAGGTTGAGTCATGTGGATCGTGCCCGGCGATGGCCGCCAGCACCAGCGCAGCGTCGGCTATGCAGCGCGCCAGCACGCCGATTTGGTCCAGCGACGAGGCAAACGCCGCCAGCCCGTAACGTGACACGCGCCCGTAACCTGGCTTGAGACCGACGATGCCGCAGAACGAGGCGGGTTGCCGTACGCTGCCGCCGGTGTCGGTGCCGAGCGCCGCAAAGGCCATCCCGGCCGCCACCGCCGCCGCACTACCGCCCGAGGACCCGCCCGGCACGCGAGATATATCCCACGGATTGTGTGTGGCAAAATAGGCGCTGTTTTCGGTGGACGAGCCCATGGCAAACTCGTCGGTGTTAGTCTTGCCCAAAATTACCGCGCCGGCCCCCTCCAGTTTTTCCACGGCGGTGGCGCTGTACGGCGGAACAAAGTCTTCCAGGATGCGGCTGCCGCACGTGCACGGCACGCCTTTCACGCACAACACATCTTTGATAGCGATAGGCACGCCCAGCAGCGGCGCGCGTTCGCCGCGCGCCAGGCGCTCGTCTGCAGTGCGCGCCTGCTCTAATGCCAGTTCGGGCGTGAGCGTGAGAAAGGCCTTGACGTCATTGTCAATCGCCGTAATGCGATCAAACGCCGCTTCAGTTAGCTCAACGCTGGTGATTTCGCCCTTGTGCAATAAAGCTGCCGCTTCCCAGAGAGTCAGGTCAGTCAATCCCAAGTTGCTGTCCTTATTCCATTACCGTTTGTGTGATAAAGCACTCCTCTTGCGCGGCCGGCGCGTTTGCCAATACGTCTTCTCTGGGCAGCGATGGCTCAACCTCATCCGCGCGCATCACGTTGCGCAGCGGCAGCACCGTCGCCGTGGGTGGAATAGCCGACGTATCTACCTCCTCCAGTTGGGCGGCGTAATCCAGGATGGCCGATAATTGTTCCGCGTAAAGCGTTTTTTCTTCTTCGGTCAACGCCAGCCTGGCAAGCTCGGCGATGTGTTCGACCTGGGTGTGTGTGAGGGACATTTACTTGCTCACCTCGCCGATCATTGACCAGGGCCCCGTCCAGGTGATGGTGACCTGGGCGAGCTTGCCGCGCCAATCCCCGTCGTCTTGAAAAAAGATCAGTTTGTTGGTGCGCGTGCGCCCGCGCCAGCGACCCTTTTGGGCATCTTCCACCAGCACCTCGACGCTTTGCCCCAGCAGCCGCGCGTTGATGTCGCCCACGATCTGAGCGTGCAAATCTTCGATCGCTTTGCGGCGGCGCTCTTTTTCTTCGGGCGGCACATCATCTGGCATGGTACGCGCCGACACGGTCTGCGGGCGCGGGCTGTATTTGGCAACGTGTACCATATCCAGTTTGAGGTCGGCCAGCAAGTCGTAGGTAGCCTGGAATTGCGCCGGGCTTTCACCTGGAAAGCCCACGATGATGTCTGTGGCGATGCCGGCGCCCGAAATGATGGCGCGAATTTTTTGAACCAATCGCCGATATTCGCCAGCAGTGTAGCCGCGTTTCATTCGGGCCAGCACCTCGTCATCGCCGGCCTGCACGGGCACTTCGATGTGCTCACATACCTTGGGCAGCCGCGCCACAGCCTCCAGCAGGTCGTCCGTCATCCAGTTGGGGTGGCTAGTTAAAAAGCGGATGCGCTCCAGGTTTTCGATCTGGCTCAATTCTTCCAGCAAGTCTACCAGCGGTGTGGGATATTTGGCGTTTGGTATTTGGCACTTGAGATCGTATCCGTAGCGGTCAACGATTTGGCCCAGCAGCGTGATTTCCCTGACGCCCTGCGCCGCGAGCGATTGGGCTTCTGCCAAGATTTCGGCTGCCGGGCGGCTGCGCTCCGCGCCGCGCCGGTAGGGGATGATGCAAAAGCTGCAAGCGTGCGAACATCCCAGCACAGCCGGCACGTGCGCGGCGACCAGCTTGCCGCGTTCGTGAGCGGGCAAGGTCAACTCGCCGTCTTGCAACGCAAAGCGGCGCGCGGTTTCGGCGCCCTCCGCTTCCAGCCCCATCCGCACGCGCAGAAAATCCAATATCGGCGCAGGGTCCGAAGGCGGCATGAACACGTCCACCCAGGGAAATTTTTCTTTTAACCTGCCATTGTACTTGACGCCGACCAGGCAGCCCATCAGGCCAATGACCAGATCGGGACGGGCGATTTTTAGCGGCCTGAGCGCGTGCAGGTAATTATAGGCTTTATCTTCCGCACTTTGGCGCACCACGCATGTGTTGAGCACAATCACGTCGGCGTCGCGCGCTTTGGACGCGGCAGCCAATCCCAGCGCCTCCAATTCAAAAGCCAGGCGCCGCGCGTCGGCCACGTTCATTTGGCAGCCTTCGTTCCAGATATAATACAAACTCATCTACCGCGAACCTCGATCGTGAAATGTAAAACGTGAAACGTGATATCGTAATATCTGTTTCACGTCTGAACGATTGTACCGTCATCTGTTTGAAGCGTCAAGCGAATGCCGCCAGCACAGGATTTGGCTAAATGTGATACAATGGGGCGCTGTACGTCGTAATGTTGCGGAGGGCAATGGCTACCAAACGAGCTTTATATTCTTACGGCGCGCGTGTTGCCTGGATTGTTGTGAGCCTGGTGGTGAGCGTGGCCGCCGCATGGCTGGCGGTGCGCGAGGTGCAGTGGAGCGACGTGATTCAGTTCATTGCGCGCGCCGACCGCTGGTGGCTGCTGGCGGCTTTGGCGAGCGTGCTGTTGACCATGCTGGCCAAGTCATTGCGCTGGCGCGCATTGTTCGTGCCGCGCCCACGCGGCGTGTTGATGCGGGACCTGTTCGCCGCCACCGTGATCGGCCAGATGATCAACATTGCGCTGCCGATGCGCGCCGGCGACGTGGGGCGAGCGGCGATTATTGGCCGGCCAGGACTGAGCCGCATGACGGCGCTGGCGACGATTGCCGCCGAAAAATGGGTAGAGATGGCGGCGGCCTTTGTGCTGGCGTTGGGCCTGCTGCCATTTATGGTCTGGCCGGATTGGGCGCGTTCGTCGCTGGACGTGGTTGGCGCTATGGTTGTGATGGGCCTGCTTGGGCTGGGGGGCTTGGCGCTGTTTCGGAGGCCCATTGCGGCGCTGGCGCGGCGCGTGGAAAACGCCCATTTGCCGGTTATCGCGGCGCGCCTGATGGAATGGATGCGGCGCGCGTGGCAGGGGCTTGCGGCGCTGCGCACGCCCGGCGCGGCGGCCAGCGTGGGCGGCTGGACGGTTTTGATTTGGACCTTGGGCGCGTTGACCAATTGGCTGGTGGGGCGTGCGCTGAATTTGCCGGGACCGGCGGTGATGTGGGCCTTTGTGCTGCTCGTGCTGCAAGTGGGCGTGGCGGTGCCGTCGTCGCCGGGCAAGATCGGCGTGTTCGAGCTGCTGACGCTTTTGGCGCTGGCGCCTTTTGGCGTGCAGGGCGAAGCGGCGCTGGCTTATGCCGTGGTGCTGCACGTCCTGGTCATTGGCCCGATCATTTTGGGCGGCCTGGCGATGTGGCCGTTTGCGGCTCGCGCTGGCGCCATCCAACTCCGCCAGGTTGAACTCGAGCCTTGCGAGGCCAAGCCTTTGCAAGAAAGCCGGGGGTAGGCGTGATCTCGGTTATCGTCCCGGCGTTTAATGCCGCCTCAACTCTGAGCGCGTGCCTGCACGCGTTAGGCCATCAAGATTTTCCCCGCAATCAATACGAAGTCATTGTGGTGAGCGACGGCTCGACGGACGAAACAGCCTCGATTGCGCAAGCCGCGGGGGCGCACGTGATTTGTATTCCACACAGCGGCCCGGCGGTAGCTCGCAACGCCGGCGTGGCCCAGGCGCGCGGAGATATCATCTTGTTTACCGATTCGGATTGCGAGCCTGCGCCCGACTGGATCACGCAAATGACGCGCCCCTTTGCCGATCCAGGCGTGACGGGTGTGAAGGGGACCTATCGCACTCGCCAGCGCGAGGTGATTGCGCGTCTGTCTCAGTGCGAGTTTGAAGAAAGATACGAGCGCCTGGAACGCCAGCCCTCGATTGATTTTGTGGATGCGCACGCGGCGGCGTTCCGCGCGGAGGCGCTGCGGCAAGCGGGTGGATTTGATCCGGCTTTTCCCCACGCCAACAACGAAGATGTTGATCTCTCGTATCGCCTGACGCGAGCGGGGCGCAAGCTGGTCTTTAATCGGCGGGCATTTGTTTACCATCGCCACCGGACGAGTTGGATGACTTATTTGCGCCTGAAAGCCAAGCGAGGCTACTGGCGGATGATCGTCTATCGCTTGCATCCCGCCAAGGCCCTGCGCGATTCGTATACGCCCCAGTTGCTCAAAGTCCAGGTGCTTTTAATGGGATTGTGTATTGTTATGCCATTCCTGGCATGGATCTGGCCTGTGGCGTGGTGGGTGGCGGGGGTGTGCCTGTGCGCGCTGCTTGCCAGCAGCGTCCCATTTGCCAGCCTGGTCTGGCGTCAGGATGCGGGTATAGTCGCCTGGACGCCGCTTTTTGTGTGCGGACGCGCGCTGGCATTTGCGATTGGCGTGGCGAGCGGGCTGGTGGGCATGTTGATTTTTAGGCCAGCCTTGCCGGCCCAGAGTGATGCAAGCTCGACGCGCGCCGGGTCAGATGGGGATTAGGCGTTCTGCTCCATTCCCGGGTTTTCTCTGCGGGGTTGTCGTATTTGTCTTGTCGCTCGCCGTCTATGTGCTCACGCTTGCTCCCGACCTGACGTGGGCGCATTATGGCGCAGATGGGGGGGACCTGATCGCGGCCAGTTTTACGGGCGGCGTGGCGCATCCGCCGGGCTATCCCCTTTACCTGATGTTGGGCCGGGCGGCGGCCACGTTGCCGGTGGGCAACGTGCCCTTTCGTTATAATCTTTTTTCGGCGTTCGCGGCGGCGGGCGCGGCAATGGCGACGGCTTGGACGGCGAGCCGCTTATCTCGTGGAGATGGATGGCGCGCGGCAGCGAGCGGGCTTGGCGCGGGACTGGCGCTGGCGTTTGCGCCGTTGCTGTGGGAGCAATCCGTCATCACCGAAGTGTATGCGCTGAACGCGCTGTTGAGCGCGGCCGTTGTGGCGTTGAGCGCGCGCGCGCCGCGCCGTCGTGCGCATTGCCTGGCGCTGGTTGCCGTGTTTGGCCTGGCGGCCGGGCACCATCTGACGTTGGCGTGTTTTTCCCCGCTCGTCGCTTTCAGGCTGGCGCAGGCGGGCCGGGCGATGGGGTGGGGGCGCGTTGCCGGCGCGGCGCTTGGCGGCGCGCTGCTGAGTGGGCTGCCGCTGGTATATTTGCCGCTGGCGGCGCGCGGCGCGGTGGTGTGGGGCGATCCCTCCACGCCGGTTGGCCTGTGGTGGTTAATATCCGGCGCGCTGTATCGCGGCTACGCCTTTGGCTTGCCCACGGAGCAGGCGCTGCCGCGCGTGGCGGTTGTGGCGCAGACGCTGGTCAAGGGATTCACTCTGCCAGGTGTGGCAGTGGGATTGATTGGCGCGCGGGCGCTCCATCGCCAGGACGCGCCGTTGATGTGGACGATGTTGGCGGCGGGAACGGTGAGCAGTGTTTTTGCCGTTGGCTATCTCACGGCGGATTCGCAGGTGTATTTGATCCCGCTACTGGCAGTGTTTGCGGTTTGGATTGGCGTGGGCTGGGCGCAGGCGCTTGCCCCAAGGTGGGCCTGGCTGGCGGCAGTGCTGCCGGTGTGGATACTGGTCCACAACTGGCAGGCGATTGACTTGCACGCCGATCACGCCGCGCGCGATTTTGTGAATGGCATTGTGGCGCAGGCGCCAGAAGGCGCGATTGTGATCACGGGTGAGGATCGGCACACCTTTGCATTGTGGACGAGTGTGTTTGTCGAGCAGGCGAGATCAGACATCATCGTCGTCGAACCTAACTTGTTGAGTTTTGATTGGTACCGCGCGGCGCTGCGGCGCAATTTTCCCGATTTGCGCGTGCCGGAATCCGACGACGTCAATTGGCTCGTGGAGCAAAACGCGCATCGCCCGATTTGCCGGCCAGGCGGCCGGCCGCCGCCGTGGTTAGTGTGCAAGTGAAAGGTAAAAGGTGGAAAGTGAAAGGTAGGTCTATCCACATTTTACGAAAGGACGGGACATGTTAAAGCAGAAACAATCGTATGTCATTGGGCTGGCCGTGCTGGTGTTGATTGCATGGCTGTCATCGTGGCCGGTGGCGTGGGCCGGTGGATATAGCCAGACGGTGCCCACCAAAACACCCACGCCCAAACCAGCCAAGACGCCCAAAGAACCCAAGCCGCCTCCCACGGCGACCCTGGAGCCGACCCTGACACCAACGACCCGCGTGGCTCCCCGTTTCACGCGGACGTTTACGCCGTCGCCGCGTCTGACGCTGTCAACGCAGCCCAAGTTAACTTTAACGCCCACTTTGAGCGCCAGCGCCACGCCCATTCCATCGGTCACGCCAGCTGCTCAAACGGATGCCGCACCCGCCCCTTCGCCAACGACAACATCGGAATCTGTCACTCCCACTCTCGCTGCGTCGTCCACCCCATCTAGCCATGTCGTCGCAGATTCGTCTGGGGTGATGTGTATCTTGGCGCCTGCGCTCGTGTTGCTGTTGCTTGTAGCGGGAATGGCCATGTGGCTGCGGCGGCGAGCGGCCTAGTGTGAATGGCAAAAGTGGAAACCGCATGATGGCTTTGCGCAACGGACCACAACGCCAGATGCCCCTTGGCCGCCCACCGTTTTCTCGCGCTTATCTCTATTTTAGCGTGTTTGCTGGCGGCTGCGTCACGTTGGCCGTTGAGCTATCGGCCTCGCGCCTGCTCGACCCGTTCTTTGGCACCTCCAACCTGGTGTGGGCGGCAATCATTGGATTGATCTTGCTTTACCTCACGGCCGGTTATGTGCTTGGAGGGCGCTGGGCGGATCGGTCTCCGAACCCGCGCACATTGTACGGCATCATGGCGTGGGGCGCGTTTACGGTGGGACTGGTGCCGTTCGTGGCGCGGCCCGTGCTGCAATTGGCCATATCAGGTATGTCTGGATACGATGCAGGGGCGCTGGCGGGATCGTTTTTGGCAGTGCTGGTGTTGTTCAGCGTACCGGTCACCTTGCTGGGCTGCGTGTCGCCTTTTGCGATTCGATTGGCGATGCAAGACGTGAGCCGCGCCGGAAACGTCTCGGGGCAAATATACGCCATCTCTACGGCGGGTAGTTTCTTGGGCACATTTTTGCCGGTGTTGGTGCTCATTCCAAACCTGGGCACGCGCGCCACGTTCCTGGTTTTGTCTTTTGCGTTGATGGCCGTGGCGCTGATTGGCCTGGGGTGGCGCGGCGTGCGCTATGCGTGGATGCCGCTGGCGCTGCTGCTGCTGGCCTGGCTTGTGCGCGGCCAACCCATCAAGGCTATCGAGGGAGCGTTGTTCGAAATCGAGTCGAGTTACAACTATATCCAGGTGGCCGAGTACGACGGCGTGCGTTATTTGTATCTGAATGAAGGGCAGGGCATTCATTCCATTTACGATCCGAACCATCTACTCGCGCCGGGAACGTGGGATTATTTCGCCATCGCGCCATATTTCAACGCGCCGCCAGCGCGGGCGCCAGCGCGCGCGGCGATTGTGGGCTTGGCCGCCGGCACCATCGCGCGGCAGTTCACGGACATTTTCGGGCCGCTGCCGATTGATGGCATTGAGATTGATCCGCGCATCGTGCAGGTGGGGCGCGACTGGTTTGCGATGAATGAACCGAACTTGAACGTAATCGTGGGGGATGGACGCTATGCCCTGGCGCGTTCGACACAGCGTTATTCGATCATTGGCGTGGACGCTTACCGCCTGCCCTATATCCCCTGGCACCTGACCACGCGCGAGTTTTTCTTGATGGCGCGCGACCATTTGACCGAGGACGGTGTGGTGGTGGTGAACGTGGGCCATACCGAGGATGATTGGAGCATGGTCGAAGCGATGGTCGCCACGCTGGATACAGTGTTCCCGTCAGTGCACGTGGTTAGTTTGCCCGGCATGTTCAATGCGATTGTGTACGCTACTGCTCAGCCCAGCGCGCCCGAAAACTTGCGCTTGAATATGGATTTGATGCCGCATCCGCTTTTGTGCGAGATTGCCAGGGAGGCGCTAGAAAATCTTTGGCCGGTCACGCCTTCTGATATTGTGTTCACCGACGACAAAGCGCCTGTGGAGCAGTTGACCAACGCCATCGTGTTGCGCTACCTGGCGGGCGAGGTGACAAAGTGACGCCGCATTTATCACGTATCACGTTTTTCGTTGCCCGGCTTGTGATTATCCTGGCTGTGCCGGTGGTGCTGGCGCTGCTGCCTGTGCGCGTGATCATGCAGCCGTGGATCATTCCCTTTGAGTATGGGCATCTCCCACCGGATGTGTTTGGGATGAGCCCCGCCGAGCGCCTGCGGTTGGGATTGGATGGGCTGACGTCTGTCACGGTGAACGATCCTGAAATGAAGGTATTGCGCCAGGCGCGTTTTGATAATGGGGAGCTGGCTTTCACCGAGCGCGAAATCGGCCACATGCTCGACGTTCAGATCGTGGCGAGAAATTTGTTCAACGCTCAGGCCGTCGCGCTGGTGTTGGGATTGACCGCCGCGGCCCTGCTCTATCGCGAACGGAGCGCGCGCCCGGCGTTGGCCTCGGCGTTGCGTACCGGCGCGCTGGTCACGCTGCTGGCCGTTTTGGGCGTGGGCGTGTTTGTGGCTGCGGCGTGGAACAGTTTTTTCACCACGTTTCACCGCATATTTTTCACAGGCGACACGTGGCTATTTGCGTACACCGATACCCTCATTCGCCTTTACCCCGTGCAGTTGTGGATTGAGGTCACGGTGATGATTTGCTCGGCGATTGTGGTGGAAGCGTTCGCGTTGGGCGCGGCAGCGTGGTGGTGGCGTGCGCGCCTGCACGCCGCACCCAATCAAAAATCATTAAACGTTTGATGTGAAAAGAGTTTCTACCTTGTCATTGCGAGGCGCGAAGCGCCGAAGCAATCTCCTTAACCGTAGCAATGGGATTGCTTCGCCGCCCTCCAGGCGGCTCGCAATGACAAATCAGGGCAAGTAGCTCCATTTCACATCAAACGCATTAACGTAATACGCGGCAATTTTGTTCTGCCGGCCACGCCCTATCAGGCGCCAAACTTGGCCAAGCGTCCTGCAAAAGCCAGCGCCAGCGGCATCAAGTCCACTGCGTGGAATTGCCCCAAAGCGCCTCCAAGACATTCCGTCTCGCCAAAGCCACTCACGTTGTTGCGGCGGGTCCGCCCTGGCGCGTAGAGCAGCGTGGGCACCGGGTGCCACGTGTGCGACTTGAATACGGCTGGCGTGCTGTGATCGCCTGTCACGATCAAGACGTCGGGCTTGAGGTCGAGGATGCGCGGGAGAACGGCGTCTACCTTTTCAATCTCGGCCGCTTTGGCCTCAAAGTTGCCGTCCTCGCCGCGGCTATCGGTGTACTTGTAGTGGAAGAAAAAGAAATCATAATCGTTCCACTTGTCTTGGAGCGCCGCGATTTGCTCGTCGAGAGTGTGTAACCCCTGGACGAGCGTCATCCCAACCAGGCTGGCAAGCCCTTTGTACATTGGATACACGGCCAGGGCTGCCGGGCGCAGCTTGTACACGTCCGCGAACTTGGGCAAGCCGGGTTCCTTGGCCCAGCCCCGCAGCGTGACCATATTGGCGGGTTGTTCACCCTTCAATATCTCTCGCGCGGCGGCCACCCACTGATTGGCCAACTCGGCTGTGCGTTTCGCCTCTGGACTTGGATCTTGGGGCTGAACGGGCAGCGGCTTGAGGCCCGTCTTTTGCGGGTCGGTTTCGTAGAGTTTGCCTGAAAGCCCCTTGGCTCGAAAGATGAGGGCAAAGCGATAATCTTGCACCGGCTCGATAAACACCTCGACATCCGGCAGCTTGATTGATCTGAGTTTGCCCACCAGTTCCGCGCACTTTTCTGTGGGAATGCGGCCGGCGCGCCGGTCCGTGATAATCAGGTTATCGTCTACGGTGCAAAAGTTGCCGCGCGCGGCCACGTCGTCCGGCGTCAGCGCAAACCCAATCCCCAGCGCCTCCAACACGCCGCGCCCGATGAGATACTGCACGGGGTCGTATCCGAACAGCGCCAGGTGCCCCGGCCCGGAGCCGGGCGTGATGCCGTGGCCGATGGGGATCGAAAGGCCAAGCATGCTCTCGGCGGCGAGTTTATCCAGATTGGGGGTGCGCGCAAATTCTAGCTCGGTCGGCCCGCCGGCCTCCTTGGGCACGCCGCCCAAGCCGTCTATCACCAGCAGAATGATCTTGGTAGTGGCAGTCGTTGCCAGTTCGCGCATCAAAGTAAAATCAGCCATAACATCTCTCCTGTTTGATTTTTGACCAAAAAACAAATGACCGATGGTCATTCGGATGGTAGGTTGTGCGTCGTAAGTATATCACATTTGAGCGTTCGCGTGAATTATTTTTGACAGCCCTTGTCTTTTCTGTTACAATCACGTCTGCGTTTAAATCTTGCCGATGAAAGAAAAGCTTGAATCCCGCAACTCTTTTTTGCCTGTCTGGCGCCGCTCGGCCTGGAAGTGGTTGGTGCCGGGGCTGGGCGTCAAACGGTGGTTGGTGCTCTTGTTTTTTGGCATCATGGTGCTGGCGTTAGGCATTGACTATTTGCTGGTCAACCTGTACCGCCAGCAGGCCGTCCCCGATTATTTTTATTATCTCACATTGCAGTTCATCCCCCGCCTGGGCCGCGCCGCGCTGATGGGCGTATTGGGAGTGGCCTCTATCGTCGTCGCGCTAGTGCAGCTCAATCGCACCATGCTATCTCCGTTTGTGCAACCGGGCGACGAGCCGGTCGTCGAAAAGATGATGCGCCACCGCCAGCGCGCCCAGGGCGTTAGAGTCGTGGCGATTGGCGGCGGCACGGGCCTGTCTACCTTGCTGCGCGGACTGAAGAAATATACGTCAAACGTCACGGCGATTGTGACCGTGGCCGACGATGGCGGGTCTTCGGGACGGCTGCGGCACGAGCTGGGCGTGCTGCCGCCGGGCGACTTTCGCAACTGCATCGCCGCGTTGGCCGATAGCGAGTCTTTGACCACGCAACTGTTCCAGTACCGTTTCAACGAAGGCGGGCTGGACGGCCACAGTTTTGGCAACCTGTACATTGCGGCGATGGCTGCCGTCACCGGCAGCTTTGAAAAGGCGCTGGTCGAAAGCAGCCGCGTGTTGGCCGTTCAGGGGCGTATTTTGCCCAGCACCTTGCAGAACGTCACGCTGATGGGAGACTTGCGCAGAGAGTTGTGGGGCGCGTCCAGCCCGGTGACGGGCGAATCAAAAATCACCGAGACGGACGGCGCCATCGAGCGCGTATATCTGGAACCGAACGACGCGCGCGCGTACCCCGAGGCGATCCGTGCCATCCTGGAAGCGGATTTGATTGTGCTGGGGCCGGGCAGCCTGTACACCAGCATTTTGCCTAACCTGCTGGTGCCCGATATTCCCAAGGCCATCCGCGCCAGCCGCGCGCTCAAGATGTACGTGTGCAACGTGGCCACTCAGATTGGCGAAACTGATTTTTACACCACGTGCGATCACCTGGCGGCGATTGACCGGCACGTCAGGCCGGGCCTGGTAGACATTGTGCTGGCGAACGACCGCGTAGAGTTGGATTTTGCCCACGCGCCCAAAGGCGTGGGAGAGCCGGTGCCATTAGAGCCAGTGCAAGAGGCGCGCCTGGTTACGGCGGATGTGGTGGACGAATCGCGCCCCTGGCGGCACGATAGCGCCAAACTGGCGCAAATAGTGATAGATGTGTATAATCGAGAGCGCTTGACTCGCGAAGCTTGGCACGAATAAACCGATTAATTCGTGTTGTGTACATAGAAATATAACCAGGAGGTTACAAATGACAGTCAAAGTTGGCATCAATGGTTTTGGCCGCATCGGCCGGCAGGTGCTCAAGGCAATTCGGGATTATTACCCTGAGACACTGGAAGTGGTCGCTTTTAATGACATTGGCGATTTGAAGACAATGGCGCACTTGCTCAAGTACGATTCGAACTATGGCCGCTTTAACGGCGTGGTAGAAGTAGGCGAGGGAGTGTTGCTTATTGATGGCAAGCCCATCAAGGCCCTCAAAGAGACCGAGCCAGACAAGCTGCCCTGGGGCGATTTGGGCGTGGATATCGTCATCGAGGGCACTGGCCTGTTCACCATCAAAAAAGACGGCGTGAACAAAAAAGGCAAAACTGTCAAGGGCGCCGAAAACCACATCACCAAGGGCGGCGCCAAAAAGGTCATCATCACCGCTCCGGCTGAGGGCGAGGACTTGACCGTCGTCTTGGGCGTCAATGACGCTGTGTACGATCCCGCTGCTCATCACGTCGTTTCTAACGCTTCGTGTACCACCAACTGCCTGGCGCCCGCCGTCAAGGTCGTTCACGACAAATGCAAGATCGTGCGCGGGTTTATGACCACCATTCACGCCTACACCAACGACCAAAAGATTTTGGATTTGCCGCACAGCGATTTGCGCCGCGCGCGCGCCGCTGCGATGAGCATCATTCCCACTACCACCGGCGCGGCCAAGGCGCTCAAGCTCGTCATCCCCGACCTGGCCGGCAAGTTTGACGGGTACGCCTTGCGCGTCCCAACTTCTACAGTGTCGGTGGTAGATTTCACGGCGCAGGTCGAGACGCCTACCACCACCGAGGAACTGCGCCAGGCGTTTCGCGATGCCGCCGCCGGGCCGCTCAAGGGCATTTTGGCGGCGGTTGACGAGCCGCTGGTGAGCATTGACTACAAGGGCGACTCGCACAGTTCGTCGGTGGATTTGCCGTTCACGATGGTGCTGGGCAAGGAAGCCAGCGACTTTGTCAAGGTCGTCGCGTGGTACGATAATGAGTGGGGCTATAGCGTCCGCACGGCTGACCTGGCGAACCTGATCGCGAGCAAGCTCTAAAACGTATTGCGTACCGCGTATTACGTAGTACACGTACGCAATACGCAATAGGCAATACGCAATACGAGGTAAGCAATGAACAAGAAAACTGTACGCGATATTGACCTGAAAGGCAAGCGCGTGTTGATGCGCGTGGATTTCAACGTGCCGATGAAGGACGGCGCGGTGACGGACGACAAGCGTATCCGCGCGGCGTTGCCGACGATTCAGTACGTGCTGGATCAAGGCGCGTCGCTCGTGGTGATGAGCCATCTGGGCCGCCCCAAAGGTGCGGGCTTCGAGGCCGAATTCAGCCTGAAAGCGGCCGCCGAGGTGCTGAGCGCTCTGTTGGGCCGCCCGGTTACTCTGGCGCCCGATTGCGTCGGCGCGGAGGTCGAAGCGATGGCGCAGGCCCTCCAGCCGGGCCAGGTGCTGATGCTGGAAAACGTTCGCTTCCACAAGACAGAAGAAAAGAACGACGCCGAGTTTGCCAGGAAGCTGGCGGCGCTGGGCGACGTTTACGTCAACGACGCATTCGGCTCGGCGCACCGCGCGCACGCCAGCACCGAGGGCGTGGCGCGTTATCTGCCGGCGGTCTCGGGCTTTTTGATGGAGCAAGAGCTGCAGTACCTCAGCCGCGCGACCGAAAATCCGGAGCGCCCCTACATCGCCATCTTGGGTGGGGCCAAGATCAGCGACAAGATTGCCGTGATTGAAAATCTGCTGATCAAATGCGATCGGCTCATCATCGGTGGCGGCATGGCCAACACGTTCCTGGCTGCCAAAGGTTACGATATGGCCGATAGCCTGGTCGAGGCGGATGCCATCGAGACGGCCAAGACGATCCTGGCGAAAGCAGGCGACAAGTTAATGTTGCCGGTGGACGCTGTGGTGGGCGACAAGTTCGACGCTGAAGCGGCCAGCCAGGTGGTGGATGCAGACAAGGTGCCGGCCGGCTGGCGCGTGCTCGACATCGGCCCCAAGACCGTCGAGTCGTTCAGTGGTGTGCTCAAGAATGCCAGACTCGTCGTATGGAACGGCCCGATGGGCGTGTTCGAGTTCCCCAAGTTTGCCGAAGGGACCTTTGCCCTCGCCCGGCTGCTGGCTGAAAGCGGCGCCATCACCGTCATCGGCGGCGGCGATTCGGCGTCCGCGGTCAAAAAAGCCGGCGTAGCTAAAAAGATGACGCACGTTTCCACGGGCGGCGGCGCCAGCCTGGAATTTCTGGAAGGCAAGGTGCTGCCGGGCGTGGCGGCGCTCAGCGACAAGTAAGGGGCGTGGAAAAATAAACTGTCCCAAAATTCCCGTAGGAGTGCCCTTTGGGCGCGATAGTCGCGCCTGGAAGGCGCTCCTACGCGGCAACATTGGGATGATTATTTTCTTCCGCATCCCTAACCCCTACGGCGTGATATTGCAAAAGCCCGCTGAGGATCCTCAGCGGGCTTTTTTATTGCCGTTGGAACAAGTGTATATTTCAGTTTGGAGGCAAGTATTTGGAGTCACCCTTCGACCTTGCTCAGGATGCACCCTTCGACAGGCTCAGGATGACTGCCTGGCGGCAAGCCTCCTGAGCTTGTCGAAGGATGCTAGCGATCAGGCGAAAGCGCCAGAACAAGTCTGCCCCAGAATTGAAACGCATCCTTGGAACAATTCCTGCTTGACAAAATTAGTTTTATATAGTATTATTTTATATAGAACAAAAAAAGACAGGAGGAAATTAATGGACATCCAAGAATTGAAAAAGTGGGCAGTGGAATTGATGGAAACCTCGGAAGCCGTATATCTGACCACCATTGGCGAAGAGGGCTACCCATATACAAGGGCCATGCTGAATTTGAGGAACAAACGCAGCTATCCTAATCAGGCTCACTTGTTCGCGCAACATCAGGATGATTTGATGATCTACTTTTCGACTAACACTTCTTCCAACAAGAGGCGCCAGATCCAGTCCGATTCGAAGGTGGCCGTCTATTATTGCAATCCCGAAAAATTTCACGGCCTGATGTTGAGTGGGGATATAGAAATCGTTGACGATTCCAAGCTCAGGCAGGCACTCTGGAACGAAGGATGGGAGCGGTATTATCCAAGCGGTCCCGACGATCCCGATCATACGGTCCTGCGTCTGTACCCCAGGTTTGCCCAGGGCTGGCGCGGCTATACGTTCTGCTTTCCCCTTGGCGAGCACAGCGCATTGTAGAAAGAGGAAAGTGACGTGGATACGATAAAACGAGCGTTAGTCCAAGTAAACGGTGTGGATTTGTTTTACCGGGACACTGGCTCGGGCAAACCCCTCATGCTCTGCCTGCATGGAAAATGGGGGCGCGGCGAAACGTGGGTTGATTTTATGTCTCGCTACCAAGACCGCTACCGCGTCATTGCTCCAGACCAGCGAGGCCACGGGCTGAGCGGCAGGCCCGTCGCGCGATATGCGGCACAAGACCTGGCCGCGGATGCTTATGGCATCCTCGATTATCTCGGATGTGGCCCGGCCATTGTCGTTGGACATTCTATGGGCGGCAGGGTGGCGGCCTACCTGGCCGCTCTTTATCCGCAAGAGGTCAAGGCCCTGGCCGTTCTCGATTCGCCGTTTGAAGGCCCGGATAGCTTGTCCACTTTGCCGCCCAACCAGGTCGAGCCGCTAGACGAGTTGACGGCCGATTGGCCGACCCCCTATACGACGTACCAGGCCGCTGTTCAACACCTCAGCGGATTGATGGGAGCGGGAGCAGGCTTGCGATACTTTTTAGATAGTCTGGTCGAGACGGTTGAAGGGTACGATTTCATGTTTTCGCGCTACGCCATGACGGCGTTGAGCGAATATCGGCAGGATAGTCGTTCCATTCTATCGCACATTACGTGCCCGGTGTTGCTCGTGCGGGCCGCGAACAGTTGGGCCTTGTCCAAAGAAGAGGCCGGCGGGGTCAGAACGTTGATCAAGGATTGCACATATTTCGAGGTGGCGAACTCGGACCACATGGTATATGCTGATAACCCGGACGAGTTTTATCCACAGTTCGACCGCTTCCTCAACCGGGTGCAGCAGAGTGAAACCAGATGAAAGGAAAAATCCTATGGATGAAGTTGAGATGAAACAAAGACTGAAACGCCTGATGCACAAGTTTCACAAAAAGGCACAGGCTGCCTATCTGACGACGATTGATGGAGGGGGATTCCCGCATACGCGCACGATGGTCAACCTGAGAAATGACAAGGCATTTCCCCTGGCCGCCCCTCTGTTTGAAGGACATGATCAGGATTTCCTGACATACTTTTCCACCGTCAAGGGGTTCGACAAGCTCAAACACATCGAGATGAACCCCAAGGTTTCGGTGTTCTATTGCCATCCCCGCGAGTGGTGGTCCTTGCTCTTGAAAGGGACCCTTGAAATAGTCCAAGACGAGGGGATACGGAAAAGAGTCTGGCACGATGATTGGTACGAGATTTTTCCTAGCGGCGTGCTCGACCCGAATCAGGTTGTGCTGCGCCTGAATCCGATTTATGCCCTGGGGTTATGTACTATTGAACGGCAGCGGTACGTGTTTGAGTTGATCTAAAGCGCCTCTGACATTGCTGAGGGAAGACATGAAACGCGAAGGCGGATTCTTGATTTCTAAAATTCACCACGTGGCGGGCAGGATTTTTGCCAGGAAGCTCGAAGAGTATGGGATACACGAGATCAACCCGGCCCAGGGCCGGATCATGTTTGTGCTCTGGCAAAACGATGGTATCCCCATCAGTGAGCTTGCCAGGAAAACGTCTCTGGAAAAATCAACCCTGACGAGTATGCTCGACCGCCTGGAAGAATCCGGTTTTGTGAAGCGGGTCAATTCCCCGCAGGATCGGCGCAAGGTGCTGATTAAGCGAA
The DNA here is from genome assembly GCA_964651475.1 of uncultured Anaerolineae bacterium. Classification (GTDB taxonomy): domain Bacteria; phylum Chloroflexota; class Anaerolineae; order Fen-1058; family Fen-1058; genus JBGSMF01. The sequence goes on along the minus strand of CAZYXV010000001.1, from coordinate 82,083 downwards.
CGGAAAAAGATAAAGCCTGGCAAAAGACCTACGTCCGAGTCTCGGAAGAGATGACAAAACTGTTTTACGACGGATTTGCCGGGAGCGAGATTGACGAGTTTGAACAGTATCTGAGGCGAATCCTCAATAACCTCACTGGTTCTGCTGAGACGTAAGCCATGTGATTGCAGGTTCCACGTTCCCTTGACGTAGACCGCGTTAGCCGCGGTCTATGTTTTGCCGCGCCGCGCTCCTGTGTTGCCCCATCTTGCCGGCCCGATTTTTCTCACCACCAGTGTGCCAGAAACACCACGCCTTTTGCCTGGCCGTTAAATTTTTGTGCCAACTGGCAGACTGCGCTATAATGTAACAAACAAAGCTGGGGGTGAATGATGCCGACGAAAGACGAATGGCTGGCGCGATTGACCTTCGAGCGCGACGAGTTGCTGGCGTCTGTGGATGGTATTAGCCAGATGGGCTGGGCAACGGGCGAGGTGTTGCCCGGTTGGACGGCCAGGGATGTGCTGGCGCACATAGCCGCCTGGGAGACGCGCGTGGCGGACGAGTTGCCGCGTTTGCTCGCGGATGGCGGAATGGAAATCATTGGCGTAGAGGCGGATGCGTTTAACGCCGAGCAGGTAGGCTTGCGCAAGGAACGCTCGCCGCGCGAGTTGGTGGATGAACTGGCGGCTTCGCGCCAGCGCATCGAGCAAACCCTGGCAACCGCGACCGACGATGATTTGGCCAAACCGCGCGCTGTGCCGTGGGGACTGGCTACGATTGAGAGCTGGGCGCTGCAAGAAATTTACGAGCACGATGGCCTACATGCCGCCCAACTCCGCGCCTGGCGCGCCGCGCATCCCGAATCGGGCCGCGCGCTTCAAGATACGCTGCTGGATCAAATCGCCGCCGAACGCGCCGGCCTGTTCATCGCCTGCATCGGGTTGAATGACGAGACGCTCAGCACGGCGCCAGTGATGGGCGAGTGGAGCATCAAAGACACGCTGGCGCACGTGGCGGCCTGGGATGATACGCACGCCGAACGCACCCGGCTGGCGCTGGCCGGGCGCGAAGCGGAAATCGCCGCCGTAGAAGTAGACGAGCGCAACGCGGAGCTATACGCTCAGCGGCGCGGCTGGCTGTTCGAGCTGGCTTTGCAGGCGGCAATAGATGCGCGCCAGCGTTATATAGATGTATTAAGCGAAGCCACCGACGCGCAATTGGTCAGGCCGCTTGCCTTACCCTGGCAAGAGGCGAGCGTGTGGGAATTTGCCCGGCGGCGAGCTCGCCACGATGGGGTGCATGCGGGGCACATTCGCGCCTGGCGCGCTGCCGCGTCGCCGCTGTTTTCGCCTGGCCCGCGCCTGCTCTTGCTGATGGCGCTGGAAGCCGCGCGCCACGACCTGAGCCGGCAAATTAATCGCGTCCCGTCCGACGAACGAGATACACGACCGGCAGTGGGCGAGTGGACAACCAGGGACCTGGTGGGCCACGTGGCCGATTGGGATCGCTTTTCGCTTGGGGTGTTGCGAGCGGTGCGAGAGTCTCGACCGTTGCCGTACGTGGCCGAGTCCGAGGCGGATGCCATCAATGCCCGGCAGGTGGCCGCGCGGCGCGGACAAAGCTGGGAACAGGTGTGGGCCGATTTTCAACACAGCCGCGCCGATTTGGTTGACGCCCTGGCGGATTGGAACGAGGCGCAACTGGCGCAAGAAATAGATTATCCATTCTGGTGGGGGCGCACGGTGTATGGCTGGGTGGCGGTGCAAATCTGGCACGACCGCGAGCATGCCGATGCGCTGCGAGCGGCAAATATCTAATACCCAATATCCAATCCCCAATCTCCAGTATCGGGTACAAGTATTGGAGATTAGAGATGAGGGAGGGCGGCGATGAGTTTTGCGATTGGTGAAAATGTCGGCGCGTATCGGATTGTTGCCCAACTTGGCAGCGGCGGGATGGCGACGGTATACAAAGCCTATCACGCCGCGCTCGATCGCTACGTGGCTATTAAAGTGCTGCATCCGGTGTTCAAACAAGACCCCAACTTTCAGGCGCGCTTTCAACGCGAAGCCCGGATCGTCGCCAAGCTGGAGCACCCGCACATCGTTCCCGTTTACGATTTTAGCGAGCACGCCGGGCAGCCCTACCTGGTGATGCGCTTTATCGAGGGCGAGACGCTCAAGACGCGCTTGCACGAGACCTCTCTGACACTTGAGGGGGTGCTGGGCATTATGCGCCCGGTGTGCGACGCGCTGACCTATGCGCACGAGCAGGGTGTGCTTCATCGAGACATCAAGCCGTCCAATATCCTGTTGACGCCGGGCGGGGGCGTTTTCCTCACCGATTTTGGACTGGCCCGCATGGCGCAGGCCGGCGAGTCCACGTTGACCCGAGACACACTGGTGGGCACGCCGCAATACATCTCGCCGGAACAGGCGCAGGGCAAATCAGACCTGGATGCGCGCACCGATATTTATTCGCTTGGCGTGGTGTTGTACGAATTGCTGGTAGGGCGCGTGCCGTACCAGGCCGATACGCCCTATGCCGTCGTGCACGATCACATTTTCACGCCGCTGCCCATGCCGCGCCATCTCAATCCCAACCTGTCCGAGCCACTCGAGCGGGTGCTGCTCAAGGCATTGGCAAAAGAACGAGATGATCGTTATACCAGGGTGGCAGACATGTTGGCTGCGTTGGAGAAAGCGGCGCTCGAATCTTCCCCTCAGGCGCCTGGGGCAGAAGAGATGCCGACGTGGGTGTCGGGGGAGGGCAAGCCGCCGAGTCCCGAGGAGGCGTTAGCGCGGCTGAGCAAGATATCGGCGGGGAAGGATGCCGAGTCGCAGGCGCAGGCTAAGGCTGAGGCGCGCATGACCGAAATCACGGGAAGGCCCGCGCCGCAGCCTGAACCAACGCTCGTCGCCGGGCCGCGAAAGTCGCGCCGTGCTTTGTGGATGGCGCTTGGCGCAGCGGCGCTGGCGATACTGTGTTTGGCTGTTTTGCTTGCGATCAATCTGGGGCCGGCCCGGCAGCATTTGCAACGTGCGCGCAATCTGCGCCGCGATGGCAACGTCGAAGAGGCGCTGGCCGAGTACGAGGCGGCCCGGCAGGCCAACCGCAAGTTGACGGATGCTTACCTGGAGCCGGCAGAGATGCTGTCACAGCGCGGGCAGCCAGGCGATTGGGTGCGCGCCGCCGAGTTGTGCGAGCAGGGCTTGCGAGCGACGGACGCGGCGCAGTTGCACGCGTGCGCTGCTCGCGCCTGGTTTGCCAGCGAGGACCCGGGCAACGCCGCGCCGCACCTGGATTGGTTGATCAACAAGAACCCAGACGATGGCGTGCTCCATGCGTCTATGGCGATCATATTAGTGGAGAGGAATGACCTCCCTGCTGCTGAGGCTCATCTCGATGAAGCATTAAAGCTCGCTCCCGATGCGATGGAAACCCATCTGGCGGCCGGGCTGGTATATGCCAGGCTGGGCCGCCCTGCACAGGCTCGCGAGCACCTGGAAAAAGTTATCAAGGCGCCCGAGGCGCGTCCGTGGATGCGCGAAAGAATTCGCAGGGCGCTGGAAGGGTTGGGCGGGCCGCCGCCTTCACCTTGAAAAATTATGGGAATTCCTTAAGGAGGATTGTCATGCGTATACCCATCCTTGCCGGAAACTGGAAGATGAACAAGACCGTATCGGAAACCATTGCGCTGGTGCGCGAATTGCGCGTGGCTTTAAAAGACGTGCAAGAAGTAGAGGTCGTGTTGTGCCCCCCGTTCGTTTCGTTGTGGGTGGCCAAGAATGCATTAGGGCAGAGCGGGTTCGGTCTGGGCGCGCAGAACATGCATTGGGAAGACAAGGGCGCCTTCACGGGCGAAATCAGCCCGGTGATGCTGCAAGAGATTTGCCATTACGTCATCATTGGCCACAGCGAGCGGCGGCAATACTTTGGAGAGACAGACGAAACTGTCAATCGCAAGGTCAAGGCCGCGCTGGCGCATGGCCTCAAATCCATCGTGTGTGTGGGCGAAAGCCTGGCGCAGTACGAGGCCGGCGAGACCGACCGCGTGGTGAGCGGCCAGGTGCGCAATGGATTATCAGGCTTGACCGTCGAGCAGATGGCGAACGTCGTCATTGCCTATGAGCCGGTGTGGGCGATTGGCACCGGCAAAGCCGCCACAGGCGCTGGCGCCAACAACGTGGTATCGCGCTCGGTGCGCGGCCCGCTGGCTGCGATGTTTGGCGACGCGGTGGCGCAGGCCACGCGCGTGCAGTACGGCGGCAGTGTGACGCCGGCCAATATCACCGAGTTTATGAGCCAGCCCGACCTGGATGGCGCGCTGGTGGGCGGGGCGAGCTTGAAGGCGGGCGATTTTGCCGAAATCGTCAAGCTCACGGCCAAAGCCAGGGGCGGCGCGGTCCACTAGATGGATTTGATCACGGCGCTGTCTTTTTTCGTCGCCACGTTCGTGCTGCTGGTGTTGTTGGAGAAATGGATTCACCAACACTTGCACGGTGTGGCGTTGTTAGTGTCGGGGCACAACCAGGTGGCGCTTTACGTGTACGCCGTGCTGCTTTTTCCCGGCGTAGTGCTGCACGAGCTGGCGCACTGGCTGGCGGCCAAGTTGCTGGGCGTCAGGACGGGCCAAATCAAACTGCTGCCCGAGCGCGGGCGCGATGGGCGCGTGCGCCTGGGATCGGTGCAGATCGGGCAGGTGGACGTGGTGCGCGCCAGTCTCATCGGCGCGGCGCCGTTGGTGACCGGCAGCCTGGTCGTGGCGGGTATTGGGTATTGGGTCTTTGACGTGAATCAGACCGGCCAGGCGCTGCTTTCGGGCAGCCCGGTTGTGATGAGCGGCGCGCTGTCTTCCGCGCTGCAAACGCCCGATATGTGGGTTTGGCTGTATTTGTTGTTCGCCGTCGCCAATGCCATGTTGCCCAGTTCCGCCGACCGGCAGATGTGGCCGCCGGTGATCTTGTTTTTGGCGGGAGTGGCGATTGTGGCCGGCCTAGCCGGCGGGCGCGTCCTGATGACTAACCTGGCGCCCATCTTGACCACTGGCCTGCGCTGGCTCACTACGGCTTTTGCGGTTACGCTGGCGGCCGACGTGCCGTTCGTGCTGCTGATTGCGTTAACCGAGTGGGGAGTGGGCAGCCTGCGCGGGCAGAGGATTTATTACAAAGGTGGAAAGTAGAAAGTAGACAAGGGGAAAGTAGATTGGTTGTTATTCGTGTCTACTTGCTTCCTTGTCTCCTTGCCGTTCTGTCAGCCACAGCACGCCGGTGGCCAATATCCCCAGCACGATGAGCGTGATTAATTTAAATAGCTTGGACGAGACCAATAGCGTCAGTCCGCCAAAGGCCGCGCAAAAGCCGTAATACCCCAGCACAATGATGCGCTGCGAGTAGCCCGCGTCGGCCAGCCGAAAGTGCAGGTGATCGCGCCCGCCTGCGAACGGCGAGCGCCCGCGCCGGAGGCGGGTGACGATCAGCCAGGCCACATCCATGATGGGCACGGCCATCACCAGCAGCACCGCCGCGGCTTTGGCCCCGCCAATAATCGAAAGGCAGCCCAGCGTGAACCCCAGGAACAAGGCGCCGCTGCCCATGAACACGCGCGCGGGATGAAAATTCCACGGTAAAAATCCCAGGCACGCTCCCGCCAGCGCCAGCGGCAGCAGCGATACGCTGACTTGCGGAGGATCGAGCCGGAAAGCGGCATTGATAAAGAGCACCAGGGATGAAATCGCCGTCACGCCGGCAGCCAGGCCGTCCAGCCCGTCCAGCCAGTTGACGGTGTTTGTCATCCCCATCAACCAGAACAGGGAAAATATCCATGTGAACCACGGCGCAAAGTCCAGGCGCTGATTGTCGAGCGGGCTAAAGATGTACTCGACAAAAATCAAATAGCTCATGGCGATGACGCACGCGATGGCCTGGATGAGAAATTGCACTTTGGGATCGATGTCCCAGCGGTCATCGGCCAGCCCGTAGACAAAGACGAGCAGCCCGCCCAGCAGCAGGCCCGTCAGGCGCGTGATTTCTTTGGGATCGCTGTGGGGAACGGGGAGCAATTGAGCGAGGAGGATGGTGAGCGTAAAAGCCGCGTAGAGCGCTATGCCGCCCGTCCGGGCAATGCTCCCGATGTGATGCCGCCGCCCGCCCGGCGAGTCGGCCAATCCCCATCGCCGCCCTATCCAGGCTGCTAGGGGGGTGAGCGCGAATGCCAGCGCGAACGCCGTGCCAAACACGATCAGGAACACCATCGTGGCAATACCTAATACCAGTTACCTGATGCCCAATAGCGATTGGGTATTAGGTATTGTATATTACGCGGTTCCAAATTGCCGGTCGCCGGCGTCGCCCAGGCCGGGCACGATGTAGCCAATGTCGTTGAGCCGTTCGTCAATGGAAGCGATGTGAATCGGCACGTCCGGATGCGCGGTCGAGAGCCGCTCGATTCCCTCCGGCGCAGCAATCAGCCCGACGTATTTGATGCGCTTGGCGCCCCACCTTTTGAGAATATCTACGGTGGCCGTCGCCGACCCGCCGGTAGCCAGCATCGGATCGAGGATCAGGCATACGTCAACGGTGGGAGACACGGGCAGCTTGTTATAGTACTGCACGGGCTTGAGCGTGCGCTCGTCGCGAAACAGGCCAATGTGCCACACTTCGGCGGACGGCATCATTTCCCAGATGCCTTCGACCATCCCCAGGCCGGCGCGCAGAACCGGCACCAGGCCAATTTTTTCTTCCAGCTTCCAGCCCTGCGCTTCGCCCATCGGGGTGGTCACTTCCTTAGGACTGAGGCTGAGATCGGCCGTCGCTTCGTAGGCAAGCAAGATGGTCAGTTCGCGAATCAGCTCGCGGAACTTTTTCGGCTCGGTGACTGTGCTGCGCAGCAGGGTGAGCTTGTGTTTGACCAGCGGGTGTTGAGACGGAAAAATCAGGGGCATTGTTTACCTCCCAAGTTAGTGATCGGTTAAGCAGTAATCGTCAATTGGCTGAGTAACTGAGCGACTGGATTGTACCTTGCGGCGGGCGGCTTGTCAACCCCGCGCCTCGATGCTGGCAGCCATCGTAAAGCCGGTCAGCGCGTCCGCGCCGGAGGTGTGGCCATAGGCCAATATTTGCCGCGCGGCGTGTTCTACCTGGCACGGGTCATTCGCCAGCGCTTTGAACAGGTTGTGCCAGATCTCGCTAAACTCGCCGCGGCCTGCTGCGCGCAATAGCGCCGATGAAAGAACCGTCGTTCGGGTTATGGCTGCCTGGGTGATGACGGCGCACATAGCCGGTTGGGCAGGGGGGGAGGGGGCATCCAGCCACAGCCACGCCATCACGCCGATCAAAAAATCGTCGCCGGAGGGCGTCAGGCCGCTGCCCAACCCGGCCAGCCTGGACGCTGCTCTGCCAGCGCGCGCCCCGTCGCCCGAGGCAATCGCCGCCGCGAGCGCGTTTGCTGCCGGACGCGCCGTATCAAGCAAAACGGTCTCGGTGGAACATGTTGGAGGTTGCGGGTAGAGCAAGGTAATCAGCCCGCCGGGGGAGCGATTTTGCCCCAGCCAGTGCGCCAGATACGCGACGTTGGCGCGAATTTTGCCGTGGTGCGTGGTGAACTGCGCCCACTCGGGGCAAGGTTCCCACACCGCCGCGCCGCGCAGGTCAACGGTGACGCAGCCAACGTGAATCAGGCCATTGTCTATCTCGACAGGCCGATGGGGTGTGACGCCGTCCCACGCGCCGGGCGGCGCATCGAGCACCACGTTCAACGGCCCGTTGCCAATCTCTGGTGTGACCAGCGCGATCACGTCCCCTGTGTCCGTGACGAGGTCGCACGCGCTCTTGAAAGCGGCCAGCACTCGGGCGGTCAATCGGCCCGCGCGCAGCGCGTGTGCGACGGGCCGAGAGATGAACGTGGGGAACAGTTCGAGGCGGCGGCTGCGTTGAGGCGTCACTTTGCCCCTGGCGCGTGTAGAGTTCCTAGATGCCACGCTCGCCGCGCACGTATGGCGTGCCCAACGCCGCCGGCGCGCCCAATCGCTTGCGGATGGCTTCTCGGCTCACCAGCACAAGCACAAAGATGGTCAAGGCGTAGGGGAGCATTTGCAAGAAAAAGCCCAGCTTGGGTGTGTAAAAGAACGGATTGCGAAAGCCAAATAATGTCTGTGGCCCTTGCAGGTCGAGGATGAGGCGGCGGATCGCGCCGAACATGTAGCCGCCGCCAGCCGCCCGCCACGGATCCCACTGCGCAAAGATGACCAGCCCAACGGCAATCCAGCCCTGGCCCGAGGTGGTCAACTCGCTGAACCAGCCTGGCGAAACGGCCAGGCTAATCGTTGCGCCGGCCAGCCCCACCAGCATACCGCCCACCAGCACGTACAGGTAGCGCAGGCGGTACACGTTGATGCCCAGGGCGTCGGCGGCAGCGGGATACTCGCCTATGGCGCGCAGGTGCAGGCCAGGGCGGGTGTGGTTGATGTAGAACCACGCCGCCGGCGTGAGCAGGTAGCCCACGTACACCAGCACGTGCTGCCGGGTGAACATGACTGGCCCCAGCAGCGGGATTTGCGAGAGCAGCGGTATGGTGTACGACGGCAGCAGCGATATGGTGCCGGCTTTGCTCAACCCCTCGCCTAGCACCGTGCTCAACCCGACGCCGACGAAATTGATTGCCAGGCCGCTCACTACCTGGTCGGCCTGAAAGTTGACGGTGACCAGAGCGTGCAACAGGCTGAGCGTGCCCGCCGCCAACATGGCATAGACTACGCCCAGCCACGGATTGCCGGTCGCCACGGCGGTCTTGAAGGCCGTCATCGCGCCGATGAGCATCATGCCTTCCACGCCCAGGTTGAGCACGCCCGAACGTTCCGTCAGCAACTCGCCGATGGCGGCAAACAATAATACCGTTCCGCTTGCCACACCCGCTTGTAAAATAATAATCCAATCAATCATCTGGCTTTTCCACTGTTTTGGCGAACATTCGCGTTATTCGCGGATCACGACCCGAATTCGATAGCGCAGCAGCACGTCGCTGGCGATGACGACGAACAAGATGATGCCTTGCAACATGCGCGGCACGCCCGATGGCTGAATTTCGCGGCCGGCCAGCAACAAGCCGCCAAACAAGATTGAAACGAGGATGACGGCAAAGGCGTTGAGCTTGGCCAGCCAGGCAATGATGATGCCGGTGAAACCATAGCCGGGCGAGATGGCCCCTTGCAGCCGGTGAACCACGCCGGCAATTTCCGACATTCCCCCCAGCCCGGCCAGCCCGCCGGAGAGCATCAAAACTAGGGTGGTATTGCGTACAATGTCAATGCCGGCATAGCGTGCTGCTTTGGGATTGTCTCCAATTAGCCGAATCTCGTACCCCCAACGGCTGCGGTTGATGACGAACCATACCACAATGGCCATCACCAACCCAAAGACTAGCCCCAGGTGCACCGTCAGCCCAGAAAATGCTTTGATGGATTGAGCGTAATCGGTCAGGCGCGGCAGCCAGGCCGTTTTGGGAAACATGGGCGACATTTGAAAGCCAGCCTCGCTCCACGCGCCAAAGACCCAAAACAAAACCCACGATGTGGCGATATAGTTCATCATCAGGGTGGTGATGATTTCGTTGACATTGAGCTTGGCTTTGAGATAACCCGGGACAAAACCCCATAGCGCGCCGCACAAAAAGCCCGCCACTGCCATGGCCGACAGCATCATGAATCGCGGTGTATCCGCTGGCAGCAGCGGCGCCAGCACCACGGCGCTGGCGCCCCACGCGCCCACAAAAAACTGGCCCTCCGCGCCAATGTTCCACAGCTTCATGCGAAAGGCCAGCGCGCACGCCAGGCCCGTCAGAATCAGTGGAGTGGCCTTGACCAGCGTGTCTGAAAATACGCCCACGCTGCCAAACGCGGCCTTGAAGATATGCTGGTAGGACTCGAGCGGATGCCCACCGCTGGCCTGGATGACAACGCCGCCGATGATCAGCGCGACGACGACGGCGCCGACCGAGACGACGGGCGATAACCAGCGCGGCACGCCCAGGCGCGGCTCGACGACGACGCGAAAGGGCAGGCGTGTAGTTTTGGCGTGTTCAAGGTGTGATTGTGTCATTATCCTACCCTCCCCACGGCAACTGCAATAAGCTGTTCTCTATAGCCGCCCGGTTCGACACCACTGCCAGCTGCAGACAGTCCACCAATAATTGGTTTGCCTCCAGGTAGCCCGCCAACTGCTTGTATTGCTCGTTGCTCAAATCCCACTCGTGACCGACGTCGCGCTGCTCGATTAACACCCGCTGCAAATTGCGCGCAAACGCCCGCCACGCTGCCTGCTCGTCTTGTTGGGTGGGAACAGATAGCGCCGCCAACTCTTGGCGCAATTGGGGCATTTCGTCGGGGCCAATTGACCGCGTTACATCATCCCAATAAGCAGCGAATTTGGGCGCCAGGGAATAGACATTCCTAAAGTTATCGGGGCGGACCGCGCCAAAAACATGCGCGAACTGCAACGCATAGCTCAGGTTGAAATCGGTGGACAGTTCCCCCGCGAGGACGCGGACGAGGTCGCGGGCGCGTTCGAGGGCGTAGTCGAGAGCGTAATCGAGGACGTAGCTGAGGTCGAGGGCGCGGTCGAGGGTGTGGGCGAGGTCGCGGGCGTGGTCGAGGGTGAAGTCAAGGGCGAGAAAGACGTACGCGCTGCGCACGGCGGCCGGCTTGTAGGGGGCGTTGGTTTGCGCCGCCTTGCGGGCGGCCCATTGCAGCAGTGTGACCAGGGCAGTGGAGGCTTGCCCAGTTTTTGAAACCGCGCCGGTTTGCTCTTTAAGGATCCGGTTTTCTATGACCTGCCTGAACGCGGCAAAAAATGCGTCGGCGTTGTCCAGCAGGCTGGCGGTGAGCAAGAACACTTCGCGCCAGCGGTTATCGCCCAGGTGGCGGCCCAGCACATCTTGCAACACCTGGGGCGAGGCATTATCCGCAATGTAGCGGGCGGCATAGTATTCCTGGAAGGTGAGGTGGGCGAACGAGTAGATGTGATATGCCCGCTCGACGAAAATGCTGTGTTGCGCCTCGATGGCTTTGAGCACCGCGTCGCCGTCAATATCTTCACCCTGGTCAACCGGCGGCAGTTGGCGCAAATACGCCACGATGCGCCCGGCCAGGTCGGCCTGCTCCATAAAGTATTCGCCCCGCTCGAACGTTTCGGCGGCGAGGCGGGCAAACATTTGGCGCTTGCGCCCCAAAGAAAGCTTGCGATAAATCTCGTCGCGCTGAATGTTGCGCGATACGTCCCACTTTTTGAGCAACGCGTCCAACGCCTCTTCGTAAATTTCCACGCGCCGCTGCGGAAAGGCCATCGTCTCGTCAAAGTTCAAACACAAGAGCGAAAGCAGCAGCGGCACGCGCCCCAACTCGCGCAGGCTGCGCTGCTCTTCTCTGGCAAATTCTTGCAGGAATTTATCGCGCTTGACGGGGTTGTCTTTGAACCATTTGCCCGCGTAAGAGCGCATCTGTTCGTCGTTGAAATCGGCCAGCTCGACGTAGGTGAATTGTTCAAAAGCGTAATCGCTGGCGGCGATGCGGCAGGTGACGAGGATTTGCGTTTGGGGGTACTCTTTGCCAAAGCTTTCGAGCACGGCGATGATTTTCTTGCGCAGATCGCCTTCCTGGTTCACCTCGTCCAACGCGTCGAACAAGACAATCGCGCGCCCGGTTTTGAGGATGTGGATGATAAAGTGCTGCGCGTCGGGGAACGCGCAAATCTCAAACTGCCGGACCATAAAGGGCATCAATCCCAGGCCGGAATCCGACCATTCTTTGAGCGAGACGAATATGGGGATTTTGCTCAGCTTGTCTTGCGCGGCTTGCAGCGTAATGTGTTTGAGAAAGGTCGTCTTGCCCGCGCCCGGCTTGCCCAAAATAAACAGCCGCTTGTGTTTGGCTTGCGCCACCAGCCGCAAGCCGCTGGCGCGCCTGGCGCTGTGGAGCGGGGAGGGGTCTTGCCTGAGCTGGGAAATGTCAAAGCGGCGCGCGGCCATCGGCTGGTCGAGCATGAACACGTCGGTAAAGACGCCTTCCAGCGGCACTGGCTCAGGTTTGCCCAGCACGCGCAGAGTGCCATATAACTTGACCATGTGCTGGCGGTATTTCTCCGCTGCCCCATTCCAGTTAAAACGCTTCCACTGCTCTTGGGCCCTGCCGAGCGTTTGATTGACAATTTCTTTGCCAAACGCGCCCCACAGCCACGCGCCAGCGCTGCTCAACGTAGGGAGAGCCATCGTCACCCTGTCTCCTTGTCGGCTTGTTGGCATGTTTCCTTGTTCTCTTGCCTCCTCGTCCCCGCCATCATCAACCCGATCTCTTCCAGGCTGGCCTCTGCCGCCGCAAGCTGGCCCATGAGTTGTCCCTCGTAAATCACCGCGATGCGATCGGACAGAGAGAGTACCTCGTCCAATTCTTCGGAGATGAGGAGGATGGCCGCGCCTTGCTCGCGTTCTTGCAGCAGCAGGCGATGCACGGCTTCGATGGCGCCCACGTCCAATCCGCGCGTGGGTTGCACCGCCACCATCACTTTGGGGCCGGAGGAAATCTCGCGCGCCAGGATCAGCTTTTGCAGGTTGCCGCCGGAAAGCAGCCGAGCCTCGGTATGGATGGTGGGCGTGGCGATGTCATACTCTCGCTTGAGCTTTTCGGCGTTTTGATGGATGGCCGGACGGTTCAAGACCCACCCGGAGGCCACGGGAGGCTGCCGATAGCTTTTCATGATCAAGTTATCAGCCACGCTGAGACTGGGCGCGCTGCCCACGCCGGCGCGGTCTTCGGGGATGTGAGACACGCCGCGATTGATCGCCACGCGAGGCGGCGCGTTGCTGATGTCCTGGTCTCCGGCCAGCACGCGCCCGCTGGCGCAGCGGCGCAGGCCAGTGATGACTTGGGCCAGCTCAGTTTGCCCGTTGCCGGCCACGCCCGCTAATCCCACAATTTCTCCCGCGCGCACCTGGAGTGAAAACTCGCGCAGCGCAGGCAAGCCGCGGTCGTTTTCGGCGCTCACGTTTTCGATGGACAGCATCATCGGGCCGGGTGCAGCGGGTTTCTTTTCCACTGTGAACACCACGTCGCGCCCGACCATCAGGCGCGCCAACTCGGACTTGGTCACGGCCCCGGCCTCAACACCGGCCGCCGTCACGCGCCCGTGTTGCAGCACTGTGACGCGATTGGCGATTTCTAGCACTTCGTCCAGTTTGTGGCTGATAAAGATGATCGAGTGGCCGCGCTCGGTCATTGAGCGCAGCGTCTTGAAGAGGTCGTGGACTTCTTGCGGGGTGAGCACGGCGGTCGGCTCGTCCATAATCAGCACGCGCGCGCCGCGATAGAGCATCTTGAGGATTTCCACGCGCTGCTGTTCGCCCACCGAGAGTTGCCAGATTTTGGCTTTGGGGTCTACCTTTAGCCCGTATTGTTCTTGCAGCGCCAGCACGCGCTGGTCAAATTCTGGCAGCCGGAGCAGAAAGCGCGGTTGATCCAATCCCAATAAAATATTTTCGGTGACAGTCTGCGACGGCACGAGCATGAAATGTTGGTGAACCATCCCCAGGCCGTGCGCGATGGCATCGCGGGGAGAGTTGAAATTGACCGGCTTGCCCCCGACGAAAATGCTGCCTTCTTCGGGTTTGTATAGCCCGGCCAGCACGTTCATCAGCGTGCTCTTGCCGGCGCCGTTTTCGCCTAGCAGCGCGTGCACCTCGCCCTCGCGCAGGTCCAAGTCCACGTGATCGTTGGCGAGCACGCCCGGAAATCGCTTGACGATCCCGCGCATCTCGATGGCGTTTGGTATGTTCATAGTAAAAGGTTGAAGGTAGAAAGTAGAAGGTGAGAGAAACTGTTCATTTTTCACCTTCCACTTTCTACCTGTTACTTGCTTACTGTGGCAATTCGGCGGTGATGCCCTCGGCCCACCACTTCATGCAATACTTGCATGCCAGTCCTTCCGCGCCGGGCGGAAACTGGTCCAGGTCGGCCTGTTCAAATTTCTGGCCAGCGGGAATGACTTCTTTGCCGGTATTGTCCTTGATGGGGCCGGAGAACACGTCAAAGCGTGTGAATTGGCCCGCCACCATCTTGGCCAAGAGGCCTTGCACTTCTTTGATGACTTCCGGCGGCAGATCTTTCACGCTGTCGGTCATGGTCTGCCCTTCCATAAAACCGTACAGGCCCAACGCGCCGGTATCGGCGTCAAAGTACTCCCAGCCTGCTTTGTACGTGCCGGCGATAACCTGTTTGGTAATGTTGGCATAGACCGGCCCCCAATTCCAGTAGGGGGCGGTGAGGCAGCCTTTGGCTTTGCACGAGCCATACCAGTCGTAGGTGACGCCCCACTTGCCCTTTTCCGTGGCTACGTCGGCCACAGCGGGCGTGTCCGCGCCGGTAAAGACGACCTGCGCGCCGGCGTCAAACAGCGACGCCGCGGCCTCTTTTTCAATGACCGGATCGTGCCAGGTGTTGATCCAGCGCACGTCCATAGTACATTCGGGGCACGTCTTTTTCATTCCCAGCGCAATGGCGTTGCCCAGGCGGATTTCTTCGGGGATGGGGAAGGTGGCCATGTAGCCCAGCTTGGGGTTGCCATCTTTTTTGGCGCGCGCGCCGGCCAGCATGCCGGCCAGGTATTTCATGCTTTCCATGGCGCCGAACAGGTTCCCAAAGTTCTTGCCGTTCGACTTGTAGCCGCTGATGTGAATGTACATGATGTCGGGAAACTCGTTGGCGACGGTTTCCATGGGGTCCATAAAGCCGAACGAGGTGCCAAAGATCAGCTTGAAGCCCTTGCGCGACAGGCTGCGGAAAACTTGTTCCGAGTCGGTGCCTTCGGGCACGTTTTCGATGTAGGCAATGTGTACGTTGGGCACGTTCTTTTCGATGTACTCCAAACCTTCGTAGTGGGCCTGGCTCCAGCCGCCGTCGTCGTGCGGGCCAATCAAGACTGCCGCCACGTTGAACTTGTCCGCGACCACGTCGGGAATCTGGAATCCGCCAGCGGCTGGTTCGGGGGGCTTGGCTGGTTCCGTGGCCTGGGGCGCTGGGGTCGCCGCGCCGCCGCACGCTGTCAGCACCATTGAGGCAATGACGAGCAAAGCGAGAGTGCTCCATACATGTTTGCGGGTAAACATTTGCATTCCTCCTGTAAGAAATTAAAGATCATTATTGAACAAGGCGAGCCTGGTTGAATTAGTTTCCTTTACCTCCTTTCGTATTGTGTCTCGCGCATCGCTTATATAATCTCTCGCGCCCCGATGCGCCGGATGACGTGAAAGCGGAAATAGCCGGGGACAAAGTGGCTCACCGAGTAGTCTACAATCCGATTATCTTGCGCGTAGAGTTGCGCTTCCAGCTTGAGCAGGGGCGCGTTCCGGTGAACGTGTAATTGTCGAGCCAGCGTTCCGTCGGCCGGCGTGGCGGTCAGGTCTGTGCGCGAGTAGGCCAGACTGGGCCAGCCTCGCTTGAACAACAGGTCGAGCACCGAGCCGTCAAAGGCCTGCAGATCGTCTTTGCGCAGATACTCGACGGGCAGCAGGTCCAACAAGCAAGCCACTGGCTGCGCGTCGGTCACGATGACGCGCGTCACCGACACAATCAGCGCGGCAGATTTGAGACCGAGATGTTTGAGTTCGTCCGGGTGGGCCGGGCGCTCTTCGATCACGGGCGCCTCCATGCGAGTTTCCAGGTTGTTGCGGCTGGCCATGCGGCTGATGCTTTCTAGAACTTCTAGCCCGGTTTCGACCGCCGGGCGGGATGGGGCGATAAAGGTGCCGACGCCGTACTGCCGCACGACCAGGCCGCGTTCTTCAAAGGAACGCAGCACTTCGCGCAGCGTGGCGCGCGAGACGCCCAATTGAGCTGCCAAGACAGGTTCAGCTGGCAGGCGGTCACCGGGTTGCCCCCGCTTGAGCAGCGCCGCTAATGATTCGTCTGCCTGAATGTGGGTTGATCGGATGTTCCGCTTGGATTTGTTCATGGCAAGTTGGTTGGACTTGATTATAACCCTGATTGTCGGGCAAAGTCAAGGTGAATGTGTACAGCAAAAATGCTGACAAGCGTCATTCTGGCGTGCGCCGATAATAAGAATTACTCTTCTGCAAACAAGGGGATGACTTGAAATTTTTCAACGTCTATCAGACCTCTATCGGTGATTTTTAGCGCGGGAATGACGGGCAGCGCCAAAAAGCTCATCGCCATATAAGGGTCGTGGAGATTCGACCCGAGTTGGGCGCTGGCTCGCAGCATCTCGTCCATTTGCGCGCGGACGGTTTCGATGGGTTGATCGCTCATCAGGCCGGCGATGGACAGCGGCAGTTGGGCCAGGACCCGCTCGCCGTCTACAGCCGCCATGCCGCCTCGCATCTGGGCGACGGCGCGCGCGGCAAACATCATCGAGTCGTCGTCAACCCCAACTACCACGATATTGTGGCTGTCGTGAGCAATGGACGAGGCAATCGCGCCGCGCCGCAGCCCCAGCCCCTTGACCAGGCCCAGCCCAAAGTTGCCGGTGGCCAGGTGCCGCTCGATGACGGCGATTTTGGCGATGTCCAGGCCGGGATCGGAAATGACCAGGCCATTTTCCGTGGTCAAATCTTGAACGAGATGCTCGGTGACGAGTTGGTCGGGAATGACGCCAATGATGCGCCCCTTGCGAGCCTGCGCCTCGATGCGAAAGCTGACGCGCTCCCAATTGATGTTCATCGAGCTGCGCAAAAAGATGGGCTGCACGGGGCGCTCCCACGGGATAGTCTGGCCGTCGCGGGCGACCAGCTTGCTGCCCCGGAAGACCAACTCGGCGCGAACATCGCGCAAATCTGAAAACACAACCAGGTCGCCGCGCTTGTTGGGCGCAATTGCGCCGCGGTCGTACAGGTGAAAATATTCGGCCGTGTTGAGGGTGGCCATTTGAATGGCTGTGACGGGATCCAGGCCGTGGGCGATGGCCGTGCGCACCAGGAAATCTATGTGCCCCTCGTCCAGCAAATCGAAGGGCTGGCGGTCGTCGGTGCAAAAGCACAGGCGGCGGCTGTTGCGCTCGTTCACCAGCGGCAAGAGAGCCTCGAGGTTGTGGGCGTTTGTGGCTTCGCGGATAAAGACCGTCATCCCCAGGCGCAATTTTTCCAGCGCTTCTTGCACGGTGGTACATTCGTGGTCCGAGCCGATGACGGCGGCATACGCCACCAGGTCGCGCCCGCTCAGCCCCGGCGCGTGGCCGTCGCGGATGCCTTCATCAAATACGCGCAGCTTGTTCAGCACCTCTTCGTCGCCATTCACCACGCCGGGAAAGTTCATCATCTCGCCCAGCCCCAGCACCCAGTGGTCGTTCAGGTAAGGTGAAATATCGTACCAGCGCAGAAATGCGCCGGCGGTTTCCATGTGCGTCGCCGGCACGCACGACGGCATCATCAAAAAGACGCTCATGGGGTTATACTTGGAGGCGTCGAACATAAAGCGGATGCCATCCAGCCCCAAGACGTTGGCGATTTCGTGCGGGTCAATGATGACGGTGGTGGTGCCGCGCGGGACGACGGCGCGCGCAAACTCGTTGGGCGGCACCATGGCGCTTTCGATGTGAACGTGCGCGTCAATAAAGCCCGGGCAAATGTAACGCCCCTCCACGTCAATCACTTGGTCGGCCTCGTAACCGCTGCCGATGCCGACGATGCGGCTGTGCGCCAGGGCCACGTCGGCCCGATAAATTTCGCCAGTGTAGACGTTGATGATGCGGCCGTTCTTGATGAGGATCTCGGCCGGTTCCAGCCCGCGCGCGAGCTTGATGAGTTGGGAATGTTCCATACTATCCTCCGATATTGGCGATCAGGTCGGGGTTGAACGGCTGGCCCGGGACAAATTTTCCGTGGCCGGGCCGCCCGATGAATTGACCGTCTTGATACACAATCTTGCCGCGCGAGATGGTTGCCTTGACGCGCCCTTGCACGCGCCAGCCCTCGTAGGGGCCATAGCCCGAGATGGCGCGCAGCTTGACGGCCTCGATAAAGGATTCGCCGCGCGGGTCGTAAATGGTCACGTCGGCGTCTGCGCCTGGAGCCAGCGCGCCCTTGCGCGGATACAGCCCAAAGAGGCGCGCGGCGTTGGCCGAGCACAGGCGGGCCAGTTGCGGCCAGTTTAGTTTGCCTTGAGCGATGCCGTAGGTGTAGAGCAGGGCGAGCATGGTTTCCAGGCCGGGCAGCCCGCCGGGTGTGCGCGTGAAATCGTTGATGGCCGTTTTTTGCGCCAGGGTGTAATCGCAGTGATCGGTGCCGAGGGTGGACACAACGCCCTGAAGCAACTGCCACAGCGCGCTCTTTTCGGCTGGGGCGCGCAGGGGCGGCTGGAGGATGTAATGTTCGGGATGCTCGCCCTTGTAACATTCATCGTCGAGCAGCAAGTATTGGGGGCACGTTTCAGCAAAAGCGAGCTGGCCGCGCCAGCGCGCCTCGCGCACTAACTCGACCGAGCGGCCTGTGGAGCAATGCACAATGTACACTGGCGCGCCGGCGTTGTGGGCCAGGAACAAGACGCGATGGATGGCTTCTTGCTCGGCCAGCGCGGGCCGCCCCTGCGCGTGGTAGCGCCACGATGTGCGTCGGCTGGCGGCCAGTTGCGCGGTGGCGGCCGTCACCAGCGCGTCGTTTTCGCAGTGTACGGTCACCAGCACGCCGGCCCCGACCGAATCGCGCAAAAGCTGCAAAAGCATCGCGTCGTCGGCGTAATAGTTGGGCCTGTACGTGGTGTACAGTTTGATAGATGGCATACCCAGGTCGCACAGGTCCGATAGATTCCCCACACTTGCCAGATCCGTGATCATTACGTGCAGCGCATAGTCAATGCACGCCTTGTCCCCAACCTCGTCGTGACGATGCTGGGCGGCTTGTTGCAAAGTCTGTCCTTTGAACTGCGTGGCAAAATCAATCACGGTGGTGACGCCGCCGCACGCCGCCGTCCGTGTGCCGATGTCCCAATCGTCGGCGGTTTTATAGATGCCGGTATCCAGCGCAATGTGCGTGTGGCAATCAATCAGGCCGGGCAGCACGATGCACCCTCGCGCGTCAATGGTGGTGCAAGGTTCGCGCGCCGGCAAGTTGACGCCCACGGCGCAGATGCTTTCGCCAATAATTTCCAGGTCGCCTTCAAACGTGCGCTCAGGTGTAACCAGGGTTCCGCCTTGAATATAAATGGAGTCATTCATTTTCAGCCTCCATTGTCTCGCCGCTATTGCGGCGAGAATTGGTCCCAATCATAATTGCCGCTGTTGAATTCAATCAGTTTTATCCAATCTGCGGTCAATGATCAAACTCAAACAAAGTCACGACATCGTCCGCGAATTGTTGCCCGTCTGGGCCGGATGCTGTGATGCGCGTACCGGTGTTGCGATCATACACTCCCGCGCCCACGCGGTAGTGGCCGGGCGGCAAATCCGGCGGCAGCGTGATGTAGCGTTCATCCTGGATCCGCTCATCGCGCTGCCACGCCCACAACGGATACAGTCCCAGCATCGGGTCGCCATCGCCTTGCGCGACGAGCTTGCCTCCCTCGTCGTACACGTGCAGAAACACTGTCCAATCCGCCTCGGCTGGCTGGAGGGATACCCAATCGAGCGTAATGGCGAGCCGTTGGGTTGTGTGTAAATAGGCGACCCGCGCCAGGTTCACTCGCCCGTCGAACGTGGCGAGGGTGGTGGAAAGTGCGGACGGCTGGATAGCGCCGGCCTGGTCAAGCTCTAACCCGGTTTGAGCATATTGTACCTGAAAAACGCGTGAAGCGGTACGCAGAGCCGGCAGCAGGTCTTCCCAACTCAGCGGCGGCGTGTAAAAGCGTTGAGTGTGCTTCCACGGCTTCCACACGTTAGTAAACGTCAGGCTGGTCACGCTGCGCTGGCGGGGCAGGGCCGGGCTGTTGATTTCGACCAGCTCGGCCAGCGTGGAATAGCCGGGCAAGAACGTAATGCCCTCCGCGCCAATGGCATAGGTCTGGCGGGCGGGGCTGATCCACGAGGGAAAGTTGACGACGAGCGCAGACTTGTCCGGCGGCAAGGCATTGACGGCGCGCACCACGTCATCCGCAATCTTGCCGCCAGTGAGAACAACGTCGGCCTGAGCGCGCAAAAAAGACGCGCCCGGCACCAGCGCGGCAAGAAATACGGCCACACCCAAAGACAATTTTACCAGGGCCGCCGAATCTTCCTTTTTTGCGTCCTCTGCGCTCTTGGCGAGAAGCGCAATAGCGCTGCCCCAGATCAAGGCTGCGCCCAACGCGGGGATATAGTGCAGGCGCGGGCCGTTCCAGGTATAGTCCCAGTTGAGCGTGGGCCACATGGGTGCGAGGGCCAATCCCCACCACGCCAGGCCAAGCGCCAGCACGTCCAGCCGCTTGCAGCGCGCAAACACAATCAGCAGCCCGACCAGCGCGATAGCAGCGAGCAGCAAAACGGCCGGCCAGGCCCACTCGCCGGAAAGCGCGGCGCCATCCGTGAGCGGTTCGAGCTTGAGCAGGCGCGCCAGCGGCGGCGCGGCGGGCTGAAGCGGGTAGGTTAACCCTTGCAGATAGTAGACCGTCTTGTGTCCCAGGTCGTGCAGCCAGAGCCACGGCAGGGTGCTGCGGGTTTTGGGCACGGCGAGCCAGATGGCGAGATAGAGGGCGGTGAAGACAAAGTACAACAAGGGGATGGCGAGACGAAGTGACAAGGTAACGCCCAGGCTGCGTTTGGGGCGGCGACAGGGCGACGCGAAGCGTGTTGCGTGTTGCGCGTTGCCGCTTGTTTCTCGTTGCTTGCACGATTGCCGCCACAAGACGAGTTCGGTAGCGATGATCAGGGGCGGGATGATGACGCTGTATTCGCAAGTGAACGAGCCGAGCAGGGCCATAAACAGCGAAAGGTATAGCCAGCCATTGGGACCAAATGTCAAATACCGAATACCAAATGCTGAACTGGTATTCGGTATTGGGTATTGGGTATTACATCTCCAACGAGCATAAGCCAACGCCGCCGCCAACGCAAAGAACGCCGCCTGCAGTTGAAAGATTGGCCCGGTGGTGGGCATGACTTCAAATGTGAATGGATAAGCGGCGTAGAGCAAGCCAGCGAACAGGCCCGCCAGCGCACCTCTCCGTCCATTGACGACGAGGCGCGTGAGCAGCGCGAGCATTACGCTGTTGGCGGTGTGAAAAAACAAATTGACGAGGTGCAGGAACTGGGGCTGGTAATAGCCAAAGAACAGTTCAGAAAGCTTGAGCGTTGAAAAGCTGAGAGGGCGGTAATATGGAAAGCCGGTTGCGTCTACCCACAGCCTGCCCCACGGCATGCCGCGCAGCCACAGCAGCATGACCATGTCGTCGCGGAAGAAGGGCAGGCGCAGAATGTGGATGTACAGCGCCAGTGCCCACGCACCAACGAGGATGACCATCGCCCAACGGCCAACGACCGACGTGAAACGTGAAACGTCAAGTGTTCGTCGTTCGTCACGCGAAGCGGCCATTCGTCATTCCAACATCTTGCGGCTGATTTGGTTGTGGCGCTCGACCACCGGTCCCAGGTCGAGCGTGGTGAGATGACCGTCTTTGACAACGACGCGGCCATTGATGATTGAAAGGTCTACTTTTTGCGGCGCGCAGAAAACCAGCGCCGCCAGCAGGTCGTGTTGGCAGCCGGCAAAATCGAGCGTGTCCGCGTTGATGGCGATCAGGTCGGCGGCCTTGCCCGGCCCAAGTTGCCCGATGTCGTCGCGCCCCAGCATGTGCGCTCCCCCGCGCGTGGCAATCCACAGCGCCTCTTGGGCCGTGAGCGCGTCCGGGCTGCCCAATACGCGCTGAAGCAAGAGCGCCTGCCGCGCTTCGGCCAGCAGGTGGCTCGAGTCGTTGCTGGCGCTGCCGTCCACGCCCAGCCCCACGCGCACGCCCGCGTCCAGGTACGCGCGCACCGGCGCAATGCCCGAAGCCAGCCGCATGTTGCTGGAGGGGCAGTGCGCCACGCCGCTGCAGGCGCGCGCCATGCGCTTGATTTCGCGCTTGTTGACGTGAACGCCGTGCGCGTACCACACCTCGGGGCCGGCCCATTCGAGTTGCTCCGCGTAGGCCACGGGCCGCGCGCCAAACTTGTGCAGGCAAAACATTTCCTCGTCTTTGGTTTCGGCCAGGTGCGTGTGCAGGCGCACGTTGGGATAGGAGCGCGCCAGCCGCGCCGCTTCGCGCATCAAGTCGGGCGTCACGCTAAAGGGGCTGCACGGCGCGAGCACGATGCGCAGCATGGCCAGCGGTTTGGGATCGTGGTACGTTTCGATCAGGCGGCGGCTATCGCGCAAAATGTCATCTTCCTGTTCCACAACGCGGTCGGGCGGAAGCCCGCCCTTGCTTTCGCCCAGGCTCATGCTGCCGCGGCTGGCGTGAAAGCGGATGCCGATTTCCTGCGCGGCGCGGATCTCGTCGTCGAGCCGCGCGCCGTTGGGAAAGATGTACAAATGATCGCTGGTGGTGGTACAGCCTGAAAGCAACAACTCGGCGCAGCCCACCAGCGTAGACACGTAAATCGCATCGGCGTCCATCTTGGCCCATATCGGATAGAGCGTCTTGAGCCAGCCGAACAGCGTGGCGTTTTGCGCGGCGGGCACGGCGCGGGTGAGGGTTTGGTAGAGATGATGGTGCGTGTTGATCAGTCCGGGCAGCACGACTTTGCCGCGCGCGTCAATGATTTCGTCGGCTTCGGGCGGCAACTGGCGGCTCGGGCCAACCTGGACGATGACGTTATCGCGCACAAACACTCCGCCCTGGGGGATGGCGCGGTGTTCGTCGTCCATAGTGATGAGCAACTCGGCATCGCGAACAAGTAAAGTGGACATTATTCTTTCTCCTGAAAGAGCCTCAAGGTGTAGCGGGAACGGCTGTTGGTAATGGCGCGAGTGTGGGAATGATTGTTTCACCTGATACTGTAACCGATCCCGGCTTGGCGACGCACTGGATGGCTTTGCCGTCGGAATTTACCAGGTTGACGCCGGTCTCGGTCATGGATGTGCTTCGGAACTTGATGGGCGAAACGCCAGCGGCCTTGGCCTTGAATTCAATCACGGCTAACGTCCCGTCGCCGCTTGCGCCAGTCCGTCCAAGTTGGAGGACGGCGAAATCAATCGAACCGCGCTCGTTATCGGCTTGATTGAGCGGGAGGAGGTCGGCGTACAACATGTTGCCATTGCGGATTTGAATGCCGGGCTGATCGGCGTTGGCGTCCACCACCTCCAACACACTGGGGTCGAATGACAGGTGAAACTCGGCCCCGTCCAGATTGGATACCTCTTTAATTTGAATATTGACTGTGACCATCTCGCCGACGGCGACGGTTTGCGTGATTGGCTCGACGCTCACCACAACCCCCTCGTCGGCGTCTTGGGCGGCGCCCTCCCCCAGCCGGCATACGCCAATATCGCTTTGAATGATGCAGGGTGACAAATCGCCCGACGCCAGCAAATTAATCAGCTTGATCAGCATCTCGGGCGTGTCTGCCAGGAGGGTCAGCGTGGCGCGCGAATCCGTGCGTGAAAAGAGCAACACGCCGGTGCTGGTGCGGCTGAGTTTGCCCAGGCCCGGCACGTGCACAAAAGCATTGTTGGGCTTGCCTGTGGAGTTGGGCAGCTCTAACCCGAACGGTTCGAGGTAAGGCGCGAGATCGTTCGTCGTTGTATAGAGCCCCAGCACGGCCAGGTCGGAATCCTGGCGTGGTTTTTCAACCACGCTCAAAGTCACGTTGATCAGCTTTAGCGGCGCCTGGATTTTGCTCAGCGCCCCCAACATATCGGCGCTCAACTTGACCTTTTGGGTCGGCAAGACGGCCAGAGGCCGGCTAAAGATAAATGGAAAATCGGTCAAATCGCGCGCGCGTTCGCCGCCCAGCGCAAATTCGGCCAGCCGCGAGATGAACAGGGCGTTATCGGCCACCTGGTGATAAGGCGGGGTGAGAAAAGTCAAATCGCCCACCGCCAAGACGCGCCCGTCTGCGCTGAGCGCGGCGGCGGCCAATGCCCCCCCCGTATCCGTCAGCGACGAAAGGGTGTGCTCGTCTCCCCACGCAAGCGGCGTGCCGCTCGACGTGCTTACCGATCGCCCGGCGTAAAACGCGATGGTTTCCAATCCCTGCGTGATGGAAATATCGGCAAATCGGCGCAAAAGCACGTTTCGATAGTTCCCGTCATTTTCCACCAGGTTGTACAAATAATCCTCGGAAAAGGCCAGGTCGAATGGGGCCAACAAGTCGTTGGCGGGAACCACATCGGTAGAAAGCGTGTCCAGCCAGCCGGTGCGCCCGGCGTCCGTGAACACCAACACGCGCCCGCCGCGTCCGACAAAGCGCTGCACCTGCTGCACTTCGTCCAGCGTGAACTGGGTCAGGGGGGAGGCCACGACGTAGGCGCTGGCATATTTCAGGCGATCCGCCAGCACCGTCTCGCTGCGGTACAGGCTCGGCAAGACAAGCTCTAACCGCGCCCCGCGCCCGATGATTTGTTTGGTCAAGGCTTCCATCTCGGTGACGGTGAAGCGGTTGTCGTGCGTCTGGTCGAGCAGAACAACCTGGCCCGGGGCTGGGGGTGCAGCGATTTCCGATTGGGGCGTGGACAGGGGCGGCGCGGGCAGGGCGAGGCCGGCATAGTTGGGTATTGCCACCGGCTTGGAGCGCGCATAAGCGCCCTGATAGAACCACGCGGCGCGCGCCAGCACCGGCAAGATCAACAATCCCAGCGCAATCCACAGGCGATACTTTTTCATGGCTGCCTCCATTCACCTGAGCGGTCGCTTGGAGGAACGTAGAGCAGATACAGGCCGGGTTCGCGCTCGGGCGACTTGGTCCAGGGAACGAAAAACGTAAAAGCGACGACCCCGGCCGGGCCGCTCAGGTCGGTGACGTCGTAATGCGCAATGTGCGCCATCCGGGCGGCTCGCTCGACGGCCTGGCTTTGCGTGCCTAACTCGTCCACCAGTCCCATGCGCGCGGCTTCGGCGCCCAGCCAGATTTCTCCGCTCAATATTATCTCCGGGGCGGCGCGCAGTGTTTCACCGCGTCCGAGTTGGACGGCCTGGTAAAAGCCTTGCTTGATGACTTCCATCCGCCGCAGCGTCGCATCGCGCGACGCGCCCCACAATTTGTACGGCCCGGTGGATACGATTTCTTCGGAAACGGTTGGCGAAGGCGGCAGAAAGCTAATGACGCCGATATTGCCCACGTCCGACGTGGGTCTGGCATATACGTAATCTGCGCCAGAAGCCAGGTAATACGCGCCGCTGGCCGCCATGCTCTCAATTACTGCGATGACAGGTTTGCTTTGACGCAGGCGCGCCAGTTCTATGTAGATGGCTTCCGTATCCACCGCCGTGCCGCCCGGGCTGTCGAGCACCAGGATGACGGCGCGCACCTCGGGGTGCTCGCGCGCGTAGGCGATCTGGGTGATGGTGTTCGAGGCCGTCCACGAATAAATCTCGTCGCGGAGATAAATCAGCCCAACCACCGGGCGCGGCACAAGCCCGGCCAGCAAGAGGCCGGCGACCAGCGGCAAGATCAGCCACAGGCCGATTTCGCCGGCGCGTTTTACGATGGATGAATTTCGTCCTTCACTCACTTTTGCCTCCTTCCCAACGCCGGAGCGCTGCTTACCGTTAGCGGTAGACGAGGATGCCAAATATCGCCGCAGTCAAAATGGCCAGCGCCGGCGCGGCGCTTTTGATAAAGTCCAGCAGGCCGTTGCCGGCTTTAACGCCGGTGAAATAAGTCACAGCCACAAAGACGACTAGAGCGATGAGGAACTTGTCCCAATTGGCAAATACGGCGACGTTCCACGACATGCCATTGGCGCGCAGCACCTTGCTGCCCAAATCGTACGCCGTCCAGATCAACAGCCCCACCACCGTCGGGCGCACGGCGGCCAGCGCAGCCTTGATGAGCGGCGAGTCTTTGGCTTGCAAGAAGGCGATGGCCAGGATCAGCATCAGCACGCCGGAGGGCGCGATGGTGCCCATCAGCCCAGCCAGTGCGCCAATCAGCCCCGCTTGCTTATAGCCAATGTACAGGCTCATCTTGGTGGCGATAGGCCCCGGCAGCGCGTTGCCCAACGCCAGCGCGTCTACAAAATCCTCTTGCGAAAGCCAGCCGGCCTCCACGACCTCTTGTTGCATCAGTGGAATCATTGAGGGCCCGCCGCCGTAGGCCAATACGCCAACCTTGGCAAAAACCCAGAATAGCTGCAAGATTATCAGCATGGTGTACTCCGTTATAGGGTGTTTCGAGGCTGCCTACGATTCTTTATCGCAGCAACGCCGCTGTATGATACCATAAGACGGCGTACAACGTCAACATTGGCGGGAGGGTGGTAGCGTGCTGCCGTTATGGCTTTGACCAGGGCAGCCTGTCGAGGTCAACGTTTCCGCCCGAAAGGATGATTCCGATGCGCTGGCCGCGCAGGTCAATCTTGTGTTCCAAGAGCGCGCCAACCGGCACGGCGGCCGAAGGCTCGATGACGAGCTTGGCGCGTTCCCACACGTACTTCATCGCTTCCAAAATGGCCTGTTCGCTGACGGTGACGATTTGGTGCACGCGCGCCTGGATGATGGGAAAGGTCAGCGTTCCCAACGAGGTGAGCAAGCCATCGGCGATGGTGTTGGGCCGCACAGAGGGAATGATGTGGCCGGCCTGCATCGAGCGGTAAGCATCGTCTGCTTCTTCCGGCTCGGCGGCGACCACACGCGTGGCCGGAGACAATTCGGTCACGGCCAGCGCCGTCCCGCTCAACAATCCCCCGCCGCCCACTGGCGCCATGACCACGTCCAGCTGGGGCGTGTCTTCCAACAACTCTAGCGCCGCTGTCCCTTGCCCCGCGATGACGCGATAATCGTTGTAAGGGTGCACTTGAATCGCGCCAGTGTCTTGGATGACTTGAGCCAGCGTCGTTTCGCGCGCCTCGAGCGTCGGCTCGCAAAAGGTGATCTGGCCGCCATAGCCGGCCACGGCGGCTTTTTTCACCTCAGGCGCTGTGTTGGGCATGACGATGTACGCTCGTATGCCGCGCAGGCGCGCCGCCAGCGCCAGCGCCTGTGCGTGGTTGCCTGAAGAATGTGTGGCGACGCCGCGCGCCGCCTCGGCCTCTGAAAGCGACAAGACGGCGTTGCACGCGCCCCGAAATTTAAACGCGCCCACTTTTTGCCAGTTTTCGCACTTGAGGAAAATTTGCGCCCCCACGCGCCGGTCGAGGCTGGCGCAGGTGAGGACGGGCGTGCGGTGCGCAAAAGGCCGGATGCGCTCCGCGGCCTGGCGAATGTCGGCGAGAGTTGGACACGGGTCGAGCATGTTATACCTCCGGGGCTTTTCCGCATGGTTGGATTAGACTTTCGGAAATAGCAGATGGCATCCCAATGCCCGTCCGCCAGCACATGGGGATGCGTCGGCTTATTTTCGATAATGTCTATTATACATCATACCTTTTTCATTCAGGTTGCGTAAGGGATGCGGAAGAAAATAATTATCCCAATGTCGCCGCGTAAGAGCGCCTTTCCTGTCTAGCCGCCAGGCAGGCAGGCGCGACTATCGCGCCCAGCCTGCCCTGGCCGACAGGCCGGGGAGGGCGCTCCTACGGGAATTGTGGGACGGTTTATTTTTCCACGTCCCGAACTGCTCAGCCCGCCGTCCGTTCGGCTCGCGTAGCGTCACGACGAAGCCTCGGCGGGCATTACTGGCCGCGCATAGACCGCGCCGGGGACGGCGCGGCGAGCGAGGCTGAGTGGTTACCAGGTTGCTTAAATTGTCCATTGGAGTTATGATATAGTTGTTATCCCCCATGCGTTCGCGGCGTGCTTTGGTGAATTCGACCGCGTAGGACGCAGCATGCTGCGCCCCTACAAAATTATACTGCCCAGTTGGAAATCCCCCCCCGTTTATACAACCATTGTCGCTTTGGACCTTTTCACTGCGAGGGGGTAAATAAAATGATTTTCATAGACCAAGAGGCGTTGGCTTTTGTTGCCTGTGTAGCCAGGTCGCTGGCAAACCAACCCGACCCCGAGCTTGGCCTCTCTGAGTTGGTAGACCAGATTAAGCAATATTTTGGCATCGAAGCTGCTTCCATTTTTGCGCTGGATGAAGCCAGGAACGAGCTGGTGCTCAAGTATGCGACCGGGACTGTCAGCGGGCAAGTGATCGGGATGCGCTTGCCTGTGGGGTTGGGGGTCGTGGGATGGGTGGTCAAATTCAACGACCCTCTGATTGTGCCGGCGCCCAACCTTGACCCCCGCTTTTTCAGCGGCGTTGATCAGCAGACCAGTTTTGCCACCCAGTCCATCCTGTGCGCGCCTATCGTCCGCGACGATCAAAAACTAGGCGCCATTGAGTTGATTAACAAAACGAACGGCGATTTTACCGACGATGACGTCAACCTTTTGCGGGAGCTTGCCAGGACAATAGCGGACACCTATGAGCGCCTGTAAAAGGTCGTTAAAGTGTGGCTTGTACCCTGAGAACTCGAATCGCCTTCGGCGATATGCCAAAAGCCAGAAACTCGTCGTTGCGAGGAGGCGCACGAAGCGTGCCGACGAAGCAATCTCTCGCCTTTGGCGGGGCGCTGGCAAAAGTTTCTGGGTAGCGCAGCGCAGGGGTTCTCAGCGTGTCCGCCCGATCTTGTCCGGGCGAGACAATAACGCTTCGTACAATGCGGCGATGTGGGCCACCATCTGCCGCACGTCAAACTCTTGCGTGGCCCACTCGCGCCCGCGCTGCCCCATCGCCTGGCGGCGGCCCGGGTTCTGAAGAAGCTGCATGCAGCAGGCCGCCATGCTTTTCAGGTCGCCCGGCTCGCACAGATAGCCGGTTTCCCCTGGACGAATCGCTTCAATGGTGCCGTCGGCGCGGTTGGCAATCACGGGAACTTGCATGGCCATGGCCTGGGGAATGACGCGGGGCAATCCTTCCCACAACGAGGTCAATAAGAACACGTCTATCGCCGCCAACATCTGAGGCACGTCGCGGCGCAGGCCGGTGAGCACGGCGCGCCCGGCGATTCCTTCCTGGGCCAGAGCCGCCTCGACCTGGGGGCGCAGTGGCCCATCGCCCACCAGAAGAAAGTGACAATCGGGCATGGCCCGGCCAACCTGGCCGGCCACGCGCACCCAATCCAGTGGATTTTTTTGCGCGGAAAAGCGTCCCACGTTTCCCAAGACGGGCGCATTGGCGGGCAATCCCAATGCTGCTCGCGCAGCCTGGCGGTCAGCGCAAGTGGGGTCGAATTCATCCAGCGGAATTGCGCTGCGGATGAGGTGATATTGCTCCGCTTTGCCAATGCCAGCTCGCAATCCTTTGTCTATATCGCGCTGCGTGACGACGACGAGGGCGTCGCTAAAGGTAGCCGTGAGGCGTTCCAACAGAATGTAGGCCATGCGCGCGGCGGGCGACATGTGCTCGTGAAAGCTCCAGCCGTGCACGGTATGCACGATGATGGGGACGCCGGCCATGCGCGCGGCCAGCCGGCCCAAGATGCCGGCCTTGGAGCTGTGCGTGTGAACAATCGTGAAACGCCTGGCGCGCATCAAGTGACGCAACTGCCACAGCGCGCGCAGGTCACGCCAGGGCGCCACCTCGCGCACCATATCCGGCAGGATGGTCAGGGGAACGCCGCGCGCGCGCACTTCTTCGATCAGGCTGCCCTCGCTGCCCGTCTGCGGGCCGCACAGCACCTCCACCTGAAAGCGCTGCGGGTCTAAAAGCGCCGCAGTGTACATTGTATTTTCTTGCGCCCCGCCCACAATCAGGCGGGTGATGGGGTGGAGGATAGAGATTTTTGACATTCCAATACTTGTTGGTACATCGCGTGTTGTTGGCTGGCAACAGCCTCGACGGACATTGTGCTTTGTATAAATTCACGTCCAAATTGCGCCTGGCGCTTGGCCGGCTCGGGATGGTCCATGACCCATTGTATCGCATTTGTCAAAGCTTGTACATTCCCTGGCGGCACGAGGTGCGCATATTGTTCGTTGCGCGTGATTTCGGGGACGCCGCCCACGCTGGTCGCCACGACCGGCGTCTCCATAAGAAGGGCCTCGGCCACGGCAATGCCAAAGGATTCGGAATAAGAGGGCAGGACGAACGCATCCATAGCGGCCAGCAGTTGAGGCACATCGGAGCGGCGGCCGAGTAATTTGACGCGTTCGTGCAGCGCCTGGGCGCGGATGATGGAGGCCAGGTGTTCACGTTCCGGCCCGTCGCCGGCGATGATGAGGTACGCCGGCAACGACTGGATGGCTTTAAGCAAAACAGGCAAGCCTTTGACGGCTTGAAGGCGGCACACGGTTCCAATTAGAAATGCTACTGGGGGAACATTTAATTCTTGCCTTACTTGCGCACGGGCGGCGGCGTGGTCTAGTTGTTCAAAGCGGTGCGTGTCTATGGCGTTGGGCATGACGTGGAGCGACTGCGGGCGAATGCCGCGCGCCGCGTAACTGGCAGCGGCGGCTTGCGACGGCACTGTGATTATAGCAGCGTGGCGTTGGATGATGTGCCGGTCGGCCAGGAGCGACAGCCGCCCCCACCGCTGCGCCATGGCATGCTCGGATGCAATCAATCGGGGGCGCTGGGCCGGCGGCAGAGTGGCGACCGCTGCACAGCCAATCAAGTTGGATGCAAACAAGTGAGTGTGGACAAGCGGCCAGCTCCGGCTCAGAAACATTTGGCGCAGTTGCCAGTAGGCCGATACATCGTAACGATGACGCATGAGGGGGCCGATGACGGAAACGCCCGCCGACTCGGCGCGGGCGGCCAATTCGCCGCGGCGCATCAGGCAGCAGACGGTTATATCATACCCGTACTGCTGGACCAGGGCAACCGACTTGGTGATCAGGTCCACTTCGGCCCCGCCCACCGTCAGGCCGTGGATGAGATGCAGGAGAGGCTGGCGCAAATTCACTCACCCCCCAGCAGAACTTTTAGGCCCCAACAAATCCGAGTACAGGTTGACGAGCCTGGCCAGCTCAACGTCGGCGTTCAAGATGCCACGCGCCTCGATAGCTTTTAGCTTCATCTGATTGACGTCGGCCGCGCTCAAATTGTCCAAGCACCGGGCGACTTGGGCCGGTTCGAGCGAGGGCGCCACCAGGCCAAAGCCAAATTGCTGCGTCAGCCGCGCCATTTCGAGCGATGGCCCTACGCACACGGCCAGCCCCGCCATGACAAAATCAAAAAACTTGTTGGGCGAGGCGGCCAACTGGTTAAAGTTTTTAGGCGGCAGCAAGTAAAAGCCGATGTCAAATTCAGAGATGCGTGGCACAATTTCGGCCGGCGGGACGGGTGGATAGAAAAACACCCGGCTCGGGGCAACCCGCTGCGCCAACGCTTTCAGTTCCGAAATATATCCCCGGCTTCGTTCAACTAACATCAAGTGCAATGTATAGCGGGGATGAGCCAGCGCCAGTGTCTCAATCATGATCTCTAGCCCGCGGTCTGGATCGGCGTTGCCGTGATGGATGAGACGGATATGATCGGGGTCGGTGGCTCTAAATTCGGATTGTCCGGTGCATTTTGGCGCGTTCGTCACAACAATGGGCTGGAGGCCATATTCTTTTGCGTACCTGTCGGCGATGGGCTGATTGACGGTGACGCTGGCCGAGACATAAGGAATATATTTGTGTAGAAAGTATTCGATCAAAGGCTTGTAAAACGTTTTCCAGTACCAGCGATTTTCTCGCAGCAGGGGGGCGTATTCGTGTAAATCCAGCACGATGCGCGCCCTGGTTTCTTGCGCCGCGCGCACGGCCACCGGAAGCGATTCCCAATCGTTGGCGTGAATGGCGTCGGGGCGGCATGGCATCAAGAGATCGAAAGCTGCGTGGTATTCCTTCTCGCTCCAATACCACCTCTCGTACATTGGGGAAAATATTTTCCCTGCGGAAAGAAACAGCGCCTTCCGGCTCCGCCGGGCAAAAGAGGTGGGGGGGTGTATGGACAACATTCGCGCTTTGTCTTGAAGAACCGGAGGCAAGTGGCCATATCCAATTACGTCAAGCTCAAACTGGCTGGCAAGGTATTCAATTTGCCTGAGCACGCGCCCGTCGCTGTGGATGTTGGAAAAGGAAAGAATGGTGATTTTAGGTTTATTGTTCATAGCTGCCCGGTTTGCTTGTGGATCAAACTCCACAGCCACAGAGCGCCCGCTACGGCCAGGATGAGGATGACGGGCAAGAGAGGGACCGAATAGCGCGGTTCAGCCGTGGATAAAAAGAGATGAACGGCTATCGTGTAAAGCCATATCGCTGGCAGCGGCCACGCCGGCCGCCGCTGGCGTCGGAATGCTTCCCATATACCTACCGCACCTAAAAGCAAGATCACGCCGTGTGCCAGCCGGTAGCCCCATCGCGCCGCGCCGGGCGGCAGCGATTCCAACCCCTTGGGATGCAGCCAGGTGAGTTCGAATCGCGTGCCAGCCAGCCATGCGTAATAAGCGGGGTCCGATAGAGCAAATTGCAGGTCGAGCATATCATCAAAGGTGGCATAACGCGCTGCGTCCAATTCGCGCTTGTGCTGTTGACGGGCGGCCTGGCCCGGCGTCTCAAAGCCTGTGCCAGTGCCGGCGACCATTTGCGCGACCGAACTGGCCCGCCCCGTGACAAAAGTCAATTGTCCAGTGAGGAGCGAGTTGCGGGCAATCCAGGGACTGATGGTCAGGCCGGTTCCCAAGATCAAAATGCCTAAATAGGCCAGGCGTTGGCGCCACGTTTCAGGACGCCCTAAAAGCAATGCGGCAATAAAAATAGGAAAAACCACCATCACTTCGCGCACCAGGATGGCGAGACCCAACAGCAGGCCGCTAGCGAGTCCCCACCGCAAGCTCAGCATATCCAACGAGCGGCTGAGAGCCAGCAAGAACACCATCACGCTCAAAGTGTAGAGCGTTTCGGTGAGCTGAAAGCTGCAATACAAAATCAGGATGGGGTGCAATGCCGCTGCCAGCGCCGATAGAATCGCCACTCGCCGCTCGGCGGGATAAATGCGGCGCGCCAGGTAAAAGACGGGGATGATGGTTAGCGCCCCAAGCAAGCTTTGTGCGATGCGCACGCCTGGGCCGGCGATCGTTCTACCAAAAAAGAAATAAATCACGGCCAAAAAGGCTGGGTAACCCGGCGGCACGTATTGATCGGGAATTCCTGGCTGCAAGCCAAAGATGCCGTAATCCAGCAAATTACTGGCAATTTGGTGATATTGAAAGCGGTCGCTCATAGCGTCAGACAAAAAATCTGTCGGCAAAGCAATTGCCACCCCGAGCCGCAGGACTAGTGCAACAGCAAAACTGATCAACACGAGTAATTTATCGTGTCGCCCATCAAACAGCACTTGTTTCATAAGCGCACACCCAATAATTTCCGTGAATAGATTACGAGCAAGATGGCTTCCAAAGTATACAGCAAAACGTTGACGACTGCCGCGCCATAGATGCCCAGCATAAAGATAAAGAACGCGTTGAGAATAACATTGCTCACGACCAACATGCCCACGAACAAGGTGTTCATCTCAGGCCGGCCGCCTTGCAGCATGATGCCCAGGAAGGGCCGGTAGCCCGAGTTGATCACAATGCCCAACATAATGATGGTGAACACGGCCCAGCTTTGTGAGAGGCCATTTTCGGAGCTGGATAGCTTAAAGAACACTGGGTAGACCAAGACGGCGGCCAGTCCCACCAAACCCATCAGCGGATAAAATGTTTTTCGCACTCGCCGGGCCAGGTCGCTGATTTTGGTTTTTTCGCCCTCGGCAAAGTGCTGCCCAATGATGGGGTCCACATTTTGCCGGAGCACCAAGGGAATTTGGCCGATGCCTTCGGCCAGCGTTGCGGCAAAGCTATAGATGCCGACGACGGCGTCGTTGCTGAAATAGCCCAACATCAGCACGTCAACGCGCGTGTCTAATTCAGTGAGAACGCCGCTGAGAACGCCTTTGACCCCAAACCAAAAGTGTTCCGAAAACCAGAACCGCATGCTGGAGGATAGTTTGAAGGCAAACAAGCGCGTGTTGATATACACCACCAGTCCAAGAAAAAGAACGCCCTCGGCGATTGTCAGGGATAACGGCAAGTATTCGCCGGGCCAGTCAAGCGCGATGATCGCCGCGATGCCGAGCGGGATCAGGATGTAACGCAACGCCTTGAAAATCGCATAGGCCCGCATGTGACGCAGGCCGTTTAATACCATAATCAGTGCCTTGTTCAGAGAAAAAAATAGCAGGCCCGGAATGACCAGTAACAATCCCTGAGTGACGCCAGGGCTTTGCAGTAAAGCTCCGGCCAAATCTTTTAGCAGATACCCAACAATGCAAACCGCCCCTGAGATGAGTGTCACCAGGGCAACGGCCGAACTGGTAATGTCGGCGCACTGGGCCAGATCTGTCTGGTTGTGGGAAACATACTTGAGCACAGAGAATTGTAACCCGCCCACGCCAACCTGTGATGCGACGATATAAATGGCATAGACCTGATTGAATATGCCCAGCGCCTCTGCGCCCCGAAGCTTGAGAATAATGGCATTGGTGAGGATGCCGCCTACTGACAAAATACCGAGACTGCCCAGGTTCCACAGGACGTCGCGGTTGAATTTGCTCTTGAGGATATGGTTCATTCCGCCGGTATCCTCGGCTGCCTGGATTTTATGATGCTACATGGCACCCCAGCCGCAACAGAGTAGGGAGGAATGTCCTTTGTGACGACTGAGCCGCTCCCAATCACGCACCCCTGGCCTATTTTCACACCCTTGTTGATCTTGACGCCAGCCCCGATCCAAACATCGTCCTCAATGACGACCGGCGCGACGACATACCCTTGCTCCATGATAAACTTGTCGGGGTTGTCAAATTCGTGGTCAGCCGTGTTAATGCAGACATAAGCGGCGATTCTCACGCCTTCTCCGATGCTGACGCTGCCATAGCCATCTATGAGAACGCCCTGGTTGAGCGAGGAGCGCCGGCCGATTTTGACATTCCAGGGAAACATGATCGTCACGCCATCGCTGATATAGGTAGCCTGGATGCCGCCGGAAAAGAGCCGGAGGACGCCAAACCGGAGATAGTTGCAGAGCGGAAAAGCAAGGTATTTGACCAGGGCATACAGCGCCAGATAGACGCCGTGCAGGGCGTAATTTCTGAGGCTGTGCATGTCGGATTGGGGTTTTTTGACGGGCGATTGTATTTCTGTCTTGTTCATAAAATGGACGCTAACCGCGCGCGTATAATTTGGGGGCGGCATTGATGCGCTTGATGGCCTCGTCAAAGTCTATCCCGATAATATCGCAGTACCACTGGATGGATTCGTAGCGCGGCGCGTTTTCCCGTTCGATGAACTGTAGGGCATCTTGTCGCGTGAGCATGCCTTCGCGAATCTGGTTGCTGCGAAAGGTGTCGTTTTCTGAAAAGCCTGCCAGCGTATAGTAGATGTAATTGTAAAAAGAGGCCGTACCATCGCCGATGCGCCAGGTCGTGGTGGTGTCGGGCGCTGTTTCCCAATTGTATTCGTTAATCAAAGTGGATGCGATTTCTTTTTCGTCCCATTTGACGTACTGATAGACGTTGAGATAATTGTGCGGGATAAAGTAGTAAGAGATAAATGCGCCAATTGTATCGAGGACGGATGCATTGAGATAAGCCGGGTTGGCGATGTAGCGGCTGCCATAATACCAGGCCAGTTTCACTTTGTTGAAAGCAGATAGCGTATAGGTGTGCGCGGTGCCGTGCTGGGGCGCGATGCCGCAAAAGCCCGATTTGAAGCGGGTGGTTTCCAGCAGGTTTTCACCGAGGATGGTGATCTTGACGCCCGTTTGCTCGCTCACTTTGTTGGCGTAATAGAAATATTGCTTGTCACCCGCCATAAAAAGGGGCACTAATCCCAGGTCGGGTTGCCTGAGCCAGGCCAGCACGTTTCTGCGGATGTTGGCTCGCTTGGCGGCAATATCAGCCGAGACCAGGATGTGTTCAATCCCAAGCTTGCCGCAGATGCGCATCTGGTTGCGGCGCGCCAGGTCTGTCACCATGCCCCAGTCGTACGTGTAGGTGATGGGGTTCATCTTCAAGGTGGTTTTCATCAAGTGAACCACGTAACTGCTGTCTCGCCCGCCGCTGAACGTCACCAGGCAATCCGGTTCACCGTTCGTCTTGCGGTAAGGCACCAGGGCTTGTTGCAGGGCTTCCAACCCCAAAAAGCCAATGGGTTCGTAGTGACGGCAATAGTTGCACACACCCTCCTCGTCAAATTCGATAAAGGGCATCGTCTCGGGCAAGACACACCGGGCGCAGCGGCGCAATTGCGAGATGGCTTCTCGGTTGCGAGGATATTCATCTACGAACGATGGCGACAAAATGTAAGGACCCTCTCCAGGTATTCTTTCTGGCCTGGCCTTGATTTCTTCTGGCGGGGAAATATCAATGGTCTTTTTGGGCACAGGCAGCGGCGTGATGGTCGTGTGACTGTTGCATCCATCTGGGGCTAATGTGAACTCTTCCGTATGCAGTGTATCCAGGTCAATCAGGCAGCCTGTTGCCGGTTCGATGTGCCGTATTGTGAGACCCTCAATCTGATCGCGCAAGTGTGCCTTTTTAAAGAGTGTTTGCAGGATATGGTTTTCTGAGGCAAAGATATAGGCGTTGCCGGCGCTGTTCGCGCTCAGGTAAAGAGAGCCGTTGTTGGTGGCAAGCAGGACGCAGTTGAGATCCTCGAACAACGCGGCGATCGAAGCCGCGCCTTCGATGAGGCCATAAGCTTGCTGGACTCCGGCCACCAGCGAGCTGGTTTCCTGGTAGAATTTGCGCGTGAGGCTCAATAGGACCTCGGTATCGAGTTGCGTCTTTCTTTCCAGCGTGGGAAACCTGGCCCAGAGGTCATCTACATTGGTAATGATACCGTTGTGGATGGCGACCATGCCGCTTGCGATGGCAGGCTGGTTGTTGGCGTGGATTTGCTGCCCGCCGTTGGTGACCAGGCGCGAATGACCAATGATGCAGATGGGATAGTGGACATGGCCGTTGCCCGAATCCCCAGCTTCTGAAAAGACCTGGTAGATGTTGTGATAGTCCTCGCTGCGGATCATGATGGAAGCTGGCACGGCGTGCTTGGCTACATAGATGGCATCGGCGGCGCTCAGGGCCACGCCGGCAGCCTCTTTGCCGCGCGATTCGGAGAGCCGGAAGAGATGGTCCATCGTCAGCCTGGCTGTGGCCAGGGTCAGTCCCGAATCTTGGCCTATAATGGCGCCAAAAATACCACACATAGTGCTTGTCCCTCTTGCTACTTTTTACGGTTGTAATCCATGTCCATCCAGATGGCGAACAAGATGGATTGAAACGCTGTCATCAATACAAAGATGAGAATGGTCAGCGTTGTTTTGGGCGCCTCACCAGTATCGAAATACAGAAATAGAAATCTTGCTGTTAAGGGAAGCGCGATAAAAACCAGGTTAAAGATAGCATAGAAATAAAAAAGGACAAGAGGGTGAAAGTCCAGCACCACGTAGCGCTGCCACAGACGCCTGAAAAAGAGCCGCACCAAAAGCCAGCTTGTTTTTGGAATGTATTTCCACAATTTAATCTTGCTTTTTTCGCGGTCGTACACCGGGCGCACCTGTGTATCCGTCACGCGAAAACCGTGGATGTTCAACATGCAAAGAATATCGGCGTTATAACCGTACCCTTGCGTCATTTTTTCTATCGGGATAACCTTGAGCGCGCTGTTTTTGATAGCCGTGTAGCCGCATTGGGGATCCATCAACGGATAGTAGCCGGTGGCGAACTTGGTCAGGATGGTCAAGATGGCATTTCCAAAGAACCGGTAGCGAGGCATCAGATGGATGTTTTGATGCAAGAGCCGGTTCCCCTTGACGTAATCAAAGCCTTCCTCAATCAACTTGTCCAAGAGCCCCGCCAAATCGTCCGGATGCATCTGGTTGTCGCCGGCCATGATGGCTGTGATATCTAGATCGCTATTTTTGCTGGCCACGTACCCGTCAATGAGTGATTGCCCCAGGCCCTTGTTTGCCTGGTGAGTGATAACCTGGACACGATTGTCGGTCTGACTTTGCCGTTGCAACAACTCGGCTGTCTCGTCGGTGCTGGCGTCGTTGACCACGATGATGCTATCCACGTAAGCCGGTACGCCGTTCAACGTTTCGAGGATCAGCACTTGTTCGTTGTAGGCGGGAACGACCACACCGATCTTATGGTTTTTGTACAACCTGGCGCTCCTTAAAGTAACGAACGGCCCACTCCACGGTCAAGGCCAGACCCTCTCGAAAATCCTTGACAAACGTCATGCCAAGCTCGCGCGTGATTTTAGAATTGTCAATGTCAAACACCTTGATGTCGCCGGGCGTCCAATCGCCATATTGGATGTGGGGATTTTGAACGCCGAGGATGTCGGCCAGCAAGTCGGCCAGTTCTTTAATCGTCACGCGTATCCCCGAAGCGCAGTTGTATATTTGCCCCTTCGTGCCTTGGGTCGTCGCTGCCATCAAATTGGCTTTAACCACATCTTTGACGTAGGTGAATGAGCGTTGCTGCGTGCCATCGCCAAAGATGGTGATGGGTTTTCCGGCCAACATCAAGCGCGTAAAGATAGAGACCACACCACCCACTTCGCTCGATTCTTGCCTGGGGCCGTAGACGTGAAAGTAGCGCAGCACGGTTGTGTCTAATCCATACAGATGTTTGAATACTTGCACGTATCTTTCTCCGGCCAGCTTGCTGACGCCGTAATACGAGGTGGGTGAGAGCGGGTGCTGTTCGTCCTGAGGAAAATACTGCGCCTCGCCGTACACTGACCCCGTGGACGCATGCACGTATTTTTTGACCCCGTGTTTCACCGACAGTTCCAGCAGGTTGAACGCGCCCTTGGCATTGACGTCCAGGTCGCGCCGTGGGTCGCGCAGACAAATGGTCTTTTTTGAAGCCGCCTGGTGAAAGACAACCTCCACGCCGGAAAAGTATTGTCCCAGGTGTTCCAGGTCGGTCACGTCGCAATTGACCTCGTGCAAGTTGGGGTAATGCGCCAGATGTTCGAGATTTTCGTGCTTGCCAGCGGAATAGTTATCTATGCTGATGGTTTCAATTCCCATCTGTACCAGTTCTTCGACCAGGTGGCTGCCGATAAAGCCGGCCCCGCCGGTGACGAGCGCTTTCTTGAATGGAAAATTCATGCTAAACCTCCCCAAAAAGGCCGAGGCGATTTCCTCAGCTTGTGCAAAGAGCAGACAGTTGTTCGAAGGAAGACAATTGGATATATATTCAGTCAGATAGCTTGTTGCCAGGGCTGATATTGCCAGATTCATGTGTTTGTATCTGTGGCATCCATGACATGCGGATGATTGGCAAATCTGGGTTAACTTTTCCGTGATAAGGCGGCAATGTCTTTTTTATCTCGGCGGGAACGCCGGCGACCAAACAGTTCTCAGGAAACGATTGAGTGACAATGGCTCCCGCAGCGACAACTACATGGTTCCCCAGTTCGACTCCGGGTAGAATAGTACATCCTGCGCCTAGCCAGCAATTGTCGCCGATGACGATGGGAGTTGAAGGGAGATGTTGGTGATAGTTGCAAACATCGTGGTTGGCGCTGATAATGTTCACGCTAGGTCCAACCCAGACGTTTCTGCCAAACTGAATGCCATTAACGGCTTGTATGTAACAATATGGACTTAGACCGGGAAAGGTATCCAGCGGCACCTGGATTCTTTCGGGATATATGAGAGTTGATGACCAATGAACAGGCCACGAGACATAACCGTTAATCCGAAAAATTTTTTGTGCAACAAGAGACACAGCGACACGTCTCCATCCTATGAGCCGTACCCAGTGCCGCAAGTGTGGAAGCATATTGATAATCACCTCGGTGTTCTGAATTTATGTATAAAGAGAGTCACATAGCGCTCCAGCGCCGGGTCCTGGCGCAGAATCAACAACAGATTGACCACAAATCCGATCCCGATCACGACCAGCACGAGCCACGCGGGCGCATGCCACAGCACCTTGAGAAAAAGCAGAACGGCGGTGGCGGGCGCGCAATATAAACCCTGTTGGGCAAGAATGTAGAGTGAGCGCCGCAGCGGCACGCCTGCCAGCTTTATGTTCCAGATCGTCAATCCCCCGTATACCAGTACTCCCGATCCTGCAAAGAGCGCCAGCGCCAAATAGACATTACCCAGCGCCCCGCCAACCACCAGGGAAATCGCGCGCGTCACAAAAATAGCCGCGTGGACGATCAGCCCCAGTTCCTGGTGTTCCAGCACAGAGAATAACGTGCTCAGCGGTGAAGAGATAAACCAAAAGAACATCCACAGCCCCAAAATCTGCACGTACGTGCCGGCCTCGGCCCAGGCTGGCCCGAATACCACCACGAAAATCTCTCGTCCTGCCACCGTCATTGCCAGTGAGGGGTATAGCGCCAGTGCGACCAGCCTTTGAAAGACCATCTCGACTGTGCCTTTCAGGTCGCCGCGCTGGCTCTGCACTTCTGAAGCGCGCTGAAAAAAAACCTGGGCAATGGCGCTTCCAACCAATGTCATGGGGAGTTGAATCAGCCGGTAAGCCATGGAGTAAAACCCTACCGTCGCTTGCGAAAAGTAGGCCGATAATAGCAAGACCGGCAGCTGCCAAGAGATGGTGTTGAGAATCCCCCCCCACGAGTCTATCAGAGGAAACTTGCGGTATCGTTTGAGGCTATCGAGCATGTGGCGCAGACGGATGCTGCCCTGAAACAAGCTCCAATCATCGCGCCAGATTTGCCCCCCCAGCGCCGTTGTCACAACCGCCGAACCGGCCACCGACGCGCTGATCAACCCGCCTTCGCGCGCCTCTCCTGCAACGCCTATTCCGAGCTGAGCGCCGCTCGTGGTCAGCGCCGCGGCGACCCGCGCAATGGATAAACGTCCAAAATGTTTGGTGCGAGAATTCCAATAATTCAGGGCGTTAAATATTCCATGAAGCAGCACGGCCAATGGAATAAGCCAGAGATAGGGCGCCAGTTCGGGGGCGTTTAACCATTGCACAATCGGCCCGCGCGCCAGTGTGATTAGAGTTGCACTGATACCACTTGTTGCGAGCGCAGCGGCTATACTAACGGCCAGGATGTTGGCTGCATCTTTATCGCGCTCGGGCAGCATGATGGCAAATTCGTAGCGGAAGCAGGCCACTAC
This sequence comes from uncultured Anaerolineae bacterium, assembly GCA_964651475.1. Classification (GTDB taxonomy): domain Bacteria; phylum Chloroflexota; class Anaerolineae; order Fen-1058; family Fen-1058; genus JBGSMF01. The sequence continues at coordinate 40,919 of CAZYXV010000001.1, read as the reverse complement.
TGCAATCACGCCCACAACGGAGGTGAAAAGCGCGGCCGTGCCAAAGGCGGCCGGCGCATAGAGCCTGGACAGAATGGGCGCGGCCAGCAGCGTTAGCCCTTGAGCGATCGTCGTTCCGCCCACCAGCTTGAATACGTCGCCGGCAAAACTGCTTCGTTTCTTGGCCGGCGCAGGGGAGGCCTGGTCTATGGTGATTTCAGCTTCAACCATGTCCAATCTCTTTACCTATGAAATCTACACAGCGCCCTGCCGCTTGTCCATCCCCATACAGCGCCGGGCGCGCTTCAGGCGGCGCAAACGTCCGCGCTGCTTGCACAATCCGCACTGTATCTGCGCCCGCCAGCACGTTCCAGCCGGCCGATACAGTCTCTACCCATTCCGTCTCGTCGCGCAGCGTGACGCACGGCACGCCCAGCCAATACGCCTCTTTCTGCACGCCGCCCGAATCGGTGAGGATCGTCCGCGCCGACTGTTCTAGCATGACCATATCGAGATAGCCCACCGGCTCGATCAATTTCAGATTTTGGATGTTGGATTTCAGATTAAAAGCCTCGATCCTTTTGCGGGTGCGTGGATGGGCGGGAAAGATGATCGGCTCATCGAGTTCGGCAAATGCAGCGAGAATATTGCGCAGGCGCGTTTCGTCGTCCGTGTTTTCAGCGCGGTGGACAGTGGCAAGCAGGTAGCTTTTCTCGGTTAATCCCAGGTCGGCCAGGATCGTCGTGTGTGTTTCGGCTCGCTCGGCGGCAAACGCCAGCGCGTCGGCCATCACATCGCCCACCAGGTGAACGCCGCGCGTGATGCCCTCTGCAGCCAGGTTGTCTACAGCCGTCTGGCTGGGGCATAACAGCAGGTCGGCCACGTGATCAGCCACGATGCGATTGATCTCTTCCGGCATGGCGCGGTTAAAGCTGCGCAGGCCGGCTTCCACGTGCGCCACCTTGACGTGCAACTTGGCGGCGGCCAGCGCGCCGGCCAGCGTCGAATTGGTATCGCCGTAAATCAATACCCCATCGGGCTTTTCGGCCTGCAGCACTTGCTCGATACTCGCCAGCATGGCGCCTGTCTGCGCGCCGTGCGGCCCGGAACCCACGCCCAGGTTATAGTTGGGCAGGGGGATATCCAGCTCGTCGAAAAACACTGCCGACATGTTGTCGTCATAGTGCTGGCCGGTATGCACCAGGATTTCGGTATGGTGTTGCCTGAGAGCGCGGCTGACCGGCGCGGCTTTGATAAACTGCGGGCGCGCGCCGATAATAGAGATAATCTTCAACAGCTTTTCCTGATTACTTAGCCTGAGCGTGTTGACGCGGCCCGTGCCCGTTTCCCACGCTGCGATACACCCAGCCAGCCGCGCGGGCCTGCTCAATCGAAAAGACGTGGCGCCCATCTACCATGACGGGATGGGCCACCCCCTCGCGCAGCTTGCCCAGGTCCACACCCTGATATTCGTCGTGCGCCACCATGACGACCACGGCGTCGCAGTCTTGTACGCACTCTTCCAGGTCGCTTTGATACTCGTGCACGTGTGGATCGTGGATGGTTACTTCCGCCCCCAATTCCACCAGGCGGTTGACGAGGGGGATGCTGGGCGAATTGCGTGTGTCGTCCGAATTTTCCAGGTATGCATAGCCTAACACGGCCACCCGCGCCCCTTCGATCTCTACACCAGCTTCTCCGAGCGCCTCTATGGTCAACTCGGCTACGTGCAGTGGCATATAATCGTTGACCTCGCGGGCAGCCGGGATCAACCTGGCCGAGACAGTATCGCTGGCCCCGTAGGCCAGCAGCCACGGATCTTTGGGAATGCAATGCCCGCCCACGCCGGCGCCCGGGGAAAGCACATTCCGTCCCGGGCTTTTGTTCACCAACTCGCGCACACCCCACACGTCCGCGCCAACCTGCTCGCAGATCAGTGCCAGCTCGTTGGCAAAGGCGATTTGCACATCGCGGTAGGCATTCTCGGCGGTTTTGACCAGCTCGGCCGTGACGCAATCGGCCAGGTCGAGGTCCGCTTCGACGATGTGCCGGTAGAAAGCGTGGGCCAGCCGGGCGGCCTCTGGCGTATCGCCGCCCACCACGCGGCTCATCTTGCGCAAATTGTACAGCAGCTTGCCCGGCATCACGCGCTCCGGGCAATGCACCAGGAAAAAATCCCGCCCGCTGCGGCGCTTGCCGTGATTTTCCAACGCCGGGCGCACCAGCCGTTCGGTTGTGCCGGGCGCTATGGTGGATTCGATAATGACCATGGCCCCCGGTTTGAGGTTGGGTTCCAGAGAGCGCAGCGCGGCCCTCAACGCGCTGTAACGCGGTTGATGGACGCTATCTATGGGCGTCTCGACCGCAATCAACACAACATCGGCCTGCTGGCACACAGCATAATCCGTCGTCGCTCGTAATCGTCCCGCGGTTGCCATCTCGGCTACCAGGTCGGCCAGGCCGGGTTCTTTTCCCTCAATGGGGCAGACGCCGGCATTGATCGTGGCGGCCTTGTGTGTATCCACATCCAGCCCGATTACCTGAAAGCCGGCCTGGGCAAATATGCACGCCACCGGCAGTCCCACATAACCCAGGCCAATTACGCCGACGATTGCGTTGCGTTGTTCAATCTTTTGTTCCAAATTCTCGATCTGCATATTACAATCCTAGTTGGACATTTCCACCGCGCGGTGTTCCATCCCTGAAGTCACCACCGCTTGCGCCAGTTCCAGCGCTTTCAGCCCATCCTGTCCGCTCACCGCCACGGGCGCTTTGCCGCGCACCGCCGCCAGAAAGGCTTCTTGTTCGGCGCGCAGCGGCTCTTTTTTGGCGACGACGTGGCGAATCATTTGCCCTTCGCTCACGCCGCGCAGCACCTGGAGTGCGTCCCATTCGCTGCCGCTGGCGGTGGCGTTTTCGTAAAAGTACAGGTCTTGCGTCAAATAATCCACGCGGAACATGCCTCGCTCGCCCGTCACGTACAATTCGCGAATTTTAGTGGGCGTCAGCCAGTTGATCGTCAGCGTGCCAATTGTGCCGTCGTCCAGGCGCGCCAGGCCGGTTACCAGGTCCTCGCGCGTGCTGTGGATGCGCCGCTCGGTTTCGGCGTACACACGCACAATCTCTGCGCCGCTCACGTAGCGGATGATGTCCAGATCGTGCACGGCCAGGTCAATCACCACGCCCACGTCTTTCACGCGCGGCGGAAATGGCCCCTGCCGGCGCGCATCTATCTGGAACACACGCCCCAGCTCGGCATTGGCCAGGTGCGTCTTGAGCGCGATGACGGCAGGGTTAAACCGTTCAATGTGGCCGATCATTAACCTGACATTGGCTTGTTCGGCGGCGGCGATGAGTTGCCTGCCCTCGTCTATATTGAACGCGATTGGCTTTTCGATCAGCAAGTGGATGCCGCGTTGGATGATGTCTAATCCTATGCTCAAGTGCTCCATCGTCGGCACGGCAAGGGTTACGGCATCCGGTTTTTGCGCGTCCAGCAAACGGGCGTAATCCGTATAAGTGCGCGTGCTGTAACGTTGAGCGATGGCTTGCGCCGTCTGGGTGTCTGCGTCTGCGATGCCGACCAACTCGACGTTGGGCAATTCAGAATAAACTCGCGCGTGGTTGCGCCCCATAGCGCCCACGCCAATCACGGCTACTTTGAGTGTCATGGCTTGTTCTCCCCCAGAAACCAAGTGTTTCCTAAACACCTGGTTTCTTACAACTTGTTTACCTCGGCTACAATCGTTTCCAGGTCAGCCTGGCTCAGTTGCGGATGCACCGGCAGCGAGATAACCTCCTGCGCCAACCTTTCCGCCACCGGCAGCGATATATCACCCAGACCCATTTCGACCAGGTGCGCTTGCTTGTTGGCCGGCACCGGATAAAAAATGCCCGTGCCTACGCCGGCGTCGTTGAGTTGCTTCACGGCGGCGTCGCGGTCGCGCCCGCCATCTACGCGGATGGTGTATTGATGCCACACGTGCCCGTAACCTGGACGCACAGCGGGCGTTACCACGCTGGTGATGTGCGCGTTGAGGTACTTGGCGTTGGCGCGCCGTTTGACTGTGAACTCGTCCAGCCGCTCGATTTGCGCCAGGCCAATAGCCGCGTGCAGGTCGGTCATGCGAAAGTTGTAGCCGAGCATGTCGTGGTAATAGCGCCGCTGCATGCCGTGATTGCGTATCATGCGGCAGCGCTGCGCCACACCGTCGTCGTTGGTGGTGATCATCCCGCCTTCGCCGCTCATGATATTCTTGGTGGCGTACAGGCTAAAACAGCCTGTACCAAAACTGCCGGCGACCTTGCCCTTAAAAGTCGCGCCCACCGCCTGGCAGGCGTCTTCGAGGATAACCAGGCCGTGCTTGCTGGCGATGGCTTGCAGGGCGTCCATATCGCACACGTAACCATACAGGTGCACCGGCATGATGGCTTTGGTCTTGGGGGTGATGGCCGCCTCGATGAGGGCCGGATTGATGTTAAAGGTGTCTTGCTCAACGTCCACGAACACCGGCCGCGCGCCAGTGTAAATGATGCTGTTGACCGAGGCGATAAAGGTAAAGGGGGTGGTGATGACCTCGTCGCCCTCGCCAATATCGTGCGCCAGCAGCGCAATGTGCAGCGCCGCGGTGCCCGACGAGGTGGCGATAGCATGTTTCACGCCGCACACGGCGGCGAACTTTTCTTCCAGTTTGGCCGTGCGTGGCCCTTGCACCAGCATGCCCGATTCCAGCACTTGCAAGACGGCCTGCTTTTCGGCTTCGCCAATGAACGGTTTAGAAATGGGGATCATTTGTTTTTTGCTCCTGTATTTATGAGGGATCCGGTATTTTAGATCGAAACCAGCTGCGTATAATCGGCCTGGGGGATCGTGATGTGCGCATTGCACTTGGGACAAATCATTGAAATGCCGCGATCATCGGTTATTGCGCATTGCGTATCGTGCGGCGCTTGTTGGTCGCTGGTTGTTGGTCGGTGGTCCTTCAGTTTTTCCCCGCACGGGCACACAAACCCGTGCAGCCGCGCCGGGTTGCCGTAAACCAGGCCATACTCCGGCACATCGCGCGTGACGACCGCGCCCGCGCCGATCATCGCCCACTTGCCAATCGTCACGCCGCACACGAGGGTGGCGTGCGCCCCAATAGACGCGCCAGTGCGCACCAGCGTCTGGCTGAGCGACCAATCGTCGGCGCTCTTTAGCGAGCCATCCGGGTTGATGGCGCGGGGCTGCCTGTCGTTGGTGAACACGCAATGCGGCCCGCAGAATACGCCATCTTCCAATGTGACGCCGTGATAGACCGAAATGCCGTTTTGGATTTTGACGTTATCGCCAATGTGCACGCCGAAATCAATATACACTCCCTTGCTCAGGATGCAGTTGCGGCCTATGACGGCCTTTTCGCGCACCTGGCAATGCTGCCAGATTTTAGTGCCCTCGCCAATGGCGGCTTGGGGCGAAACGTCCGCTGTAGCGTGGACAAAAAAGTTACGTTCCATAAAAATCTCCTCTGCCTCTATCAGTGTTTATCTGGGCGTACTGCGCCAGGCTCGTTGGAGCCGGGCCATGTTACCACAAAATCTTTGCCGTTGCTTTTCAGGATGGGCGCGCCGCTGGATGTCTTTTCCACCTTGATATTTTGTTCCAGGCACGTCAGGCGCATAATTTCGGCGGCTTCGTCTTGGCCCTCTACGCACGCGGTTGTGTAACCGGCCTGGCGGATCTGGGCGACGGCTTTTTGAGCGGCCTGCCGTAGCTGGCGGTACACGCGCAGCGAGACCTGCATATACTCGCGAGTCAACTTGACCTTGAGCGCCAGCCCGGAAGGGGTGAGAAAATAGCGCAGCTTGCGTCGCTGGAGGTGAGTGACTTTGATATAGCCTTTGTTGACCAGTCGCCTGACGTACCAGTTGACGCTGCCCACTGCCACGCCGAGTTGGGCAGCCAGCCCCGCCTGGGTGATATCGGGATTGTCCTCGATCTCTTCCAGGATTTGCAACTCGTGCTTCACATCGTGATCAGCCATGGGTGTACCTTTCAAAATTCACAAAATGAATTTTACTACAGGTTAACGCAAGTGTCAAGCGGGCAAGTTTCCAGGTTCACCGCCGGGTATAATTGTGCTACAATAAAAGCGGTCAGACAAGCTCTCGCCAGCTTTGCCCGTTTGGCGGCAGACGGACCATCTGGCGACAGGAGCGTGTAAAGATGCACAACCAGAGCAAAACTGGAGCGTGGTTGCCGGGCAGGTTGAAAACAAACGCCTGGCTGCGCGCGGCGCTGTTTGGCCTGGCTTATTTCGCCAGCGCCGAACTGGGTCAATTTCTTTCGTTCAAGTCGAGCAGTTTTGCCACCTTTTGGCCGCCCGGCGGGCTGTACGTGGCGGCGCTGCTGCTGAGCGACACGGCGGCCTGGCCGCTGCTCGTGGTGGCGGCTTTTCCCACTAGTATTGCCTTCGACTTGCTGCACGGCCGTTCGCTGCTGGTTAGCTTTTTGTTCGCCTGCGCTAACAACCTGGAAGCACTGGCCGGGGCCTGGCTGGTGCGCCGCTTTACGGGGCCACGCCCCGGCTTGTCTTCGCTGAGAGAGGTTATTAGCCTGCTGGGTTTATCGGCAGCGGCGAGCACCGCGCTTGGCGCGGCGGCAGGCGCGGCGGTTGTAACGCGGCTGCAGGGCGGCGGCGCGTATTGGGATACGTGGCTCACCTGGTGGGCATCCAACATGTTGGGCGTGGCGGTGGCGGCGCCGTTCTTTTTAACGTGGCTGGCCAAAGAATTGCCCCTTTCCAGAAGATGGAGCGAGATCTTGATGCTGTTGGCGGGAACGTCCGCGGCGGTGTGGGTAGTGTTTGTCAGCCGAGAAAGCTATGGGCTGCTGGCGCGAGAGTATCTGCTGCTGCCTTTCGTGGTTTGGGCGGCGCTCAGGTTTCGCCCGCGCGCCGTAGCCACGCTCAACCTGGTGACGGCGCTGGCTGGTGTGTGGGCCACCTCGAGGGGTTATGGGGAACTCGCCGCATCAGGCGCTGGGATAGACTACCAGGTTTGGACTTTGCAGGCGTTCCTCGGCGTGATGAGCGCGACGGGGTTGATGTTGGCGGCGATTATGGCCGAGCGCAAGCGAGCGGAGGAATCGCTGCGGCAGAGCGAGGAACGCTATCGAATCCTCCTCGAAACCTCACCTGACGCCATTAACCTCGTCGGGTTGGATGGCAGCTATCTTGCAGCCAATTCAGCCATGCTCAAGTTCCTGGGTTTTGGCAGCCTGGAGGAGCTGCAAAGCAGTGGGTTGGGCGCTTTTGATTTCATCGCAGAACAAGATCGGCCGCGGGCATTGGAAAACACGCAGCGCACTCTGGAACAAGAGGCCGTGCACAACATTGAATACACGGCGCGCCGCAGAGACGGCAGCGTTTTTCCTATTGAACTTAGCGCTTCGGTGGTGCGCGACGCAGAGGGCAATCCTTATGCGTTTATTGGGGTGACGCGAGACATTGCCGAACGCAAACAAGGCGAGGAGGCGCTGCGCCGCCAGGCGATGACGTTTGAAAACATGTTCGACGCCGTTATCCTGACCGACGCGGAGAGCCGCATTGTAGACTGGAACCCGGCCGCCGTCCGGATGTTCGGCTACAGCCGGGCAGAAGTGCTGGGGCAATCGCCTCAAATCATTCACCGCCCGACAGACACGCCGGCGCTGCAAGACCAGATTATCACGCGTACCATTCAAAACGGCCGTTGGGCGGGCGAAGTGAACTTTGTTCGCAAAGATGGCACAGAAGGGGTCTGCGAGGTGGTAGTTGTGCCAGTGCGCGACGCCGCCGGGAAACTCGTGGCCACGGTGGGCGTCAATCGAGACATCACCGAGCGCAAGCTGGCCGAACAAGAGCTTGGACGGCGCACGGCCCAGTTGGAAGCGCTGCGGCAGGTGGGGCTGGAACTCACGGCGCAATTGGACCTGGATGTGCTGCTCCGTTCAATTACAATGCAAGCCGCCTACTTGCTCAAAAGCGCGCGGAGCGACTTTCACCTGTATCACCCGCAGCGAGACGTGCTGGAACACGTCGTTCATACCCTCGATATACCTGGACCCATTGTCATCAAGCGCGGCGAGGGGCTGGCGGGCAAGGTATTGGAAACGGGCCGCCTGATGGTGGTGGACGATTATCAAAACTGGGAGGGGCGCTCGGCGGCGTATGAGAGATATCATGCCGTGACGGTAGTGGGCGTGCCGGTGCGCTGGGGGGCGCCTGGCGCGGGGGGGGGATTGCTTGGAGTGCTGGTGGCCTGGCGAGACACGCCGCACCCATTTTCTCAGGCCGATATCGAGTGGCTGGAAATGTTTGCCGCGCAGGCGGCCATCGCCATCCGCAACGCCCGGCTGTACGAGATGGAACGCAAGCGGGCAGTTCAGTTGGCCGTGATCAACCGGGTGACCCACAAAGCCAGCTCGATTCTGGAAACGGGCCAATTGCTGCCGAGGATTGCGGCGGATATCCAGCAAGGCTTTGGATACCATAACGTCACCTTGCTACAACTCGACCAGGCCGCCGGCGAGGTGGGGCGGCAAGCCATGGCTGGCGGCTTTGAGCACATGGCGCCGCCGGATTATACTCAACAAGTGGGAGAGGGCATCATTGGCTGGGTCGCCCAGACCGGTCAGCCGTTAATGTCCAATGACGTGAGCCAGGATCCGCGCTACATCGTTGGCTTTCCAGACAGCGTGCCCACTCGCTCCGAGTTGTGCGTGCCCATCCGGCACGGCGAGCGCATCTTGGGCGTGCTCGACATTCAAGAAGTTCACCTGAACGCCTTTGACCAGACCGACCTCACGGCGATGGAAATCCTGGCCGATCAAATCGCCGTGGCCCTGACCAATGCGCGCCTGTTTGAGCAAGTGCAGCGAGACGCCCAGGTTAAATCCGATTTGCTCCTGGAAATCAATCACCGTGTCAAGAATAACCTGATGGCGATTCTCGGCTTGCTCATTACAGAGCAACGTTATGCGCCGGCAGAAGGCCGCCGCCTGGTCGAAGCCGCTATGGGCCGCGTGGCCGAGCGAATCAAGGGACTGTTGGAAGTGCACACGCTGTTATCTAAAACGCAGTGGCAGCCGGTGCGCCTCAGCAGCCTGGTGAGCCAGGTGATTCGGGCAGCGTTCAAGGCCGCCACACCTGGCGCCCAAATCAAGGTAAATGTTTCTGATTCTCCTGTTGAAATATCGCCCCGCCAGGCCAACAACCTGGCGTTGGTGGTTAACGAGCTGGCTATCAACACTCTCAATCACGCCATAGCCGGGCGTACTGGCGCGTGTATCGGCGTTCGGATAAAGGCAGAGGCTGGCATGATTTGCATCGAGTATCGCGACGATGGGCCGGGTTACCCGGAGGCGGTCCTGCGCCTGGAAAGCCCCAATGTGGGCATGAATTTAATTCGACTCCTGGTCACCGAGACGCTGCGCGGCACGCTGACGCTTGCTAACGACGGCGGCGCGGTGGCTACTTTGTGTATCCGCACAGAAGAGAAAAAGAGAACGTGACGGCGTGGGAAAATAAGGAGACGTTTCAAAGCGCCGCCACGCAAAGGAGGCAAATGAGCGCGCGAAATCCAATTCGAGTCTTGATCGTCGAAGACGACACGCTCGTCGGTCAAATCATTCAGATGCAAGTCGAAGAGGTGGGATACGTCGTCGCCGGCAGAGCCATGGATGGCCGGCAGGCCGTCGAGCAGACCTTGTCTTTGCGGCCAGACGTCATCTTGATGGACGTCGTCATGCCCGAAATGGACGGCCTGGAAGCCACGCGGCAAATCCAGGAACGTTGCCCTACGCCGGTAGTCCTGCTCACCGCCCACGACGCGCCGGAATTTGTGGCGCGCGCTGGCGAGGCTGGGGCGGGCGCCTATCTCATTAAAGCGCACGATATGCGCGCCGAGTTGGAGCGCGCCATCACCATCACTACGGCCCGCTTTGCCGATATGATGGCGCTGCGCCGGATGCTCAAGGATAAGGAATCGCTGCGGCAAGAGATCCGTCGCCGCGTCAGCGCCACCTTGCTGGTTATAGATAGCTTGCTCAAACTCCAGGCTAACTCTATCCGTGATCAGGTAGATGCCGAGTTGTTCCAGTCCAGCCAAAACCGCGTTCGCGCCGTCGCGCTCATCATCGAAAAATTGCACGAAACCACAGACCTGGCGCGGTTCGATTTTGGAGGGTACGTCCTCAGCCTGGTCAGGCACTTGTGCGGAGTATACCCGGCAAGCGGCATCGAGCCTATTGTGGGGTTAAGAGAGAGACATCTCGATATAGAGCAGGTTATCCCCTGCGCCCTGATTACGTGCGAGTTGGTATCTAATGCGCTGCGGCACGCCTTCCCGCCAGAAAGAGGCCGGCAGTATCACGTTTATGTGGACATGTACCCCGATGGGGAGCGGCGCACACTCGTGGTGCGCGATGACGGCGTAGGATTCCCGGCGGACCTGGATTTTCGAGCGTCTCGTTCGTTGGGGTTGCACGTTGTGATGGTGTTGGTCAATCAATTAGGGGGCGTGATCGAGTTGGATAAGAACGGCGGCACGACATTCAAAATCACGTTTTGACGTATCAAGGTGGTGCCGCCCGCGCGAATGTGGCCTGGTACACCAGGTACGTCTGGCGCGCGGCGTCTGCCCAGGTAAAGCGGGCCGCACGCGCCAATCCCCTGGCGCGCATCTCGGCGCGCAGCGGCGGATCGGAAAGCGCGCGCGTTATTGCCTCGGCCATCGAGCGGGCGTCGCGCGGGTCGAACAGCAGCGCTGCGTCGCCGGCAATTTCCGGCAGGCTGGAGACGTTGGAACAGGCGACCGGCGTGCCGCACGCCATAGCTTCTAGCACTGGCAGGCCAAAGCCTTCGTAGATTGAGGGCAATACCAGCAATTCCGCCAGCGTGTACAATGCGGCCAGGTCGGCGTCGGCCACGTACCCCGTAAAAATCACGCTATCTCCCAGCGCCTTGGCGCGCTCGAAGGTCTCTTCCGTCAGCCAGCCTGTTTTGCCGGCGATGACGAGCTTGAGATTGGGCGTGGGGTCTTGGAGGCTGGAAAAGGCCGTGAAAAGTGCGGGCAGGTTTTTGCGCGGTTCGATGGTGCCGACGTACAAGACGAATCGCTCCGGCAAGTTGTACCTGCGGCGCGCGGCGGTCAATACCTGAGCGTCGGTGATAGGCTTGAAGCGCGGATCAACCCCTTCGTAGATGACGTGAATTTTTTCAGGCGAGATGTTATAGAGCCTGACGGCGTCGCGTTTTGTGCACTCGCTCACGGCAATGATCGCGTGGGCGGCGCGCAAAAAGCGCGGCGCCATCGCGTTCAAGTAGATGCGGTTGAGCGCCTTGTGCGAGCCGGGGTCGAAGCGAAAGATCAAATCGTGCAACGTAAAGACGGACGGAATGTGGCCGAACCTGGGCAGCAAGTGCTCGGCGGCGTGAAACAGGTCTACGCGAGGGAACATGCCATCCATGCGCGCGCCGCTCAAGTAGGCCAGCATGGTTGCCAGCCGCCACGGCTTGACCGAGAGGGGGGTGGTGATGCGGGGCAGGCGGTCCAGGGGCGGCTGGAGGTGAGCCTGTCCGCGCTGATGATAAAAGGCCACATAGTCGCACTCGCCGCTTTGCGTCGCCGCCAGCGCCCCGATCAACTCTTGGGCATAGCGCCCCAGCCCGGCGCGGCGATGCACTGCTGCGGAGACGTCAATGCAGACGCGCATCACCCTGTTCCCAGCATCGCCTCGATGCGCGCCACCACCATGTCGAGCGCCACGGTGTTGAACCCGCCTTCGGGGATGATGACGTCCGCGTAGCGCTTGGAAGGCTCGACAAATTCGAGGTGCATGGGGCGCACGGTGGTCAAGTACTGCTCGATGACCCACACCGTGGTTCGCCCGCGCTCGGCCAGATCGCGTTGCAGCCTGCGGATGAAGCGAATGTCGGCGTCGGTGTCCACAAAGATTTTGATATCGCACAGTTCGCGCAGCGCTTTTTCCACAAAGATCAAGATGCCGTCTATCATGATGACGCGGCGCGGCTCGACGTGAGCGGTGTGATTGGAGCGGCAGTGCCTGGTAAAGTCATACACCGGTACGTCAACGGCTCGCCAGGCGCGCAGTTGCTTGAGGTGCTCGATGAGCAAATCCGTTTCCAACGAATCGGGATGATCAAAGTTGATGCGGGCGCGTTCTTCGGGCGGCAAGCAGTCCAGATCGCGGTAATAGCTGTCGTGCTGGATATGGGCAATGCGATGGCGGCCAACACGATCCAGAATCGAGTTGGCGACGGTGGTTTTGCCCGAGCCGGTGCCGCCAGCCACACCAATGATGATGGGAGTGGGACGTGTCGTGTTGGGTTTCATTCAACCTCCTGACGCGCTATTGGCTCCACGGGATAGGTGACATCAGCGCGATAATCAATACACTGGTACTGGCCAGGGTCAGCCACGCGCCTGACCGCCGGTTTTGCATCAGGCGAGCTGACAACAAGAATAACCATGCGCCTGCGGCGACTTTGAAGCTGGCGGCTTGGGGCCACAGGCTGCCAACCCAGAGCATGTGTTGAATACTTGATATGGTCAGAGCGAGCAGAACGAGAGCGACCTCTATGGTCAACTGGCGTCTACAGGCAAGCAGTGAATTGCTTTCTGGCTGAGGGCGCAAGGCGGCGGCGGCCTGTCCCCAGGTTGAGATGGCCAGGCCGCCAGCGAGGAGGAGAACTAGGCCGGCGGCCAGAACTGACGTTGGCGGGATGCCTGACGCGTCGGAGGAAAATTCAGCCCAGCCGGTCAGCGCGGCTACCAGAGCCAGGCTCCACCACAGGCCCGCCTCGGCCGTAGCGGCTAACGAGCGGACGCGCAAGATGGGAAGCCATGCGGCGACCAACCCCACAAGGGCGACGCTCAATGCGCGCCCCGTGGGATCAAAGAAATGCAGCAACGACGAGGCTTGCAGGCCGTGCGCGAGGGCGGCCAATGAGAGAATGGTGGTTCCCAACATGCCGGCAATGTATGCGCCGTGTTGCATGGCGGCCTGGCGTGTGCCGGCTTGCCCTATCAGGCCAAACGCCGCCGTGACCGCCAACATCCCACAGGCCAGGCCAATCAACGAGTCTGTCATGCGCTCTCCTCCGGCTGATTGGCTTCTTCGGTAGTTGCGCCTGGCGGCAGAACGTCGCCGATGATGTGAGTTTGTTCGTCTTGGGCGCGCAGCCACGTCCGGCGCGATGGCCATATCTGCGTTCCCATTAGCCCGCCGATGCTCAGTAGCCAGCCGGTGACTGCCGGCCAAATACCGGGATCGTACGTGACAGTCAGGTTGGCGTATGTTTCGGGCGCGAGTGTGAGGGTGATGGCGTGAATGTGCACAATGCCATCGGGCGGCAAATTGCCTTCAAACAAGCTCTCGCCATTTGGCGCCTGCCTGACGGATACGTTAAATGGCGATGGCGAAAGCGGCGACGAGTTGAGGATGACGAGCAGCCTGGCATCTGGTACGGCCAGCGACCAGTCGGGTTGGTCGGGTGTAAAGCGCAACAATAATTCACGCGCCGGCGCCGCGGTGGGCATCGCTAACAAGTCCAGAGGGTGCTCATTGCTTAGCGTGGCGCTCGCGCGCACCGCCGGCCCGATGTCTTGAAGGCTTACCCATAATCCCGCGATGTTTACTCCACGGCCGGGAGTGACGATGCCGCTGGCGATGGATTCGGTTTCTCGCAATAGCGTCACGCGTCCGGCAGCGTCCTCTTGCAGGCTATCCAGGCGAAGCGCGTAAGACGTATCGCGCCCCACGGGAGCCAGTTCGTTGACGCCAATCAGAATATCTTGGCTGCGCCATCCAAGTGTTGCGCTCAGCGCCAGGCCACTCAGCAACACCAGCGCGCCTGATACGGCCAGCACGCGCGCAACGTCGGCCAGGGGAAAATAATCAACGACGACGTAATCGGCTTGCGTGGTCACGCGGAAGCGCCGGCGAGGCAGCGAGTTGACGATCCGCGCTGGCGCTTGATGGGAGATGGTAAAGGGCGCGCCGTCAGGTGGAGCAGGAGGAAGGCGAACAGCCCAGGCCGCCTCGACGTACTCTACAAGCCTCACGGCCAGAGCGCAGCCGGCCAGGCCGAGCAACACGCGAAAGAGAATGGTGTCGAGAATCGAAAACAATCCCAAGGCCTGCAAGGCAGCGCCGGTTGACCCGAAACGCTTTTGTACCAGGTCTACCCAACGTGAATAAATTGCCAGGTCGCCATGGGTGGTCGAGGCATGGGTGGGAGCTTGCGGCAGCCACGCCGCCAATAAAAGCAATAGCGCCAGTCCCAGCAGCGCAAAAACAAGCATCTCGTCGCTCGCAGCAGCGCGCCACGCGACGAGCCACGGGTCGCGCCGGAGAGGCTCGGTGTGAGCAGTGCCGGCGCTCGTGTTTTGGGTTGGGAGGTCAGCAGCCATCGCAGTGAATAGGTTTCGCAAAAAAAGCCCCGGTCAAGTAGGGGCTTGTTAGAGCCACCCATCGGAATTGAACCGATAACCGATCGCTTACGAAGCGATTGCTCTGCCGATTGAGCTAGGGTGGCAATGGTGCAGGGGAGATTTTATCACGACTTGCGCGCTTCGTCAACCTTAACCAATGCAAGATATCGGCTAGTCCATTGGGACTAGCTTTTTCTTTTCGCGTGTTTCAAACCCCTCGTGCGGGCTATAGACATGCCTTTACTCCACCTTCTATAATGGCAGTGGCGTAAGGTGACCAGTGGATATTTGTCGTGTTCTAATCGTCTCCGATCATCCTCTCTTTGCTGAGGGAGTTTTCAATTTAATCAACGGCCAGGCTGGCCTGGAGGTGGTTGGCGTCACTTTGCCGGGCGAACCGGCTCTGAAAAGTATCCAGACTCTCAATCCAGATGTTGTGGTGGTGGACATGGATACGCGCACCCACATTGCTTTGTGGCCTAATTTGTTGCATTACAGCCCGGGCATCAAGTTCATTGGCTTGTCGTTGGATAATAACGATATCCGCGTCTATTATCAGCGCCTCAAGAAAAGCACAGGCGTAGATGCGTTGGTGGAGGCCATCCGTGAGCCATTGGAGTGGAAATTGCCCGAGCAGCCCAAGTTGCGCATTCTGGCAATCACTCAGGGAGGTTATGGCCAGCGCATTGTGGATAATATTCGCCGCCACGCGCCCGAGCACTGGCAAGTCCAGCAGTGGGTGGTGCCCGCTTCGCTCCCCAATGTGGTGGACGATACGCGCAGCGTTTTGCCGCCCATGTTGCCGGCCTCGGATTTGATCTTGAGCCTGGGCGAAAATCCGTCCGTGGCCGTATTGCTGCCCGACGTTGTCAGGATGACGGGCGCGCGTGGAGTGATCGCGCCGGTAGACAACGCGGCGTGGCTGCCTAATGGTCTGATTAACCAGTTGCGCGAGTGGCTGGCGCAGGCGGGCGTGACGGCGGTTTTCCCCAAGCCGTTTTGTAGCTTGACGGAAAATGAGTATAATACCCGGGAGAGTCGGGTGAAATATCAAGACGGCTCAATCCGCGAGTTTGCCAGTTACTTTGGTCAACCTGCCGTGCACGTGAGCTTTGACGCGGGCGGCGTTATTGGGGCGGTCGAGGTAACGCGCGACAGCGCCTGTGGTTGCGCCAGGGACGTCGCCGGCAAACTAGCCGGCGTTAACGTGGATCAAGCCAAGCTCCAGTCTGGAATGTTACACCATCATTTTCCGTGCCTAGCCAGTATGACCATAGACCCTGATTATAATGATGCTTTGATGAATGTCTCAGGGTATATTTTACAGGAGGTGATCAGAACTGATATCCAATCCCACTGAGCTTCCAGCCTGTACGCTCGAGCGGAAAAGCAAACCAGGTAGATGTATTCCACACAATACAACCTTCAGAAAAAGGAGATTCAAAGATGGCAACGAAAAAAGTTACCAAGGCGGCGCCCAAGAAACCCGTTAAACCCGCGCCCAAGGTCGTCAAGAAAGCAGCTCCCAAGAAGCCGGGCTTCAAGCCCACCCGCCTCAAGCTGCTCGATCCAGTGCCCAGCGACATTGAAATCGCGCAGGCTGTAAAACTCAAACCCATCAAGTTAATCGCCGAAGAACTGGGTCTTAGGGAAAGTGAACTCGAATATCATGGCCCCTACATCGCCAAGGTCAAGCTAGAAGTGCGCGAGCGGCTGGCCAAGCGCCCGCAGGGCAAATACATTGACGTGACGGCTATTACACCCACGCCGCTGGGCGAGGGCAAGTCCACCACCATGGTGGGCCTGAGCCAGGCGCTCGGCGCGCACCTGGGCAAAAAGGTCTTTACCTGCATTCGGCAGCCCTCGCAAGGCCCTACCTTTGGCATCAAGGGCGGCGCAGCCGGGGGCGGTTACTCGCAGATTGTCCCAATGGAAGATTTCAACCTGCACCTGACGGGCGACATTCACGCCGTCAGCGCCGCCAACAACTTGCTGGCGGCGGCGATTGACGCGCGCATGCTGCACGAGCGCGCCACGCCCGACGACGACAAGCTGGCCAAGGCCCTGTGCCCGGATGGCTATATCGCGCCAACTATCCGCGCGCGCATGGCCAAGCTGGACATTGCGGCTGAAAAGTTTGAGGACCTGACACCCGAAGACAAGCGCCGCCTGTTCCGGCTGGACATTGACCCCAATAGCATCACCTGGCAGCGCGTGGTAGATATTAACGACAGGCACCTGCGCAAGGTTCAAATCAACCTGGGGCCCGAAGAGCTGGGCAACGAGCGTTTCACCGGCTTTGATATTTCCGTCGCCAGCGAAGTCATGGCAATCCTCGGCCTGGCCACCGGCATGTCTGACCTGCGCGAGCGGCTGGGCCGCATCGTCATCGGCACTAACAAGAACGGTGACGCAATCACGGCCGAAGACCTGGGCGTGGCCGGCGCCATGACGGTGTTGATGAAAGATGCCCTCAAGCCCAACTTGATGCAGACGCTGGAAGGCACGCCGGCATTCACGCACGCCGGGCCATTTGCCAACATTGCCCACGGCAACAGCTCGATTGTGGCTGACCAAATCGCGCTCAAGCTGGCTGATTACGTCGTGACCGAGTCGGGCTTTGGCGCGGACTGTGGGGCGGAGAAATTCATGGATGTCAAATGCCGCTATTCGGGCCTGATCCCGAACTGCGTTGTGATTGTGGCGACGGTGCGCGCGCTCAAGATGCACGGCGGCGGGCCGCGCGTAGTGGCGGGCAAGCCGTTGGACAAGGCCTACACCGAGGAGAACCTGCCGTTGCTCGAAAAGGGCGGCGAGAACCTGGCCAAGCACATCCAAAACATGCTGCACTTTGGCGTGCCGGTGGTGGTGGCCGTCAACTCGTTCAAGTACGACACGCAGGAAGAAATCAAGCTGGTGCAGCGCATTGCGCGCGAAGCCGGCGCCGAAGGCGCGTTCAAGTGCACTCACTGGATGCACGGCGGCAAGGGTGCCGTCGAGCTGGCCGAGGCCGTGTTGGCGGCGTGCGAAAAGACGAGCAATTTCCAATTCTTGTACCCGCTCGATTGGTCCATCAAGCAAAAGATTGAAACCATCGCCACACAGATTTACGGCGCGGACGGCGTAGATTACGCGCCGGAAGCCGAGGCCAAGATCGAGTTGTACACCCGGCTGGGCTTTGACAAGTTGCCCATGAATATGGCCAAGACGCACCTCAGCCTGACGCACGACCCGAATCTCAAAGGCCGCCCGACTGGCTGGCGCCTACCCATCCGCGACATTCGCGCGTCAGTTGGGGCGGGCTTTTTGTACCCGCTGTGCGGTGCGATGCGCACCATGCCGGGCCTGCCCACTCGCCCGGTGTTTTACGACGTTGACCTTGACCTGCAAACGGGCAAGGTGGTGGGATTGTTCTAGTAAATGTGTAACACGGAACACGCAGTTCACGTTGCGTGTTCCGTGTTATCTTGAGGAAAGATGCGCTCTCGCCAACAAGCTCACAGCATCGGCCTTGCATACGAAAGAGGTAAAAAATGAAGACCAAAATCTTGTTTCTATCGCTCGTTGTGCTGGCGCTGGCGTTGAGCAGTTGCGGCGGCGGTGCCAAAGAGTGGAGCGAGTTTTCTTCCACAGAAGGGGGTTTTTCCGTCTCTTTGCCCGGCAAGCCCACTGAGCAAAAACAAACCCAGGACACTGCTGCTGGACCGCTTGATATATTTATGTACTTGTATGAAGATAGATCAGATGTGTACATGGTAGGCTATACCAATTTTCCAGAAGACTTGATCAGCTTGAGCGATCCCGCTGCGCTCTTGGACGGTGGGGCCGAGGGCGCTGTGACAAGCATGGGGGCCGAAAATACGAGCAAGCAAGAAATATCTCTGGATGGTAACACTGGCCGAGAGATTACATTTGATGTACCAGACAGCAAGTTGCCAGGCGGCGGCGCGGGCAAAGCCCGGTTCTACCTGGTAGGGAACCGCTTATATCAATTGATTGGCCTGGCCAAAGGCAAGGAGGCCTCTACCGACAATCTGGACAAATTCCTAGACTCGTTTAAATTGCTCAAGTAAAGTTCGTTACCCGAAACTTGGAGGTAGTGATGGAAAAAGTGAGTTTAAATATTTCCGTTATGTATGGCGACCACCACGTGTTGGCCGTCAAGAGTTTGCTTGGAGCGCTGCCTGGCGTGGAAAGCGTGTTTGCCTCTAGCGCGTTCAAGCACGTGGTTGTGGCGTTCGATCCGGGCAAGATTAGCCAGGCCGATCTGGTCAAGGTGTTGACCGACAACGGCTATGCGCCCGGCGTTGAGATGCCCGTGCCGGTCTGGAAGCCGGTGCAGCAAGAGGGCCCGCGCTTTGTGCGCGCCAGCGGCCTGGCGCAGATGACAATGTTCAACGTGCCGGCTATGCCGACCGGGGAAGGCGGCCCGCGCCCGTGCCCGGGTTTCGAGTTCCGCGAGTTCGCGCCGGGCGGCGGTCATCCGGGAGATCAGTAGGAGGTAAAACGAATGGCAAAAGGTAGGACAAATCAGGAACGCAGTGCTGACGCGGCGGCCGTCTTTATGTTAGAGCGCGCCGACGAATTGGGAATAGAGACATCCTTCGTTCGCGCCGAGCAAATGCCGGCCTGCCCCATCGGCGCGGGGCAATCGGGTATGTGCTGCAAGAACTGCTTTATGGGACCATGCCGTCTCACTAAGGATGGTCAGACGGGCGTGTGCGGCGCGACGCTTGCCACCATCACCGCCCGCAACATGGCGCGCGCCTGCGCTGCCGGCGCTTCTGCCCACAGCGACCATGGCCGTGACCTGGCGATGACACTTTTGGAAACCGCCGAAGGTAAAGCGCAAGGCTATGTGATTCGCGATGTGGCCAAGTTATGGAACTTGGCGTACAAGTATGGCGTGCCCACCGAGGGCCGCAGCAAAGAAGAAGTCGCCAAAGACGTGGCGCTCAAGGGTCTGGCCATGTTTGGTCAGCAGACAGGCGAAATCGTCTACATCCAGCACGCGCCCGAAAAGCGCCAAAAGCTGTGGCGGCAATACGGCGTTGTGCCGCGCGGCGTTGACCGCGAAGTGGTTGAAGTATTGCACCGTACGCATGTGGGCAATGACCAGGACGCCGAGCATATTTTGCTGGGCGCGGTGCGCTGCGCGCTGGCGGATGGCTGGGGCGGCTCGATGCTGGCGACCGATTTCACCGATATTTTGTTTGGCACGCCCTCGCCCACGGTGACGCAGGCCAACCTGGGCGTGTTGAAGCAAGACTGGGTCAATATCCTGGTGCACGGCCACGAGCCAACGCTTTCGGAAATGATCGTGGCGGCGGTGCAGGACCCGGCCATGCAAGAATACGCTCGCGGCAAGGGTGCGGCCGGCGTGCAATTGGCTGGCTTGTGTTGCACATCCAATGAGACGCTGATGCGGCAGGGCATCCCCAGCGCCGGCAACTTTTTGAGCCAGGAACTGGCCATGATGACCGGCGCAGTGGACGCGATGGTGGTTGACATCCAGTGCATCATGCAAGCGGTAGTGGACGTGGCGTCGCATTTCCACACCAAGATCATTTCGACCTCGCCCAAGGCCAAAATCACCGGCGCGACCCACATCCAGTTTGACGAGCACCGGGCGCTGGACATTGCTCGCGAAATCGTCCGAACTGCAATTGATAATTTCACCAACCGCAAAACAGAGATCAAGATCCCCGTGTTGTGTTCGGATATGGTGCCGGGCTTTTCGCACGAGTACATTGATTACATGTTAGGCGGCACCTTCCGCGCCGGCTTTCGCCCGCTCAACGACGCCATCATGGCCGGGCGCATTCGCGGCGTGGTGGCGAATGTGGGCTGCAATAATCCTCGCGTCACGCACGACGCCAGCCACAAGTGGCTGGTCGAGCAGTTGCTCAAGAATGACGTGCTGATTGTCGAGACGGGCTGTGGCGCGTTGTCTTCGGGCAAGTGCGGCCATATGCAGGCCGAGGCGGCGTTTAACCTGGCCGGGCCGGGCCTGCGCGAGGTGTGCGAGGCAGTAGGTATCCCGCCCGTGCTGCACGCCGGCTCGTGCGTGGATAATACGCGCATCCTCACCGTGCTGACGCAAATGGTGGCCACCGGCGGGCTGGGCGACGACATCAGCGACATCCCAGCCGTGGGGCTGGCGCCCGAGTGGATGAGCGAAAAGGCTATTTCCATCGGCATGTACTGCATGGCTTCGGGCGCATATGTCATCTTTGGCGCGACCTCGCCCATCGAGCGCTGCGAAGAGGTGCAGATGTTGATGAGCCAGGGCTGGGAGGACAAGTTCGGCGGCAAGATGGAATTCGTCACCGACGATGAAGAAATCTTGCGCCGCGCGCTGGAGCACATTGACAAGAAACGCGCCGCGCTCAAGCTGCCGGCTTACGATCCGACCCGCTTTGGCAAATCCGGCGACTGGCGCATGGAAGAATTGCTGAGGCTGCCGGTCGAGGCGCGCGCCGAGGCGTTGTATGGAGTCCCCGCGTGATGTGTGTTGCGTGATGCGTGAGTTATTCACCGTATCACGTATTACGTATCACGTATTACGTATCACGTAAGGAGGTTCAATGAGTAGATATATTGCTACATCCGCGATTCGCGGGGCCAATGCCATTGTGGCCGAAGCCGACCAGATGCTCAAGAAAGCGCTGGCCGAAAAAGGCCCCGATACCCCGGTGGCTTTTCCTAACACATTTTATGCTTTGCCCGTCATCCTGTCTTTTACGGCCAAGAGGGTTGAAAAGCTGGGCGACCTGGTCGAGACGCTGGAGCAGGCCAAACAATTGCTGCATCCATTACCGGCGGCGCAGCGTTGGACGCCTTACCTGGGCGAGACGCTCGATTCGGGCATGGCGACGTTGCTGGCTGAAGAGATCATTATGGGTGTCCGCTTTGTGTATGGCCAGGAGCCGCAGTTGATGTCCGGCATCAGCCTATCCGGCGGCACGGCGTATCCGCAATTTACCAATGGCGATGGCCACCTGAACGGCCCGATTGACGATATTCAGTTGCGTAGCTGGGGCATTCAGTTGGTGGACGGCCGCATGCCGGGTTTCGCGGCCATCGTCGGCTGCGCCAAGAGCAACGAGGTGGCGGTCAAGATTGTGCGCGAGCTGCAGCGCCGCAACATTCTCATCTTCCTGTGCGGCAACGTGAACGGCCGCTCGGTCATTCACCAGTTGCAGGAAGAAGGCGTGGAGATGGGCTATAACACGTACATCGTGCCTTTTGGCCTGGACAGCATCAGCGCGATTTATCCGCTGGGCTTTGCGGCGCGCTCCGCGCTCACCTTTGGCGGTCTCAAGGCCGGCCAGGCGCGCGAAATCTTGCTCTATAACAAAGCGCGCGTGTTCGCCTTCGTGCTGGCTCTGGGTGAGGTGGACGATCTCAAGTACGCCACCGCCGCCGGCGCGATTAACTATGGCTTCCCGGTGGTGGCCGATACCATCATCCCGCAAATCTTGCCCACCGGCGTGACGACCTACGAGCACGTCATCTCGATGCCGTTCAACGAGATCGAAGGCAAGGACGACCTGGAACGCGCCGAGAGGTTGGTGCAAAAGTGCATCGAGGTGCGCGGCGTCAAGGTGCGCGTGAGCGAAATCCCGATCCCGGTGCCGTATGGTTCAGCCTTTGAAGGCGAGGTGGTGCGCAAGCAAGACATGCGCGTCGAGTTTGGCGGCAAAAAAGCGCGCTGCTTCGAGTACCTCAAGATGGCCGATTTTGACGCGGTGCAGGATGGCAAGATCCAGGTGGTTGGCCCCGACTTTTCCGGCGTGCCCGAACAAGGCGCGATGGATATGGGCATCCTGGTCGAGGTAGCCGGACGCAAGATGCAAAAGGACTTTGAGCCTGTTTTGGAGCGCCAGATTCACCACTTTATCAACGGCGCGTCAGGCATCCAGCACATCGGCCAGCGCGATATCACCTGGATTCGCATTGGCAAGGCCGCTTCTGACAAGGGCTTTGACCTCAAGCACTTTGGCGAAATCCTCATCGCTCGCTTCAAGGGCGACTTTGGCGCGATTGTGGACAAGGTGCAGGTGACCATCGTCACTGATCCGCCCCAGGTGGAAAAGAATTTGGAGATCGCACGCGCCGCCTATCACGAGCGCAACGTGCGCCTGGCCGACATGACGGACGAGAGCGTGGACACCTTCTATTCCTGCACGCTGTGCCAATCGTTTGCGCCCACGCACGTGTGCGTCGTCAGCCCGCAGCGACTGGGCCTGTGCGGGGCGTATAACTGGCTGGACTGCAAGGCGTCTTTTGAGATCAACCCGACCGGCCCCAACCAGCCCATCCTCAAGGGCCAGTGCCTCGACCCGATCAAGGGCAAATGGGTGGGTCCGAACGAGTTTGTGTACGACCACAGCCAGCGTAACATTAATGAAGTTTCGATGTATTCGATCATGGACAACCCCATGACGGCCTGCGGCTGCTTCGAGTGCATCGCCATGCTCATCCCCGAGGCCAACGGCGTTATGGTTGTCAGCCGCGAGGACCCCAGCATGACGCCGGCGGGTATGACGTTCAGCACACTGGCCGGCATGGCTGGCGGTGGTTTGCAGACGCCCGGCGTGATGGGGCACGGCAAGTATTACATCACCAGCCCCAAATTCCTCAGCGCCGACGGCGGGTTCAAGCGCGTGGTGTGGATGTCCAGCATCCTCAAAGAGACGATGGCGAAAGAGTTGGCCGAGGTCTGCGAGCGCGTAGGCGACGCTGACCTGGTTAGCAAGATTGCAGATGAAAAAGCGGCGACGACGGTTGACGAATTGTTGCCGTACCTGGAAGAGCACAATCATCCTGCATTAACTATGGATCCCATGTTCTAGGAGTTTGTCGGAGTGGCTGACGCATCCCTATGCGTTGGCGGGGCTGGCATAGGGATGCCAGCCTGCTCTCCGACAGCCTGCTAGGTTGCCAGGTTGGCCGGTTTGTTGATGGGCCGCCGGGCAACTGGCGCGGCTTGTGGAGTTGTGCTAAAAAGAGCGAATTGGGCTATAATGTGAGAGGTTTGTGTCGCTCATCTGGAATCTAAGCTGGCAGCCGCCGGTGGGTCCAGACCCCCGGTCGGCTGCCACCAATGACATACGGAACACATAAAGGAGAACACCTATGCCCGTGAGCATTGCAGTTCCAAAAGAAAAGTGGACCGGCGCAGTCCGAGAGATTGTTTTGGGAGCAACATCCGCCGAAGGCGGCACACGCAAAAAGACGGTCACCGTAGGCGGTGAGACGACGTTGCCCTTTTTGCATTTTGATGGCAACCTTCCACATCCACCGGTGATCGCTATCGAAGTCAAAAGCCAAAAGCCTGAGGATTGGTCGCCCTTGTTGGCTCAAGCCTGGGGCGAGGCCATGAACGATGCCGGTGCATGGGCCAAGGCGGCGGAAGAGGCCGGCGCGGATGTGATCTTGCTGGCCCTCTCGGCGCAAGATACACCCGATAGCGCCGTAGCCGCGCTCAAGGCGGTTCTGGGCGCGACGGGCTTGCCCGTGATCGTGTTTGGCCCCGGTCAGGCCGATAAAGACAACGAGCTGCTCGTGCCAATCGCTGAAGCCGGTTCGGGCGAGCGACTGGTGCTGGGCGTGTGCGAAGACAAGAACTATCGCACGATTGTGGCGGCCGCCCTGGCCAACAATCACCTGGTAGATAGCCGCACGCCCATGGACGTGAATCTGTCCAAGCAGCTTATCATCCTCATCAAAGATATGGGCTTGCCGCTCGACCGAATCATTATGGATCCAAGCACTGGCGCGTTGGGGTACGGCATCGAGTATGGTTATTCGGTGATGGAGCGCTTGCGCCTTGCGGCCCTCACCGGCGACAATATGACAGCCCAACCTATCCTGGTCACACCTGGCGAGGAAGCCTGGAAAGTCAAAGAGTCCAAAGTCGGCACGGGTGTGCCGGGCGTTTGGGGGGATTGGAAAGAGCGCGCCATCAACTGGGAAACACTCACCACTGCGGCGCTGATCGAGTCGGGCGCTGACATTGTCGTGTTGCGCCACCCCGAAACAGTCAAGCGCATCAAAAAGATGATTGGTGCGTTGGCGGCTAATCCCTGATACCCAATACCGGGTACCCAATCTCCGGTGAGTATTAATAAGGAGCAGAATGATGAGTGGAATGAGTTGGGAGATGTTCTTCCAGATGATGGTGGCCGAGGAAAAGGCTGCCCAAGAGAAATACAGGTTGGCGATGGAAGCGACGGATTCGCCTGCGCTCAAGCAGGTCTTTGAGCGGCTCAAGAACGAAGAAGCCTTTCACGCCGAATTGTTGGAAGGTGAATACCAGAAATTGCTGAGAAGACTGGAGCGAGGCGAGTAGCCAGAACATTCCGCTCTAGTCCTGGCGTCAGACACGAGCGGTTAGGGAAAAGTGATGAATGCAGTAGACGAATACAAGCGCATGCAAGACCTGGTCGAAACGATCAGCCACTATGCGGAAATCTATCACAACGGCATGGTCGAACTGGTTGCGTTTGACGGGGAGCACGTCAAAGTGCACCTGGGCGGCGCGTGCGAAGGTTGTCCGTTGATGCCGTGGACCTTGACGCACATTGTCGAGCGCACCATACGCGACCTGTTCCCGAATATTAAATCGGTTGAAGCTGTTTGAGACAAGGAGACCAGGAGAGAGGGAGACAAGGAGACGCGTAAAACGTCTTTCTTCTTGTCGCCTTGTCACCTTGTCACCTTGTCAAAACGCAAGGAGAACACTATGGCACTCTCTGGACTTGAAATCTATAAACTCTTGCCCGGCGGACTGAAACCGCCGCACCCCAAGGCGAATTGCAAAGAGTGCGGCTTTCCAACTTGCCTGGCGTTTGCCATGAAATTGGCCGCCAAGCAGGCCGAACTCAAGCTGTGCAAGTACGTAAGCGACGAAGCGAAGGAAAAACTAGAGTCGTCGTCGGCGCCGCCAGTGCGCCTGGTGGCGTTGGAAGCCGGCGACCGCAAAGTGCAGGCGGGCAACGAGATCGTGTTGTTCCGCCACGAAAAAACCTTTTTCAATCGCCCCGGCTTGTTCATTCGCGTCAAGGATACGCTGGCGGCTGACGAGCTGGCCGCCCTGGCCAAGACAATAGCCGATTACCAGGTGGATTACGTTGGCATTAAACTGGCGGTGGATGGCCTGGCGGTAGAAGCCGCGTCGGGCGATGCGGCCAAATTTGCTGCTGCGGTCAAAGCGGCGGCGGCGGTCAAGATGCCCCTTATCTTGATCGCGTCTGACAAGGCGATGATGGAAGCCGGGCTGGCGGCGAGCGCTGGAATCACGCCGCTGCTATACGCCGCCGACGAGAGCAACTGGCAGGCCATGGCCGAATTGGCCAAGGCTAAAAAGGCGCCGTTGGTGCTCAAGGGCAAGGGTGACTTGCAGGCGTTGGCGAATCTGGCCGACCAGGTGAAACAAGCCGGCCTGGAAGACCTGGTGCTTGACCTGGGTGTGCGCGACTTTGCGGGGAGCTTGCAACTCGCCACGCAGATACGCCGATTGGCGATCAAGCAGACGCAGCGCGCGGTGGGCTTTCCGCTCATCACCTTCCCCGGCGAAGGTCCAGATGGCGCGGAGCTGGAAGGCGCACTGGCCGCGCAGCACATTGCCAAGTATGGCGGGTTTATTGTCTTGGATCACTTTAGCCCGGCATTGCTGTATCCCTTGTTGGTGCTGCGCCAGAATATTTACACTGACCCGCAAAAGCCTATCCAGGTGCTGCCGGGCATTTACGAGATCAATAACCCCAAGCCCGAATCGCCAGTGCTGGTCACTACCAATTTTTCCATCACCTACTTTTCAGTGGCGAACGAGGTGGAAGGCGGCGGATTCCCGGCCTGGCTGTTGATTGCCGATGCGGAAGGCATGAGCGTGCTCACCGCCTGGGCCGCCGGCAAGTTCGATTCGGAAAAGATTGCCAAGACGGTCAAGACGACCGGTGTTGCCGACAAGGTGGCTCATCGCAAGGTAGTTATTCCGGGCGCCGTCGCCGTTCTTTCGGGCGAGTTGGAAGCCGAGTTGCCCGATTGGAAGATCATGGTCGGCCCCCGCGAGGCGGTGGACATTCCGGCCTTTCTCAAGACGGTGTGGGCAGCGGCGTAATTTTCAAGACGAAGATAATATAGCCCGTCCTTGCCGCGCTGGCAGCCTGTCGGAGAGCAGGCTGGCGTCTCTATGCCAGCCCCCCAACGCATTGGGATGCGTTGGCCACTCCGACAACCTGCTAGGCCGCGGCGATAGACCGGGCTTTGCCGATGAGAGCCTATCCGAAGCCGCGCTCGGAGCAGAATGTCCTCTTGTTGGACAAAGAGCTATGGGGTCGGATAGGCTCTTGTGCGCTTGGTTATGCGAGTATAGTATTGTTGGGCTATGATTCTCGTTTCTGCCAGGCAAATTCAACAATCCGCAGATTACGCAGATTTTCACAGAGGAAAGCTGACATGTGTGTTCATCTGTGCCCATCTGTGGATCATACTTGGTCACCGTGCCAGAGGGTGGCCGAAACGATGACCAACGCCTATTGTTGTTTTGCCGGATTGGTCTGGATGAATTATGCAAGTCGTTTTCAACCCGGGTGGCATCATAGTCCAGGTTCCCCACGGCACGCTGATTAGCGAAGCGGCGCAAAAGGCGGGTGTGGATATTACCCAGCCGTGCGGCGGGCAAGGGCGCTGTGGGCGTTGTGCCGTAATCGTCGAGAGCGGCCCGGTGCGCCGCCGCAGCACGTTGCGCCTCTCGGCGGACGACGTGCAGGCGGGCTGGTCGCTGGCGTGCCAGACGGTGATTGAAGGGGACGTGCTCATCACCGTCACGCCGCAAGAAAAGGTCGAACGGCGATTGACCAGCGACAAGTCGGCGGCCAAGGTCAAATTGCCGTTTGCGTACGATCCCGCGCGCGATCAATCCGTGTGCGCTTTTTACGCGCGGGTGGATCCGCCGTCGTACGCTGATAACACGGATGATCTGGCGCGCCTGGCGCGGGCGCTGCAAGCGCAGCATAGTCTCTTTGGCATCACGGCAGAATTGGGCGTTTTGCGCAACTTGAGCGCCGCCTTGCGCGAGGGGGAGTGGGACGTGACGGCGATTGTGGAACTGGATACGTGGCAGTCGCCCTCCGGCCCGCCGCGCCTGATCGCCGTGCAGCCCGGTTACGTGGATACGGTGTGGGGCGTGGCCATTGACATCGGCACCACGAGCAATGTTGTTTACCTGGTGAACCTGCACACGGGCGAAGTGATAGATACGGCCGCCGATTACAATCAACAGGTCAGGCGCGGCGAAGATGTGATCAGCCGCATCATCTACGCCGGCAAAGACGGCGGCTTGCAAGAATTGCAGGGGCTGGTGGTTGGCACGCTCAATCGCCTGATCGAACAATTGGCCCGCCGCCACCATATCTCACCCGATCAGATTTACAAGGCCACGGTGGCCGCCAACACTACCATGATGCACTTGTTTCTGGCGCTGCCGCCCGATGTCATTCGTAAAAGCCCGTTCGTGCCGACGGTTAATCATATCCCGCCGCTGGTGGCCGCCGACGTGGGATTATGTATTCATCCCCAGGCATCGCTCGATTGCCTGCCGGGTGTGGCTTCTTACGTCGGATCGGATATTACGGCGGGCGTGGTGAGTTCGGGGTTGGCCGAAGCTGGCCATCTCAGGTTATTCTTGGATGCGGGCACGAATGCCGAAATTGTTCTGGGGGACGGCAGCTGGCTCATCAGTTGCGCCGCCAGCGCGGGGCCGGCTTTTGAAGGCGCCGGCGTGACGTTCGGCATGCGCGCCACAGCGGGCGCCATTGAGCAAGTCTGGATTGACGCTCAGACCTTTGAGCCGACGGTGCGAGTGATTGGCGGCGAAAAGCCGCGCGGGCTATGCGGCAGCGGCCTCATCGCGTTGCTAGGCGAGTTGTGGATGACAGGCGTGGTGGACAAGGGGGGCAACTTTAACCTGTCGCTTCCCTCCAATCGAGTGCGCCCTGGCGAACACGGCGGCGAATACGTGGTGGTGTGGGGCGATGCGGCGGCGGACGGGCGCGATATTGTGATTACCAAAGTGGACGTTGATAACCTGATACGCACCAAAGCCGCCATTTACGCCGGGTGCAGCGTATTGGCTTCGTCGCTTGGATTGAGCCTGGAACACGACGTGGCGGAGGTGCTGGTGGCCGGCGCTTTTGGGCAGCATCTCGACATCGAAAAAGCCATCCAAATTGGACTCTTGCCAGATTTGCCCTGGGAGCGATTTCGATTCCTGGGCAATACTTCCGTGCTCGGCGCGTATATGGCTCTCCTCTCGCGCAAAGCGCGCGCTGAAATCGCCGCGGCCGCCGCCAGGCTGTCGTATCTTGAATTGTCCGCAGACAACATGTTCTACGACGCCTTCACCGCCGCTCTGTTTGTACCGCACACAGACATTGACAAGTTCCCGTCTGTGAGCAGGACGCTCCAGTCCTTGGATCTGGGAGATAAGGTGGATGCAGGCTGAAATCATTGTCACCGGCAGCGAATTGTTATTGGGCGAAGCCGTGGATACAAATTCCGCTTTTATCGCCCGGCAATTGCGCTCGATCGGGCTAAATTTGTACTACAAGACCACTGTGGGTGATAACGTCGGGCGCATGGCCGAGGCGCTGCGCCGGGCGCTGGAGCGTTCTGACGTGATTATCACGACGGGTGGGTTAGGCCCGACGGTGGATGACGTGACGCGCCAGGCCGTGGCCGACGCAATCGGTGTCGAGCTTGTCTTTCGACCCGAGTTGCTCGATCAAATTGCGGCGCGTTTTCGCAGCTATGGTATCCCAATGAGCGACAATAACCGCCAGCAGGCCTGCATCCCAGATCGCGCTGTGGCTATCGAAAACCCGGTTGGCACAGCGCCCGCTTTTTTTGTGGAGCACGAGCGGCGTCTTGTTATCAGCCTGCCGGGCGTGCCGCGCGAGATGGAATACTTGATGGAGCGCGCGGTGCTGCCCTTGCTGCGTCAAAAGTTGGCGCTGGATCAGGTGATCGTGGTGCGCAATGTGCACGTCATTGGGCTGGGTGAAAGCCGCATAGACGCGGCAATCGCCGACCTGGAGCAGCAAGCCAACCCAACCGTCGGGCTGTCGGCGCATCCCGCCCAGACCGATGTGCGCATCACGGCCAGAGCCGCCACTCAAGACCAGGCGCGCGCATTGATCGCGCCCGTCGAGGCGCGCGTGCGTCAAGTGTTGCCCGATAATGTTTATGGCGCAGACGAAGAGGCCATCGAGTCCGTGGCGGTGCGCTTGCTGAGTGAACGCAACCTCAAGCTGCTCACGTTGGAGCAGGGCACAGGCGGCCAGCTGGCGGGGCGGCTGGCCTCGGTGCCGGGCGCGGAAGGCATTTTTCATCACGGGCTGGTACTGCCCTCACTGGGCGCGCCGTTGGACAAGGCCGTCGAGGTAATGCGCCAATCGTCTGACGTAGATGTGGTATTGGGGGTGGTGGTGGAACAGGCGGCGGAAAAAGGCGCTGCCTTGCACATTGCGCTCGCGTTGACAACGCTTTACGGCTCGCAGACCCAATCGCGCAGCTTTGCTGGCCACCCCAAGCTGGCCGCCGAGTGGGGCGCTACCTCAGCGTTGGGGCTGCTGTGGCGTCATTTGTGTTCTTTGCAATGAGTTGGTGCGCTTTTTGCCACGCCTGCTCTTTTTCGCTATCTACCCACAAACAATGCCCCGAGTTGTGCAGCCAGATTAACTCTTTATCTTGCGAAGCGATGTGATCGAAAACATATTGAGAGCTGGATGGTTTGATGGTCCGGTCGCGCATACCGTGCAAGAGGAGAGTGGGCATGGCAACCTTGTGCAGGTCACGTTTCACTGTACGTTGGAGCTGGACAAGTTGTTCCGCCGCGGCCACGGGCGTGCCCATATATGACCACAGGTCGCGTTTGCGCGCTTCGGGATCGCTCAAATCGTCGCCATCGCGTTCGGGGTCGTAGGGTGAAAATTGGACGAAATACTTGAGCAGCCAGGCCAAGGGGGCAAGCGGATTGGTCGTTTTGATTGCGGGCGCCATGGGGATGATGGCGGGAATTTCGGGGTGGCGCTCGGCCAGGTACAATGTGAGCAGCCCGCCCATCGAACCGCCAGTAACGCAGACGGCGCGGCAGCGCGCTTTTAACTCCTGGTAAGCCTGTTCCACAGCCTGGCCCCATTCCTGCCACCTGCAGCGATTCATGTCTTGCCAGGTGAGGCCGTGCCCCGGCAGCAGCGGGCCAAGCACAGTGTATCCCTGCGCGGCAAGATATTTGCCCATCGGACGCATCTCGGAGGGACTGCCCGTAAAGCCGTGAATCATGAGCACGCCCACGTCATTGCCGGCATAGTCGAATGGATCGGGGGTGGGGGGTGGATAATTTGCCATCGTATTCCTTTTTCTTTATTTGAAAAGTATAGCCTGTTTTGGCGCGAGCGTCAACCCTCGTACAGTCGCGGGGGGGCCGCCAGCGCGCCGCCAGGGGATGATATGAGCCGTATTCGCTTTGACGCGGCAAAACGCTTGATTTTGTTGCTGATTGTGCTGTGGGCGTTTGAATCGCCGCCCGGCTTGCTGGTGACACCCGGCCCGCCGCAGACGGTTTACACCAGCAATCCGCTGGTGGGCGTCCACACGCGCCTGACCGACGAAGTGGAATACTGGAAGATTCAACACACGCTGGAGATGGTGCGTGAGATGGGTGCGCCGTGGATGGTCGAGTTTTTCCCCTGGACCTACATCGAGCCGTCGCGCGGGCAATTTTCGTGGGGCCATTCCGATACGATTGTGAAACACGCGCAGGCGCAAGGGTTGACCGTCATCGCGCGCCTGGGGCTGGTGCCGGCCTGGGTGCGGCCCGATCCCCTCGAACAGGAAACCACGCTTAATTATATTGATCCCCAACACTATGCCGATTTTGGCGATTTTGTGTACGCCTTTGCAGCGCACTATGCCGGGCGCGTGAACCACGTCATCATCTGGAACGAGCCGAACTTGGCTTTCGAGTGGGGCCTGCGCCCGCCTGACGCGGCGGCCTATACGGAATTGCTCAGGGTCGCTTACACGCGCGCCAAGGAGGCCAATCCCAACGTTGTGGTGCTGGCGGGCGCGCTGGCGCCCACCATGGAGCCGGAAGGCAGCCCCCACGGGACGAATGACCTGATTTACTTGCAGCGCATGTACGAGGCTGGCGCGGCGAATTATTTTGACGGATTGGCGGCGCACAGCTACGGGTTAAAGAATCCGCCTGAGCAAGAGCCAGCGCCGGACCGCCTGAACTTGAGGCGCGTCGAGTTGTTGCGCCAGGTGATGGAAAATAACGGCGACGCTGGCAAATTCGTCTATATCACGGAGACGGGATGGAACGATAGCCCGCGCTGGATTTACAGCGTGACGCCCGCGCAGCGCGTGCAGTATACGCTGGGCGCTTACGAGTGGGCCAGGCGCAACTGGCCCTGGTGCAAGGTCGTGGCGGTGTGGGATTTCCGGCTGCCCCGGGCGCAGCACGGCTACCAGGATAATTTTACGTTTGTTTCACCCACATTCCAGCCCAAGCCGATTTATCTGGAAGTGCAAAAGTATACGAGGTAAAAGGTGGAGGGTAGAAAGTGGAAAGTAGAAGGTGGAAGGTGGAAGGCACCCCTGCTTTCCGTTTTCTGCTTTTTGCTTTCTGTTACTTTTATTTTGGACTGGGGGCCGGGCGCGCTCAGGCTGGCGCGGGAGTGGTTGGCCGGCCCGCGCCAGGATATGTGGCAGCAAGTGCACGATGAAGGAACGATTCGCTTTGGGGTGGATTCAAATGATTGGCCGTTCGCGGCAGTGGATGGGCAAGGGCAATATATGGGATTGAACGTTGATCTTGGGCGCAGGCTGGCCGAAGCGATGGGTGTGCAGGCGCAGTTCGTGCCGGTGGGCTACGATGGCGCTTACGATGCGCTGCGCATGAAGCAATGCGATGCCCTCATCGGCGCGCTGGAAAATGACCCGGCGCGGGTGGCCGAATTTATATACACCGGCGCGTATTTCGACGCCGGCCAAGTCGTGCTCAGGACACAGATGAACGCGGATTGTACGGATTCTAAAAATTCTTCCGTGTTCGTCCGTGTGAATCCGTGTACCGATTTAGGAGGCCAGCGCATCGCGGTGGAGCTTGGCTCGGAGGCGGACGCCGCTGCCCGGCAAATCGCGCGCCGCACGCCTGGCGTGACGTTGATAGAGCGCGATTCGGCAGAGCTGGCATTAGAGGCCGTGGCAAGCGGAGCGGCGGATGCGGCCATCGCCGACGCAGTGTGGGCGCGGCAGGCTGTAGCAAAACGGCCCGAATTTAGTATCTTGCCGGGGTCGGTTCAACCCTATCCATTGGCTATCGCCGTGCGCGCTGATAGTCCCCGCTTGCAGACGGCGCTCAACCGGGCGTTGATGAAACTGGAAGCGGACGGCGCGCTGGATACTATCCTGGCGCGCTGGCTAGATAGGTGAGTGGTTGGCGATCAGCTTTTCACCACTATCACAATCAGCGTCATGTCGTCGTGAGGTTCTGCGCTGCCGACAAAGCCGCGCACGCCAGCCAAAATCCATTCCTGGATGTCGCGCGCGCTGCCGCGGGGCGCGTTCGCCACGCTAGCCAGAAAGCGCTCGAATCCATACATTTCCCCTGTTTCGTTGGTCGCCTCCACGATTCCGTCGCTGGATAGCACTAGGCTATCGCCCGCTTGCAGAGGCACTGACACGGCCGTGTACGGGATGTCGGTCAACTCGGCGCCCAGCGGCAAGCCGCCAATATCCAGGTATTCACACTGCGCCCCGCGCCGCAGGATGGGCGCGACCAGCCCGGCGTTGGCGGTGTGCGCCACATAACCAGCCTGGCGCTCTGGCATGGGTTCCAGCCGCGCGTAACACAGGGCCGTGTTCATCTGATGGGGCGCCATGTAGGGATACAGCGCGGTGTTCATTTCATCCATCAACCTGGCTACGTCGGGAATAGAGGGCGCTTTGGCGGTGAGCATGACGGTGGATACGGCCATGTACAAAGCTGCCGGGATGCCCTTGCCGGTGACGTCGCCGACCGCGAGGCCGTAACTTACGTGTGGATTTTGTTCATTGCCCGGCAACTCGTAATAGTTGTACCAATCGCCGCCTACTTCACGAGCCGGCAGGCTACACGCGGCGATGTCTAAACCGGCCAGGCTTGGGGCGGCGCGGGGTAACAGGCTGGTCTGGATATCGCGGGCGCGGTTCATTTCGCGCCGCAGTGCGGCTTGTTCGGCTTCTCGCGCGGCGGCTAGTTCGCGGTTGCGCTGCTCGATTGTCGCCTCGGCTTGCTTGCGCGCCGTGATGTCTCTCAAAACAATCAACCTCCCGGTGAGCTGGCCGCGGCGGTCGCGCAAGGGTGAAATGCGCATGTCTATCCATTGCGTGGATTGGGCCTCGCCTAGAACGATCTCGGCTTGCGCTTCTGGCATATTGCGGTATCGTTCGACCAGATCAGTCCACGCTGCCAGGGCCACGTCCACGGGTTGCCCAACGAGATTCGCTTCGCCGCGCTTGACGAGACGTTGGGCGGCTGGGTTGATGTCTACGATGCGATGGCGCGCGTCCAGCACCAGCACGCCATCGCTCATGCTTTCGAGCACGGCGTCGCGGGCGACTGGCACAATATCGAGCATTTGAAATCTAAAGATGCTCAAGGTTATCATTATCCCCGTCACTGTAAAAGCGATGGGGGTCAAATCCAGTCCCGGCAGGGGAATCAGGTCTATCATGTAGAGCACGTTGCCTATCCATGGAACGGCTGCGCCGGCAAGCAGCAACCAGACCTGGTAGCGGTACAATTGGGCGGAACGCAGAGCCGTCCGCACTATCCAGAATGTCCCTATCAACAGCAGCGTGTAAGAATAGGCCACATTGAGCCACACGCACACCCCGTGCGCATAGATCGCCATCGCGCCCGGCTCGTCAGAGGATGCGGTGATAGTGGGCCAGGTCAGGCCGTGCCATTCGTTTGTCGCAGTCAGGCCGGTGATGATGGCTGGCACGATCCACAACAATGCTGCGCGCCTGGCGCGGCGCGTCAGCCACGTATCGCGCTGGCTATAGATCAGAGAGAACACCAACCATAACGGGGCTACACTCGTAATGCCCAGGTAGCTGATTTTTGACCACAAAATCTTGGCCGGCATCTCGATCGAGATGGCTTCCATGGCGTTGGTGAAGGCCCATTCAGAAACCGCCAACATCAACAGGGCAAAGGTGACGCCGCCAGCCACGGCGCGCCGTCGCCAGGCATACAGCGCCAGCAGCGCGGCCATGCCAGAGGCCACGGCCTGCACGATAAAGTAAGGCATATTTTGCCAGGCCATTGTCATCTTATCCCATTGGCTAGCAGGCTGTCTGAGAGCGGGTGGGCACGCTCGTAGTGCGCGCTTGAGCGCGCTGAAGCGCGCACTACAAACGAGTTCCTCCCCGACAGGCTGCTAGAGCAGTCCTCCGCGCTCCTCGGCTGTCTTGATGATTTTATCGGCCAGTTCGGCCGCGCGGGCGCGCAACTTTTTAACCTCGTCCAGCACAAGCCCCAATTGCTCTTTGCCGTCCAGCGAGGCCAGGTTGATGCGCACGTTCATTCCCGCGCCTTCCACCGCCGCGCGCGCCAGGTGAGCCGCTACACCCACATCTGTCATCGAGCTGGGATTGCCCAACTCGGCCACAGTTTGAGCGATGTCTAACGCCTCCACTGCCAGGCGCATCGTCTGGAGCGGCACCTGCGCGGCGTGCATCGTCGCCAGTTGCACGGCGGCGCGGCGCGTGACTTTTTCAACGGCGCTTTCTTGTGGCAAGCCGTAAGCGCTCATCACCTGGTCAAAGGCGGCGTTGTCCGCGTCAATCGTGTGCGTCAACTGGCTGCGCAGCGGTTCGATTTTGGCGATAGCGTCATTCATGTGTGGGTGAACGCTGGCGTATTTGGCTCTGCCGGCGGTAAGCCGCGCCACCATCGCCGTGAGCGCGGCGGCCAACGCGCCCGCCAGCGCCGAGACCGCTCCGCCGCCGGGCGTGGGTGTGCCTTCGGCGGTGGCGTTGAGAAAGGCTTGCGGCACCAGGCTGACCTCGCCGCCGCCCAGGCGGTTTTCTAGCACCTGCGCGGATTCAAAGCCTCTGACTTGCAAGTAATATGTGGCCGCATCCAGCAGCGCTTCTTGCGGGGTCAGCCCCACCACTTCGCTGTGCGTGACGCTGCACCCGTAACGCGCAGCCTCGCGGCGCACGCTTTCTTGTACCACAGCCAGGGACGTGCACCTAAAGTCAGTGAGGTTCATCGAGACCTGCGCTTGCCCCTTCACCAGCAGCCCCTTGGCCATCACGTAGCGAAAGCCGCCTCTGGAAAAGCGCACCACGTCGGCGATCTTTTGAGCAATGGCTACATCGGGCGTGTTGAGGTAAATGTTGTAAGCCACCAGCGGCCCGCGCGCGCCAATGACGACCGCGCCGGCTGTGCCGAGTTTGTGCGGGCCAAAATCTGGGTCTCGGGCGGGGTTCACGCCAATTTCGGTCTTGATGGCCTCGTACTGCCCGCGCCGGATGTTGGCGAGCGCCTCGCGTTCCGGGCGCTGCGCGGCGTTGGCGTAAAGATAAACCGGAATGTTCAATTCAGCGCCAACACGCTGCCCCAACCGCCGCGCCATCGCCACACATTCGGGCATGGTCACGCCGGCGATGGGGATAAAGGGCACCACGTCCGTCGCGCCCAGGCGCGGATGTTCGCCGCGATGCTCGTCCATATTGATCAGTTCGCCGGCCTTTTCGATGAGGCGAAAAGCGGCCTCTTCCACTGGCGCCGGCTCGCCCACATACGTGACGACGGTGCGATTGTGATCGGGGTCGCTGTGCGCATCGAGCAGCGTTACGCCGGGCACGGCGTTCACCTCCGCCAGGATTGCCTCTATGATGTCTTGGCGGCGGCCCTCGGAAAAGTTGGGGACACATTCGACGATGGTTTTCATATTTCATTCCTGGTCTTCAAGCAGTCAGCGATCAGCCGTCAGCGGTCAGGTTGAAAGCTGAAGGCTGATAATTTAGCCTGGAAACAATTTCTCCATCAACTCGGGCGCATAACGCGAAACCATATCGGTGGTGATGGCATTAGCTCCGGCGATTTCCGCAAACAGGCGTCCGCTTTTGCGGACGTTGCGTTCTTGCGTCTGCGGATTTACCTTAATCAGGCCAAAGCGCAGATTCCACCCTTCGGCCCACTCAAAGTTATCCACCAGCGACCAGTGATAGTATCCCATCACCGGAATATTGCACTGGATGGCCCACCATATCTGGCGCAAGTGTGTGACGAGATAGGCCGGGCGCTGGTCGTCGTCGGCGTCGGGCAGGCCATTTTCCGTGATGTAGATCGGGATGTTGTATTTGCCCAAGCGTTTGAGCAGGTGATATAGCCCGTCCGGGTAAATCTCGCCATACATGCCGTCGCTCATCGGCGCGCCTTGCGGAAAGACTTGCTGGCTAAAGAGCGCGTCTGGGTTGCGGCGATCAAAGGCCAAAATGTTGCGCGTGTAATAATTGAGGCCAAAGAAATCGGTTGTGCCTTTGAGTTGCCTGGAGCGTTTAGAGCCGACAAAGCGCACAATTTTGCCGTGAAAAACAGCATCCAAAACTGATTGATTGACGATCCGGTCGCGCTGCCCTGACACAAAGCGGTCCAACGGCGAGTTGGGGTTGGCCGGTTGGATGTCCGTCATATTGTGCACAATGCCCACGCGCGCGGCAGGTTGAACGCGGTGAACAGCGTGGTAGGCGGCGGCGTGCCCCACCAACATATTTTCAATCACGGCCATGGCCAGGTCCGGCTCGTGCTTGCCGGGCGGAAAGGTGAGCTGATGATGGTGCGCGTCGGCGGGCGCGCCGGCCACCCACCCAAGCAGGGCGTATATGGTGGGTTCGTTGATGGTGCACCAGAAATCGCATAAATCGCCCAGCGAGCGCGCGACCTTTTCCGCGAACCGCTCGAACAGCGGCACGATGGTGGAATTTTCCCATCCGCCGCGCTCGGCCAGCCACAATGGCGTGCTAAAGTGATGCAGTGTGACCATCGGCTCGATGCCGCGCTGGCGCAGCCCTTGCAGCATCGCCCGGTAGCGGTCAATCGCGGCGCTGTCCCACTTGCCCTCCGCGGGTTCGATGCGGCTCCACTCGACGGACAGGCGGTGCGCATTGTTGTTCAGTTGCGCGGCCAGGTCAAAATCACGCTCGGCGTTGTTCCACCAATCGCACGCCAGTCCAGAGGTCTGCCCGTCGCGGATGTGGCCTTCTTGTTCCCAGACCCACCAATCATTATTGGAATTGTTGCCTTCCACTTGATGGGCGGCTGTGGCGCCGCCCCAACAAAAACCTTTTGGAAAATGAAATGTTGCTTGTGGCATAACTCCCTCGTTTTTTGACGGCAAAGGCCGTTACTACAAATATCTCTAACCCGGCAATCTGGAATCGAGGCTTTGCCCAAAGGTATCCTGCAGATATACTGCACGCGGTCATAAATTGCAATTTTTCACAATCCTGTCATCGCGAGCCGCTCCACCTGCGGCGAGCGGCGAAGCAATCTGTACGCTTGCAGATCAGAGATTGCTTCGGGCGCTTCGCACCCTCGCAATGACAACAAAATTGCAGATTGTGCCCGCGCCCAGTATAGCCTGTGATGGCACAAGTTCCGGCTAAAGCCTCAGCTTTCAGATTTGGGCCTTTAGGCGGTACATTTGGCATCCGGCTCAAGCCTCCAATCCGGAGCTTGGCTTTTAAAAGTTCATAAGGCTCAATGCTGTTAACTAACCGGCATTGAGCTTATTATATCATGAGGCTCTAAAAATCAATGCGAGGACCTGCGCTAGCAGTTTGCCGGAGAGGATGCCATGTGCTCCATTTGATGGCACCAGAGTCCCGAACTTTTCGGGGTTGCCCCACTTGAGCCAAAACTGCCCCAACAAGTTGGGGACTCCCTACAACCCAACATGGAGCTGCTGCTTTTACAGGGTTTCCAGACGGGAACTGGATTCTTTAGAATGTGACTGGGTGGAAGGGTTTATGCCTCTGACCAGGCAGCGGGCAATGCCGCGAGTGGCGAGCTTGTGGCGCGCTCTGGCGTATCTTGGGCCGGGCCGGGAATGCAAAGCGGAATTTCGAGGACAAAGCGGCTGCCTGCGCCTTGTTCGCTTTGGACTGTCACGCGCCCGGCGTGCATCTGCGCGATGGCGGCTACAATCGCCAGGCCCAGGCCGGTGCCGGGAATGTCTTGAGTGGAATGTCCGCGATAAAATCGCTCAAAGATGTGGGGCAAGTCAGATGGCGAGATGCCAGGCCCCTCGTCACTTACCCACACGTTAGCTGTTTGCCCGTTGGTTTGTAGCCCGACGCAGACTTTTCCTGTTGAGCTGAATTTGATGGCATTGTCAATCAGGTTGCCCAGCGCGCACGAGAAATAGGTTCTATCGAACTGCGCCGTGACGGGTGCATCTGGCAAGTTCATTTCCAGCGTGATGCCGCGCGACCCGGCTTTGAGCCGGCCCTCGTTCACTTCGCGGCGCACCACGTCACGCAAGTCGCCTGTCCGCAGCAGAGGCTTGGCCGTGCCTGAATCAAAGTGGGCCAGCTCCAAAAGATCGCCCATCAGGCGATTCAGGCGCGCCACTTGTTGCTCGGACTGGGCCAACAATTCAGCGCGCGCCGCATGGTCCGTGCCGCGTGGGCCACCCATCAGGTCTATAAACGAGGCCAGGGCCGTGAGAGGGGTGCGCATTTCGTGCGAAGCGTCGGCCGTAAAGCGGCGCAGGCTTTCGCGCTCGGCCTCTAGCGCAGACAGAGTTTGCTGGATGTGGTCCGCCATGGCGTTAAAGCGCCCCGCCAGCATGGCAACTTCGTCCCGACCTCGCACCGCGGCGCGCGTGGACAACTCCCCCCGGCTCATCTGGCGCACGGCGCCGGCCAACTCTAAAAGCGGCGTCAGCAGCTTGCTCCCGATCAATGCGCCTGCTGCCGCTCCTGCAAGCGCCACGCCGAAGGTTACTTTGAGCAGCGCCTCGGCTACGTCGCCGACGATTTGGCGGCTGTACGCCGGACCTTCCAGCAACTCAACCTCGCCCACCAGTTGATCTTTATGCCAGACAGGCACGCGCATCACCTGGTGAGAGCGCGCCTGATTGGACAATGACTCAAAGGCGCCAGTTTTGTCTCCCTGCAACTCGAGCACGTATCCAAAAGGAACCTGGTTCATCGAGATATTTAGCGATAAAAGATTGGTGGCGTCCGAAACTACTACTTGCTGCACGAGGACGCCGGCTGCAGGCACCGTCTGGGTAAGCAATGCCGAAGAGGGAGCATTGTCGGCCAGGGCAACGGTCAGAGGCTGCGACGATGGCGAGCCTGAATCCGCGATGAGTGTGCCATCCGAGCGCCACACCCGGACGCGCGCTTGAGATAGAAAGGCCAGCAAGCTCACCTGGCGCTCGACTTGGTGAAGCGGGAATTGGCGGGCCAGCAGGGGCGACAATACCTCTGCTGCCCCTTGCGCGTTCACGGCCAGGTAACGGCGTTCGAGGGCATTGTAATAGCCGTCAATGGCCCAAAATAAAGCCGCGCTGAGGACGATGACTGTGAACAGCACGACCAGCGTATAACTTGTCACCATGCGCCAACGGATGCTTGTCATGGCAATCTCTCCCAAATTTTAAGGGATGGAAATGTCTATCGTGGGCAATGGGGTAGGGCTGACGAGAGGCATGGCAGGCGCTCCAAAGCGCTTACCCTGCAAATCGCTCAAGATGACGCGCAAGTCTTGGCGGGCTGAAGCGATGGCGGGATCGTCGTTTAGCGGGGCCAGGGCCTTGTCTGCGCTGACCAGTGCTTCGATAGCATCGCCGATATTGACGCCCGGCCGGGCGGCGATATCTATTTGTTGCAGCGCTGCCTGCGACGCGCCGACGGCGGCCAGGGTGGCGCGTATCTGGGTCAGACGCACCGACGTTGCTGAATCCACCGGCACCATGCCATACGTCCACGTGCTTTGGGCAAATCCCCACGCGGCCAGCAGCAGCACACCCAGTCCAAGCAGAATTGCTATGCTCCACACCAGCGAGTGGGGCACGCGGACCCGGCGCGGCTCGATATAGATTTCGTCTGGAGACAGGGCGTCTTGTTCGGGCGATACGCTGCCTGCTTCCTCGCCGTCAACCGATTCGTAATCCAGACGGATCGGCGGTGCGCTATGGAATCGGCGTTCTAAACTGAGAATTGTTTCGCTGATCATTATATCCTCCATTAAAAGTAATGACCAGGTAATGCTATGCTATTAGCATACTCGATGAAAACGGTAAAGTCAAGCAGGTCTCCATAACCGTCTCAGGGCGTAACGGGTTGAGTTGAGGTAACGGGTGGGCGCGCCGACTGAGCCT